>CALZHR010000001.1 GCA_945787335.1 uncultured Desulfuromonadales bacterium
ACCCGATACCTCAGGCGGAAGCTCCCCTGGCGGTCGCTGTAGGTGCTGCTGCGGAAGGTTTTGTCCCAGACCAGGCGGCCGTCGCTCACCCCCCAGCCGGTTTGTAAAACGCTCAGGCGCGCATCAGCCAGCGGCAGGCCGGTGGCGAAGTCGACTACCTGACCGTCGAGCTGCTTTTCCAGCCGGCAGCCGCCGAGTCCGAGCAGCAGCACCAGCAGCACCAGCCGGGTTGTGTTGGATGTCGAAATCCTGATCAACAGACCAAAGCCTTTAGAAAGCGCAGGGACGATGCGCTAAATCTAACGCGTTCCCGGATAAAGTCAACGGTGGGTTTTATTGCAGGGCGCTGGCCAGATCCTGACTGGCGGCGAAGGCGGCGTCGAGCAGCTCGATGAGCTCTTCGGCAGCATACTCTGAGGGCTGTGCGGCTCTGGCCGCGAGGTTGGCGGGGGTGTCGAGTTCGGAGTTGCCGCGAATCTGGGCGGCAACCCGGAGCGAGAACGGCAACGAAGCGGCTTCCCCCTGCTGATGGTGCTGTCCGATCGCCTCGACCAGGGAGTCGGGGAAGTCCCAGTTTCTGGCCATGCGGGCCCCAAGGCTGGCGTGGTCGCTGCTGCAGCGCAGCTGCTCAAGGTCGATCAATTCAACACCCGGATCACTCTGCCAGTGCGCATAAAGCTCTTGGTAGAAGGCTTGATGCTGACGGGCCAGCTGCGGGATGCCGATATCCTGCAGCAGGCCGATGGTGAAAACATCCGCCTGCTGATTCGGCTCCAGGCGGGCGGCCAGTTCCCGCGCCACCGTGGCCCGCAGGGCCGCCGTGGCCCAGAATGCCTGCATGTCGAACCCGTCAAGGCTGCCGGCTGCGGAGAGACTGTCCTTGACCGCCACCGACAAAACCAATGATTCGAGCCGCGAGCGGCCGAGCAGGTTGACCGCGTGGCGGATGTTGCTGACCTTGTGCGACAGGCCGAAGGCCGCCGAGTTGACCATCTTCAGCACCCGCACATGCAGTCCCGGGTCAAGCTCCAGGTCTTCGGCCAGCTCGTTGATCGAGGCTTCCGGGTCGCGCAGCTTGCTGAGCAGGTTGAGAACCGCCGCCGAAAAACTCGGCACCTCGAACTGATCGAGGGTATCGGCGGACGCCTTATTCTTTTTGCCGAATCCCAGCAATGGTCACTCCTGTCTCAATCGCCGCGGCGGGCGAGCTTGTTGGAGAAGATCGACAGCAGCCCGCCGAGCATGATGTAGCCGGACGAGACCTCGAGCATGGCGATCGCCTGGGCTCCGAGGCTCTGTGGCACCACGTCGCCGAAGCCGAGGGTGGTCATGGTCACCACGCTGAAATAGAGTGGCGAAAGGCCGGTTTTATAGGGCCCGTAGTCGACGCCGACCAGGGTATAAAGATAGGCGAAAAACAGCAGCTGGACGCCGATGCAGCAGCACCAGCGGAACATGCTGCGGCCGCAGTCGCAGGTCAGCCACCAGGGGTAGTAGAGGAGCTGACTCAGCCGGTTGTAGGAGCGGAACTCCTTGATGAAGTTCTGATCGATGATCTCGCGGCGCATCAGGTAGGCGCCGGCGAAGTTGATGTCGCGGATATCGACCCCGATCCAGTTGGCGCTCTTGAACTGACGCAGCATCCGCAGCCGCGCATGGCGCAGGTCGGAGTTGGTGAAGTTGGTGTTTTTGACCAGCGCCAGTGAGATGTCGGCGTGACGCAGGTCGGCTTCGGAGAGATCGGCGCCGCTCAGGTCGCTTTCGCGCAGCCGGCCGCTGCTCAGGTTTACGCAGTGCAGGTTGGCGTCGCGCAGGTCGGCCTGGGTCAGGGTCGCCCCCTCCAGGTCGGCGCGGAACAGGCTGGCCTGGCGCAGGTTGGCCCGGCCGAAGCCGGCCCGCCGGCAGTTCGCGCCGTCGAGCTGGGCGCCTTCCAGGTTGGCACCGGAGAGCTCGGCCCCCTCCAGGTTGCAGTCCTGCAGGTTGGCGCCGCGCAGATCGGCTTTGAACAACCGGGCGTTGCTTAAATCGCGGCCGGCCAGGTCGGCGCCGCGCAGATCGGCGCCAATCAGGTCGCCGCCGCGCAGCTCCCGTTCGGGGGAGAGAGCGATTTTCTGTTTAGAATCAGGCTGCAACATTCATCAGGGTCTTTCGCCGGGCAGTATTTTATCCGCAACCCTGAACTTATAATAAATTTTAATTTGTGTCAACTAAGTCCTGTGTCCAAGACCTTTCTTCCCGCAGATCTCCGCTTTTCAATCTCTCAGTAGCGCATTTCAATGGTCAGTTTGAGCCTGGTTTCAGTCAGGGTAAAGCGCGCATCGGAAAACGCCGGTGAGCCGAAGCCGCGGACGTTGTTGGAGACTCCGACCCCTTCCTTGGGGCGCGGGTAGGGGAACCAGCGCATGTCGAACTTGCCGTTGGCGTTCTGGTCGTGATGCACCAGGACCGCGTAATCCTCGGCATAAGGCAGATCTTCGAAACGCAGGCTGAGCTGCTCCCGGTCGACCGCCAGGCTCTGCAGCTGCCCGGCCTTGTCAAGCTTCGGCCAGCCAGTCTCGCCGCGATAGAGTGCGACCCGCAGCTGGCCGCCGGCAGAGGGCTGAAGCCCGACAATCTGGATATCGAGCGTTCCGGTCGGAGTGTTTTCCGCCGCCGCAACAGGTTGCCCGAGCAGAACCAGCAGCAGGCAAAGGCAGAGGCAGGCTGCCCTGATCATTATTCTTCACCCGGCAGCGGGATGAACTCTGTCTCACCCGCCACCTCGGCAAAGCGCCCCTGCCGCCAGTCCGCTTTCGCCTGTTCGATCCGCTCGGATCGGCTGGAGACGAAGTTCCACCAGATCTCCCGCCTGCCGAGCGGCTCGCCGCCGATCAGCACCAGGTGGCAGTCGCTGCTGGCCCGCAGCTCGGCAGCTGCGCCCGGTTTGAGGACGTGCATGCAGTTCGGCTCGAGGCTGCTGGTGCCGAGAGTGGCGGCGCCAGCAACCAGGTAAAGCCCTCTCTCACCGACCTGATCCGGCAGGGGCAGGGTTGTCCCGGCGTCCAGACGAATATCGATATAGAGGGTCTTTGCCAGGACTGCGACCGGCGAGCTCAGCCCGTAGGCCGCGCCGACCATGACCCGCAGGCGCGCGCCCTCTTGTTCGCGGATCGGCAGGCGGTCTGCCGAATAATGCTCGAAGGCGGGCTCAACCTCCTCCTGCCCCTCGGGCAGGGCCACCCAGAGCTGCAGGGCGTGAACCCGGTGGCCGGTTTGGCGCAGCTCCGGCGGGGTGCGCTCGGAGTGGACGATGCCGCGCCCGGCGGTCATCCAGTTGATCTCGCCAGGGCGGATCGGCTGCACATGGCCGAGGCTGTCGCGGTGAAGAATCTCCCCTTCGAACAGGTAGGTGACGGTCGCCAGGTTGATGTGCGGGTGCGGGCGGACGTCGATCCCCTCTCCCGGGGCAAACTCGGCCGGGCCGAGATGGTCGAAGAAGATGAACGGACCGATCATCGCGCGCTCGCTGGCCGGCAGACAGCGCCGGACGCTGAACCCGCCCAGGTCACGCTCGCGGGGGCGGATCACCAGCTCGATCAGCGGATCACTTTGTTGCTGGTACTGGCAGCCGTTAAAGTCTGGATATTGATTGCTCATCGTTCTCTCTCTAGAGGCGCAGGGTTATTTGGGCGGCAGGCTGAGGGCGAACTCAAGACCGCGCAGAACCCAGCCTTTCAGCTCCGCGTCCGTGGCGATTCCAGGGGTCGCTACCATCACCCAGCCGCGCATCTCCCGGCCGGTGATGTCGAACGGCCGAACATGTTCCTGGTGCAGGGCCGCCAGGTAAGCCTCGGGGCCGACCCGGACGATCAGCGCATCCTTCAGCACGCCGCAGGCCATGTTGCCGTTGAGCAGAAAAGCGACGCCACCGAACATCTTCTTTTCGCAGATTCCGGCCTTCTTTTCCAGCAGCGCGGCGACGCGTTGCGCAAGCTGTGGATCGTAGGCCATCGCTCTTCCCTCTTTTCTGCTCG
>CALZHR010000002.1 GCA_945787335.1 uncultured Desulfuromonadales bacterium
AAGTTGGCATCCTGCGTTACCAGCTTGAGGCACAGAACGTCAGCCACCTGCAATCCGAGTTGGAGCAGCTCAAAGGCCTGGTCCAGCAGTTGACCCAGGCCCGGACGGAGCAAGCGGTGGTCGAGGCTCCGCCGGCAGCGCTGCCGGTTGCTCCTGCCGAGTCCACCGCCACTGTAGAGCCGCTTGTGCCCCGCCACCAGGAAGCGGTTGCCAAACCACAAACTTCTGCCCCGCGTGAGCTGGATGATCTGATCGAGCTGCTGATCGAGCAGGGGATCGACGCTGAGGCGGCTGCCACTATCGCCCGTTTTGCCGCGCAACAGATGAACGACCGGCAACGGCAGGAACCGCAACTCTGTCGTGAGTTCTTGACCGGGACCATCGCCAACCTGGTGCAGGCGACCGGCCCCTTGTGGCAGGCGGGTGATCCGCAGAAACGGATCTCCCTGATCGGCCCGACCGGGGTCGGCAAGACCACCACCATCGCCAAACTGGCCGCCGAAGCGATCACCACCGCCGGTGCCCGGGTCGCCCTGGTGACGATCGATACCTATCGTATCGCCGCTGTCGAACAGCTCAAGGTGTATGGCGAGATCATGGGCCTGCCGGTCGAGGTGGTGCTCTCCCCAGAGCAGTTGCAGGAGGCTTTCCGTCGTCATCGTGACAAGGATCTGATCCTGATCGATACCGCCGGCCGCAGCCCGCGTGACGAGGAGAGGATTGCCGAATTAAACGAATTCCTCGGCCAGGGCTCACAGGTTGAGAACTGCCTGGTGCTGGCCGCCCCGACCGACGAGCGGCTACAGCAGAAAAGCCTCGAGGCTTTCAGCCAGCTGCCGATTTCACGTTTGATTTTTACCAAGCTGGATGAAACCGACCGCTGTGGTTCATTGATCAACCTGCCGACGCTCAGCAATCTGCCGCTGGCCTACCTGACCAACGGTCAGCAGGTCCCCGAGGACTTGTTGCTCGCCGATCCGGAAACGGTGGCGGAGCTGGTGATGCAAACAGAGACGGAACCACGGAGGATCGCCGTATGATAAGTGGCCCCATCGATCAGGCTGGCACGTTGCGGAATATGCAGGAGCAGCTTGACAGCCCAGCAGCAGAAAGCACTGGAAAGTTTTGGACGACTGGAAATCTCCCGCTTGATTTTCACCAAGCTGGACGAGACGGATCGCTGCGGAGCTTTGATCAATCTGCCGGCTCGCACCAATTTGCCACTGGCGT
>CALZHR010000003.1 GCA_945787335.1 uncultured Desulfuromonadales bacterium
CGACCAGCTCGACGATGCTGTCACGCTGCACCTTGTCGTCTTCGACCACCAGCAGTTTTTTCATCTTCTTGGAGATGAGCTGCTCGATCTTTTCGAAGACCCCCTGCAGGTCGCCTTCACTCACCGGCTTGGTGAGGAAGCCGATCGCCCCCATGCTCATGGCGCTGCTGGAACGTTCCCGTGCGGAGATGATATGTACCGGGATATGTCGGGTCGCCGGGTTCGACTTCAGCCGCTTGATCAGCTCCAGACCATCGATCCCGGGCAGGCTGAGATCGACAATCGCGGCGGACGGCTTATAGTAATCGGCGAAATGCAGGCCCGATTCACCATCTTCGGCAACCAGGCACTTGAAGCCCCGTTCGCGGGACAAATCCCGCAGCAGCTTGGCAAAATCCCGCTCATCCTCGACGATCAACAGAACCCGATCCCCCTCGTGCAGCTCCCTGCGGTCATCCTCGACGTAAAGATGCGCCGGTTCTTCCTCCGCGTCCGGCTCGCTCTGCGACGTTTCGACCGCCAGCGGGCCCGGCGAAACAGTCTCTGCCGGTTGTTCATCAAGTTCTTTTGTCGCGACCTCTTCGGCCGGCGTCAAGGAGGGCAGATAAACGGTAAACCGGCTCCCTTTGCCCAGCTCACTGTGCAGGTGAATCTCCCCCCCCAGCAGCCGGGTAAATTCCTGGGAGATCGACAAGCCGAGCCCGGTCCCGCCAAACCGGCGACTGGTCGTTCCGTCGACCTGCTGGAAGGCTTCGAAAACCGCATCCTGCTTCTCGATCGGGATGCCGAGCCCGGTGTCTTCGACACTAAAGGCGATCAGCGGCCGCTCGCGCAAGGCGGCGTCGCTGATCACTGCGTCGGCAGCCGGGTGCCCTATCGTAAACGTGACCGACCCTTCCTCGGTAAACTTGATGGCGTTGGCCAGCAGGTTTTTGATGACCTGCTGCAGCTTCTGCCGATCGCTTAAAAAGGGGCCCGGCAGTTGGTCGCTGCATTCAACGAGCAGTTCGATCTCCTTATCTGCCGCCTGCGGCGCGAACAACGACTCCATCTCCTTGGCAATCTCGGTAGGAGATACCTCTTCGATCAGCACCTCCATTTTACCCGCTTCGATTTTCGACAGGTCGAGGATCTCGTTGATCAGGTCGAGCAGGTTGGCCCCCGAGTTGTGAATCGTCAGCGAATATTCGAGCTGCTTCTCGGTGAGGTTGTCAGTCTTGTTGCTGGTCAACAGCTGCGAAAGGATCAGAATGCTGTTCAGCGGCGTGCGCAGCTCATGGGACATGTTGGCCAAAAATTCCGATTTGTACTTGCTGGCCGCTTCCAGGTCGTGAGCCTTTTTCTCAACACTCTGGTTCGCCTCCATCAGGTCCAGGTTTTTGCTCTTGACCACCTCGCTCTGTTCTTCCAGAGCCTTGGTCCGCTCCTCCAGCTCTTCGTTGGTCACGCGCAACTCTTCCTGCTGGGCCTGCAGCTGCGATTCGGACTCGCGCAGTCTTTTCGTCTGCTCTTCCAGTTCTTCGTTGCTGACCCGCAGTTCCTCCTGTTGAGCCTGCAGCTGCGCTTCCGATTCACGCAGTTGTTGGGTCTGTTTTTCCAGCCCCTCGTTGGTCACCCGCAACTCTTCCTGCTGCTGTTTGGCCTGCGCCAGCAGTTGCTCGATCAGTTCGCGCGATTTTGCCGCGTTAAACAGAATCGCAATAGTGTCGATATTCTGCTCCAGCAGGCGCTTCTGGATGCTGTCGAACGGCCGCTGGGAACCGATCAGAAGAACCGCCAGAACCTGCTCTTCAAAGACCAGCGGCGCAACCGCAAAGTGACTGACAGCAGTCTCCGCAACACCGTAGTTCAGTGCCGGGGTCTGGTCTTCAACGTGGGAAAAATAGAGGATCTGCTGTTCCC
>CALZHR010000004.1 GCA_945787335.1 uncultured Desulfuromonadales bacterium
AGTGGCCAATAGTAGAGGGCGGTCACCGGTCGGAATACCTCCTGCTCCTTTTCGACCGGCTCCAGCTTATCGAGCATGGCGTAAATCTGTTCCAGTTCGTCGGTGTCACGGGCACGGAAATAACGCCCACCGGTCTGTTCGGCGATGGCCCGCAGACTCTTCTCATCGAGATCGGCCGAAGGGTTGACCTTGCGATCGAAGAAGAAGGAGCGCACGATCATCTCGTCGGCGCCGATGCCGATGGTGTAGATCTTCAGGCCCTTTTCCGCGGCCAGCTCCGCCGCCTTGAGCGGTGTTACCTGGCCGGCGGTGTTGGCCCCGTCGGTGAGCAGAATCAGTATCCGTTCCTGCGCCTCTCCATCCTGCAGTCGCTTGACCGCCAATCCTATGGCGTCGCCGATAGCGGTCTTTTCCCCGGCCAGCCCGAGCGCCGCCTCAGCCAACAACTGTTCGACGGTCTGCCGGTCGAAAGTCAGCGGCGTCTGCACATAGGCCTGATCGGCAAACAGGATCAGACCGAGCCGGTCTCCCTGGCGGCGGGCGATAAATTCACTGGCAACCGACTTGAGCGCAGTCAGACGGTCAACCTTATCGCCGGAGAGGATAAAATCTTCGGTACTCATACTGCCGGAAAGATCGACCGCCAGCACCAGATCGCGACCTGAGACCGGTAGTTCCAGCGGCTCGCCGAGCCATTGCGGTTGCGCCGTTGCCGTGACCAGCGCCAGCCAGCAGAGCAAAGCCGGCAGCAGCAGCCACCATGGCCAGCGCTGGCGGCTGCGTTTGTGGCGGTTGTTGCCAAAAGGCTGCAGGGACGGCACCCAGAGGGCGGCTTCTTCGGCGGCCAGGGCCGCTGGAGCAAGACGGTAGACCAGATAGGGGAGCGGCAGCAGCAACCAAGCCCAGGGGCAAGCAAAATCGATCATTTGCCCCTCCGTTTCTGCTTTGGGGCTAAGGGTAGACGTTGTAGCCAGCGGCGGCAAAGTGCCAGCAATGCTTCGCCATCGATGGCAGCTGCTTGTTGCTGGTAGGGGCCGCTGGCCAATGGCTGACCACAACCCTGACTGAACTCGCTGCTAGCCAGTTGCTGATCAAGAAATTGCAACCAGTCGGTATCGATCAACCCGGCACAGCCGGCATGCGGATAATGCAACTGCGCCGCATGTCGCAGCAAGCGCGACAGTTCCGCTAACAACAACTTGCCATCGTTCTGCTGTTGATACTGCTGCTCAAGTTGTTGCAACTGCAGCAGGGCCAAACGGCGATACCGACGCCGCGAATGGCGTTCGCGCAGCCAGATAGCGACGAAAACAAACAGGACCGTCAGTATCAGCAGCAACCACCAGCCGGGAGCCGGCGGCCACCAGGAGATCGCTGGCGGCAGATGGATATCGCGTAGCGGCAGGTCGGCTGGATTTAAGGGGGTGGTCTGCTGCATCGTTCAGACTCCCGGGCGGGCGGGAATGG
>CALZHR010000005.1 GCA_945787335.1 uncultured Desulfuromonadales bacterium
CGGCGGCGCCAATTCCCACATGGCGATCCGCGCCGGCGAACTGGGCATCCCGGCCGTGATCGGGGCCGGCGAAACCCTCTACCGTAGCTGGGAGCAGGCACAGCAGCTGGAGATCGATTGCGCCCAACAGAAAGTGACCGTGCTGCAATGAAGATCATCGCCCTGACCCAGCGGGTCGATATTATCGCCGCCTACGGCGAGCGCCGCGATGCCCTCGACCAGAACTGGAGCGACCTGCTGCTGCAGGCCGGCTTGCTGCCGCTGCTGGTTCCCAACCGGCCGGACTGGCTGGCGGCCTGGTTGCGGCAGCAGCGCATCGACGGGCTGCTGTTAACCGGCGGCAACTCGCTGCAAAGCTGCGGCGGCGATGCCCCGGAGCGGGACCAGGCCGAAACGCATCTACTCGATTACGCTATCCAACATCAGCTTCCGGTTCTTGGGGTCTGCCGGGGGATGCAACTGCTTATGCAGCGAGCCGGAGCAAAGCTGCAACCGGTCACTGGCCATGTCGCCGCCCGGCAGGAGATTGAAATCAATAGTCAACCTGTCGCGATCAACAGTTATCACGATTGGGGCACCACTGAGGTTCCCGCAGAATATACCAGCTGGGCAAAAGCGGATGATGGGATGATTAAAGCGATCCGCCACCGGCAAGACCCCGTTTGGGGAATCATGTGGCACCCGGAACGTTTTGCTCCGTTCCGGCCTGACGATATCAACCTGTTGCAGCAGGTTTTTGACAGCAACGAGGACAACCGATGAAAGGAATCATCCTGGCCGCTGGTCGCGGCAGCCGCATGGGTGGGCTGACCAGTGATCGGCCCAAATGCATGACTGAGCTCGGCGGAAAGACATTGGTCGAGTGGCAGCTTGACGGATTGCGTGGTGGCGGAGTCGAGGATATCGCCATCGTCCGCGGTTACCTCGGCGAAACCTTCGAGCTACCGGTGAAGTATTTCACCAATCCCCGCTGGGCAGAGACCAATATGGTCATGTCGCTGGCAGAGGCGCGCCCCTGGCTGCAGCAGAACACTTGCCTGGTCAGCTACTCCGATATCATCTATGGAGCCGACAGCGTAAAACGCCTGATAGAAGCGGAAGGGGATATCGTCATCACCTATGACCCCAACTGGCGAACGCTCTGGGAGCTGCGCTTTGACGACCCGTTGGCCGATGCGGAAACCTTCCGCATCGACGGCAGCGGCAGATTGCTGGAGATCGGCAAACGCACCAACGACATCGAGGAGATCGAAGGGCAATACATGGGACTGTTACGCTTCAGCCCGGGCGGCTGGCAAGCGGTAGAAAACTGCCTCGTGCAGCTGACCCCGGAACAGGCGGATCGCCTCGACATGACCTCCCTGCTGCAGCAGCTGTTGCAGCAAGAGGTAAAGATTCAGACCGTGGCGATCGAAGAGTCATGGTATGAGGTCGACTCGGAGAGCGACCTGCGGCTATACCAGGAAAAGTTTTTCTAAGCCGCAAAAGGACTGGAACTGCATGCAGCAAAATAAACAGCTCGTCACCATCGGCATCGCCTGCTACAACAGCGCCCAATTTCTTGGCGAAGCGCTGAAAAGTGCCCTGGCTCAGACCCATCACCACCTCGAGATTCTGGTTTACAATGATGGCAGCACCGATGATTCGATGGAGGTGTTCGGCTCTTTTGACGATCCGCGCCTGGTGCTGATCGATGTCGCCCGCAACGCCGGAGTTTCAGTGGCACGCCAGGTGATTAAAACCCTGGCGCGGGGAGATTTTCTGATCTGGCACGACGCCGACGACCTGTTCCATCCCAAACGGATTGAAGTCCTGCTGCAGGCCGCCCAGACCAGCGGTGCCGACCTGGTGATCGACAATACCCGGATGATGGATGAGGCGGGAAAGATTCTGCCGGGAGAACGCCGGGTCCCGGACAACATCGCCAACGACCCGTATTTCACGCGGATCTTTGAACGCAACGCGATGCTGCCACACCCGCTGATCCGGCGACGCTGTTTCACCCAGATCGACTACGACCCCACGCTTACGACCTCGGAAGATTACGACTACTGGCTGCGCTGCTCGCAGGCTGGCTTCACCTTCCACCGGGTTGACCAGGCGCTCATCGACTACCGACTGACCGACGGTTCCCTGAGCAGCGATCCAGCCAAGGGGCGCGAAGCCCTGACCCACAACTACGCGAAATTCGCCCTTCCCGAGCTGGAGCAACTGTACCGCGAGCGGGGTTTATCTGAAGAGATCATCAGTTACATGACCTGCCTGCAGAACATCTACCGGCAGCGTTATCCAGAGGCGCTGAAAAGCGCTAAATCC
>CALZHR010000006.1 GCA_945787335.1 uncultured Desulfuromonadales bacterium
ACATTCCCCTGCCCCCAGTTGTAGGCGGCCAGAGCCTTATCGAGGTCGCCGGCATACTTGTCGAGCAACTGCTTGAGGTACTGACTGCCGCCGAGCAGGTTCTGCTGCGGATCGAAGCTGTCGCTCACTCCAAGCTCTTCAGCGGTGGCCGGCATCAGCTGCATCAGCCCCTGGGCGCCGACCGGCGAGACGGCCTGCGGGTCGAAGGCGCTCTCGACATCGACCACCGAACGGATCAGCTCTGGCGCCAGGCTGACCTTTTTCGCCACCTGGTCGATCAGCCGGTCGATCTCACCACGACCGGTTGGAGCAGCCTCCAGCAGAGTCGGCTGTAATTTATGGTAGAGGTTGTCAAGCATTTGACCCTCTGGCGGCGTTGTTTTGACCAACGGCCCCAAATGGTCGAGACCGTTGAAGAGCTGCCCTGTTTCAGCTTGGTCGTCAAGGCTGAAGAGCCCCTGCACCATCTGCAACCGGGTCAGATGGAACAGCGCCTGAACCTGCTGCAGCTGCTGCGGATCGTGCTGCGGCTGACCGGCGGCGGCCTGCAGGGCTTGCGCAAAGGCGCCTTGCGCCGGCAGCGACGATCTTTTCTGACCTGCCTCTGCTTCAGCAACTTTGGGAATCGGGATGTTGTTCACGCGCTCGATACTCATGCTGCACCTCTGACGTCTCTTCGACCGGATGTCAAAAAAAACTTACCCGGAACCTCAAGGACCGACTAAATTGCAATTTCTAGACCTAAAAGACATTATTTCTCAGAGACTTGCCTTTTTCCCCCGATTCCATTACTAATGCCGGAAGCATTTTTTTCAAGGAGTCTCCTGGTGGCAGCAGAGGTCGAAAATCTCTTTCACAGAATCAAGAAACAGGTCGGTAAGGCGATCGGCGATTTCAGCCTGATCGAAGCGGGGGACCGGATCGCCGTCGGCGTCTCCGGCGGCAAAGATTCCTATACCCTGCTGCATGTCCTCGAGGCGCTGCGCAGGAAAGCACCGGTGGACTACGAGCTGGTGGCGGTGAACGTCGACTCCGGCTTTCCCGGCTACCGCAAGGAGGTCATCGAACAGCACCTGCAGGAACATGGCTTCAACCACCGCATGGTGCCGACCGAATGCTACCAGATCATCGAAGAAAAACGCCGCCCCGGCTCCTCCTACTGTTCCTTCTGCGCCCGGCTGCGGCGCGGCGTGCTTTATACCCAGGCGGAAGAGCTCGGCTGCAACAAGATTGCCCTGGGGCACCACCTGGACGACTTTATCGAGACGTCGTTATTGAACCAGTTCTACGTCGGCACCCTGGCGGCAATGAGCCCGAAAATGCTCGCTGATAACGGCAGGCACACCGTGATCCGGCCGCTGGTCTACGTCGAAGAGTCTGATATTATTAAATTCAGCCGACTGAGCCAGTATCCGATCATCTGCTGCGCCTGCCCGGTCTGCGGTCTGGTCGACCAGAAGCGGCAGCGGATGAAACGGCTGGTCAAAGAGCTGGCTGAGGAGATTCCGCAGATCCGCCGCAGCATGATCGGCTCGCTCGGCAACGTCCATCCGCGTCATCTGCTCGACCAGCAGCTGAACAAGTTTCAGCAGACCGGCTGAAACATCGCAACAGAGGGGAAAGATGGATCGCAACGAAACCCGTCGCTTCGCTCAGGACCTCGACCTGGCCGGACAGGTCCAGCAGCTGCTGTTTCCTAAAAGCTCGCCGGCCTGCACCTGGTGCTGCATCGGGGTAAAAAACCGGATGGCCCAGGAGATCGGCGGCGACTATTTCGATTTCATCACCATGCCCGACCAGTTCCAGAGCATTTTCCTTGGCGATGTCACCGGCCACGGAATTCATGCCTCGGTGGTGATGTCACTGCTCTACGGCTTTATTCACCGGGCGGTGGAAGACAGCTATTCCGCCTGCGAAATCATCTACGAAGTCAACCGCTTTCTCGACTCCTTTGCCCGGCGGACCGAATCGATCGACCATTTCTTCTCCTCGACGCTGTTCTTCGGTGTCATCAACCCGAACAATCTGGAGATGCATTACGTCAATTGCGGCCAGGTGCCGCCGCTGGTCAAACAGAACGGCAAAATTCATCCCCTGTTCTCGACCGGACCGCCGGTCGGCTTCTTCACCCAGCCGGAGATCGAACTGCGCCGTTTTCAGTTTCAGCCGGGGGACCGGCTGCTGCTCTGCACCGATGGATTGTTCGAAGCGAGAAACGCGCAAGGCGAGCAGTTCGGGCTGGAACGGCTGGGGAAAGTGCTGCAGCAGAACGACGGTGACCATCAGCAGTTTCTCGACCACCTGTTCCAGCAGGTCGACCATTACTGTGTCAGCGGCGATAACGATGATGACATGACCGCCATCAGTTTCGATTTCCACCACACCTGCGCCGCTCCGGAATAGACGAAATGCTTGCCAGCCACGAGCCATCGGGCAGTCGGCCCGACATCCACCTGCAACTGCATACCGAGCCCCTGCAGAAGCTGCTCGGCCACCTGCTGCAGGAGTGGGATTACCAACTGGTCAGCGAACCGACCAGCCAGACCCTGCAGCTCTGCGAAAATGATCAGCACCTGAGTCTGCAGGATGGCCAAGGGCAAATATTGGCCCGTCTGTCTCTCCCTTTTGAGCTGCCACAGCTCTACCAGGTTCTGGCCAGCCAGCTGCCGGACGAATGCCCGGAGCAGCAGCTGCGCATCCGCGTCAGCCTGCCACTGACTGTTTTCTGCCGTGGGGATGAATATCTCAGTGAAACCCGGATGCTTTCCGACCGCAGCCTGCGTTTCAGCCTGCCCCATGAGCTGGCGCGCGGCGAGCATCTCGAGCTGCAGCTGCTGCTGGGCGACCGCAGCTACCGACTTTCTGCGGAGGTGATATACGTGCTGCCGGGGAAGGAACTCGGTTGGGGGGAGCGGGTCGATATCGGGGTCATCTTCCGGCCGCTGGCCGGTTCGACGCGCCAGTACATTCTCGACTGGCTGCTCGGCTGCTGCCTGCAGCGGCTGGAGGCGCTGCTGACGCCTGACGATCTGCAGGCCGCGTTACCGAGCCTGCAACTGCCGCTAAACAGCCTCGGGATGCTCAAAGGCTGAAGAGCTAGAGGCAGGGAACACAGGGCAGGCAGCCGGCCAGGAACAGACTGCCGAGTAGCAGAGCGGCCCGGAAAAATATCGTCAGCCGGGAAACGCTCATCACTCTTCGTCTTTGTGTAAAAACTTCTTGAACAGCCCCTTCTGCTGCTGGGTCGACTGCTCGCGGCGCAGGTTGATCAGTCGCAGCTCGCGTAATGCCTCGGTACAGTTGGGATTGGCCTGAACCGCCAGCTCGAAGGCTTTTTCCGCCTGCCGTTCCAGCCCCTGCAACTGATAAACATGCCCCAGATAAAGGTGGGTCAGGTCCAGGCTGGGATTCAGCTCACGCGAAGCCAGCAGCACCTCCATCGCCTTATTCTGATTATCTTTTACCTCCGGCGCCGCCTTGAACAGCGCCCAGGCGTAGTGGGTGAGGTATTCCGGCTCTTCCGGGCTGAGTTCGATCGACCGCTTGAGCGGCTTGATCGCGGCGCTGTAGCGGCGCACCTTCAACAGCGTCCGCCCTTCCTGATAGGCGGTTTCCGCTTCGATGACCTGATTGATGTTGATCGTCTTCTTCGGCCCGTTGACCAGCTCATCGAGATAACCCGAACAGCCCTGGGGGTCGCTGAGGACCGAGTAGGCCTGACTGATGTGCTGGAAGATCTCGTTGATCTTGTTGCTCATCTCGCGAGACAGGCCGCTGCCCAGGAAGCGGTCGGGATGATATTCCTTGGCCAGCCTGTAGTAGGCGCGCCGCACCTCGGAGGTCCCGCTCTGCCGGCTGACGCCGAGCGCTTCGAAATAGTCCGCCGGAATGATCCGCTGGTAATCATCAAGAATCTTGCGCCGCAGCTTTTCATCGATCGGCTGCTCGGTCTTTCGCCCCTGGAGCTCCTCGGCGTCAATCTTCTCAGGCGAGGTGCTGTTTTCGACCATCTCCGAAATCAGCAACGCGGCCACCACCTGCTGAACCTCGCGACGGGCCAGCGGGTGGCGTTCGAGAAGCTGTTCCAGGGTCATGGTGCCGAGGCACTGGCGGAAGATCGCTTCGCCCCGTTTGCTCAGGTCGATCTCCTGGAAGCGGTAATGAGGGTCCGCCGCCTGCTTGAGATAATCCTTGCGGTAGCGATTCAGAAATTTTTCCAGCTGCTGAACCGACCAGAACCGGCTGACCCCCTGCATGATCAGGGAGGCCGGTGACAACTGAATCATGGTGACATGTTTTTTGAAATCTTTGCCAGGGACGAACTGGCTGGTGCCATCCGGCCAGGCAAAGGTTGTCAGCAGTTTCTCCGTCACCTGGCGCACCAGAGCGTCATGCAGATCTTGCGGGGTCAGCAGCCCCATTTCGATCAATACCGTTCCCTGCAGCCGGCCCGATTCCTTGCTGCGTTCGACCGAAGCGTCGCAATCGACCTGGGTGATCGCCCCTTCTTTGACCAGCATGCGGCCGAGACATTCGCTGAGTACATTGGAACGGGCAAAGATCGGGTAACCGTCTTTGATGTAGATGATCTTCTTCGCCTCACCCCGCTGCAGATGCAGCAGCCCGGTCGCCTTTTCGTTATACAGCTCGTGCAACAGCAGGGGGATGCTGTGGGCTTCGATCGGCTGCAGTGGCCTTTCTGTATCGCTCGCGGCCGATCCAGGCAGCAGCTGATCGACCAGCGCACAAAGGTCGGGGATAGTAAACGGCTTGAGGAGAAACTCGTCGGCGCCGTAGTCGGCCTTGGCCTGGGCGATCTGCTCGGGACTGTGGAACATGGCGGTCATCATCACCACCGGCAGATCGCGGGTTTTTTCCTGCTTGCGCAGCGCGCTGCAGACCGCCGGACCGGAAATTTCCGGCATATTGATATCGATCAGAACCAGGGCGTAGTCGTCTTCGGTCAGCAGCTTCTGCAGACCGATCGCGCCCCGATCAACCGTCTCGACCAGATGACCGGCTTCCGTCAAGGCTTTCTGCAGGAACGAACGCAGCCCCTGGTCATCATCGATCACCATGATCTTGTGGCCCATTTCAGGTACCCTTCCCTGTCGCTCCGCCCGATTGCGGATTGAGGTAGATTTCAAACAGCTCCCGAACCCCTTCGGTCACTCTGCGGTATTCTTTGAGAAACGCCTCTTCCGGCGCAACACCGGCAGCATCATAACCAAGGCTGAGAGCTATTTTGCGCAGCTTTTTCGGTTCCGCCGAGAGTTCATTCATCGACTGATCGTAAAGCAGCCGCAACTTGTTTTCCAGCTGGCGCAGAAACTTGTAGCTGCTGGTCAGCAGTTCGGCATGCTGGATTGAAATCAGTTCTTTTTCGCCCATGCTCTGCAAAAGATCAAGTGTGTTCTGCTGATGCAGCTGCGGATGCGCACCGGCATGGAGCAGTTGCAGGTACTGGACCAGGAATTCGACATCAACCATTCCGCCGCGGCCGGTCTTGATATTGATGTGCTCGGCGTTCTCCCGGGCGATCTCCCGCTCCATCCGCCCGCGCAAGCGATAGATCTCCGCCTGCAGGTCATCAGGCAGCGGCCGTTCGAAGGTCAGCTGGCTGATCAGCTCTTGAATCCGTCCGGCGAAGATGGCCGGGCCGCTGACCACCCGCGCCTTGGTCAACGCCTGACGCTCCCACGGCTGGGCCGACTCCTGGTGATAGTCTGCAAACGCACTGAAGCTGGTCACCAGCGGTCCCTGGTTGCCGGACGGGCGCAGCTGGGTGTCGATCTTGTAGACGATCCCTTCCCGGGTCACCAGGCTTAAGGTGGTAATGATCCGCTGGCCGAGCTTGGCGAAATACTCCCGGTTGCTGATCTGCCGGAAGCGCTTGCCGTCGGTCTCGGCAACCGATCGGGTCTGTCCCTCACCCTCATAGATGAAGATCACGTCCAGGTCGGAGTGATAGTTCAACTCCAGGCCGCCCAGCTTGCCCATGCCGATGATCGCGAAGGCGGTCTCCGTTTCTGTTGTCTCGTCGGCAAAGGGGGCACCGAAGCGACCAGTCAACTCGCTACGGGAGAGGGCGACCGCCTGATCGAGGCAGACCTCCGCCAGCCAGGAGAGCTGCCGGGTGGTGTCCCCCTGGCCGGCTTCACCATGCAGGTCGGCCAGGGCGATACGCAGAAATTCCTCGTTGCGGAAGCGCCGCAGGGTATCGAGCTGCAGCTCGTAATCGCCGGCCAGCGCCATCTGCTCGGCCAGCTCTGCGGCCAGCTGCTCGCGGTCTTTGTTGGCCGTCGCGTAGGCCCGGGCGACCAGGCTGTCGAGCAGCTCAGGCCGCTGAACGAAGATGCGCGACAACATCTGGCTGGAGCTGAACAAAGCCACCAGCAGCTTGACGATCCCCGGATTCTCCGCCAGCAGCGAAAAATAAGAGGTGCGGGCGCGGATGCTGCGGATGAACGCTTCCAGGTTGCTCATCACCTGGTCCGGATTGGGCGAATCGAGCACCTCCCCCATCAGCAGCGGCGCCAACCGGTCGAGCAGGCGGCGCCCCCGCTCGGTCAGGCGCTTGTGCGGATCGTTGCCGCGCAGCAGCTTCAGGCTCTCGAAGGCGGCATCGGGGTTCTTGAAACCCTTCTCTTCGAGCAGATCCTTGACCAGGTCGGAGTCGGAACTGTCGTCAAAGATGACATTGATCTCCGGCCGGGCCGCCGCCAGCTCCTCCTCCTCGCTGTGAAACAGGCTGGTGAACAGCTGATTGACCCGCTCCCGGGTTGCCGTCAGGGCCTGGTCAAAGCTGTCCCAGCCGGCAAAACCGCAGCGGCGCGCCAGGGCGAGCAGTTCATCTTCGTCCTGGGGCAGCGAGTGGGTCTGCCGTTCCTGAACGATCTGGATACGGTGCTCGACAGTGCGCAGCAGTCGATAGGCTTCTGTCAAATCGCGGCAGTCCTCGGCGCCGATCAACCCTTCGTCCGCTAGCAGCTGCAGGGTCTGCAACGAATTGCGGTTCTGCAGCTGCGGCTGCTTACCACCATTGACCAGCTGCAGCGCCTGGATGAAAAACTCGATCTCGCGAATCCCGCCCCGGCCGAGCTTGAGGTTGCGCTCCGCCTCCTGGCCTCGGCTGAGGCTGGCGTTGATCTTCTGCTTCATCAGCTTGATATCTTCGAGCATGCCGAAGTCAAGGTAGCGGCGGTAGACGAACGGCTTGAGCCGTTCGATCAACTCATTGCCGAGGGCGATCGAGCCGGCCACCGGGCGCGCCTTGATCATCGCCGCCCGCTCCCAGCTCTGCCCCCAGGACTCGTAGTAGATCTCCGCCGCATCGAGAGAAACCGCCAGGTCGCCGTTGTTGCCGTCGGGGCGCAGCCGGGTATCGACCCGGAAGACGAAGCCGTCTTCGGTCACCTGGTGCAGGGCGCTGCCGACCAGCTCTCCGAG
This sequence comes from uncultured Desulfuromonadales bacterium, assembly GCA_945787335.1. GTDB lineage: Bacteria > Desulfobacterota > Desulfuromonadia > Desulfuromonadales > Geopsychrobacteraceae > Malonomonas. Next base: position 7,450 of record CALZHR010000006.1, read on the forward strand.
TTTGACGAAGTAGCGGTGCAGGGAGATCTGCTCCCCCCGGCTGCCGCCGCAGGTCTGCCCATTGGTTGAGGAGTAGCAGTAGATCAGGTCGATATCGGAGGAGAAGTTCAATTCGTGCCCGCCGAACTTGCCCATGCCGAGGATGCTGAATTCGGCCGGTTGCCGACCGTCGTCGGTCTCCTGGTTGGGCTCGCCGTATTCCGCCTGCAGCAGGTTTGAGCAGATTTCGAAGGCACGCTGCAGGCAGGCCGCCGCCAGCGCGGTGAGCTCGGCGGTCACCTCTTCGAGAGGCGCCAGACCGCACAGGTCGCGGCTGCCGATGCGCAGCACCTGCTCGCCCTTGTAGCGGCGCAGCCCGGCCTTGAGATCGGGAAAATCGCTCTCGTCCGGAATCAGTTCGCGCAGCTCGGCGAGCATCTCGGTCTCGGAAACCGACTGATCGATCCCGTCCTGCAGAAACAGCTGCTCAAAATAGCTGGCCTTGCGGCAGAGAATTCCGGCCAGAAACGGCGAGCCGCCGAGGATGGTCAACAACTGGCGGCGCCGTTGCGGCTCGGACAGCTGCGCGGCAAGCGATTCACTTGCTACCACCTCGAAGAGCCGTTCGAGCAGGTTGAGCGCGCCATCCGGGTCGGCGCTGGCCAGCGCCTGTTCGAGCAGCGCCGCCAGCAGCTCGGCATCCTGCAGCCGTTCGTTGATCAGGCACAGATTCGTGCGGGCCCGTTCACCCGACAACAGGGCAAAGCTCTCCAGCCAGTCGAGTAGCTGCGGCTCTTCGTCACTGCCCAGTAGCGCCAGCTTCGCGCTGATCTGCTGTCTTTGGTCGGTCATCGACGCTCCTGCTTTAAGCGTTCACCAGCTCGGCCAGCCGGGCCTGGTAGTCCCCCTGCGCCACCCCCCGCTCGGTAATGATCGCCGTCACCAGCCGGTGCGGGGTGACATCAAAGGCCGGGTTGCGGATGGCAATCCCCTCCGGCGCCAGCTGCACATCCTTGAGGTGGGTAATCTCGCGGGCGTCCCGCTCCTCGATCGGAATCAGGCTGCCATCGGCCAGGCTCAGGTCGATGGTCGAGATCGGCGCCGCGACATAGAAAGGTATCTGATGCTCCCTGGCCAGCACCGCCACCGTGTAGGTGCCGATCTTGTTGGCCACATCACCGTTGGCGGCGATCCGGTCGGCGCCGACGATCACGCAATCGATCTCCCCCTTGCTCATCAGGTAGCCGGCCATATTATCGCAGATCAGCGTCACCGGGATCTGGTCCTTCTGCAGCTCCCAGGCGGTCAACCGCGAGCCTTGCAGAAAAGGACGCGTCTCATCGGCGATCACTGCCACTTTCTTCCCTGCCGCGACCGCCGCGCGGATCACCCCGAGAGCGGTGCCATAACCGCCGGTCGCCAGGGCGCCGGCGTTGCAGTGGGTCAGCACCCGGGCGCCGTCGGGGATCAGGCCCTCCCCCTGGCGCCCCAGCTTGATGCAGAGCTGCTCGTCCTCCTGGGTGATCGCCAATGCCTCGTATTCGAGGCCGATCTTTAGCTCCAGCACGCTGCGGTCCAGATTGGCGCGGGCGAAGGACTTCATCCGCTCCAGCGCCCAGAACAGGTTGACCGCCGTCGGCCGGGTGGCGGCGAGCACATCGCAGATCTTCTCGAACGCGGCGAAGAACTCTTCGCTCGACTCGGTCTCGATGTCGCGGGCGCCGAACCAGGCGCCGATCGCCGCAGCCACGCCGATCGCCGGCGCACCGCGAACCACCATGCTGCGGATCGCTTCGGCCACCCCCTGGTAATCGTTATAATCGAGCCAGACCTCTTCGGCCGGCAACAGGCGCTGGTCGAGCATCTGGCACTTGCCGTTGAAAAACCGGATCGGGCGAATGGTGTTTGCGTCTACTTGACAACCGGGCATAGTGATATTCCTTGCAACTCTGCGGTAATAATTATCTACGGGTTTCGAAAATGTTGCAGCTGCAAGGCTTGCGCAGAGCCGGAACCGCAGGCGTAGCAGCGCTACGTCGAGGATTGCGGATCAAGCGTAACGCCGCAGATGCTCATTTTCGAAATCCGCTACCCCTGCAACTTTTTCTGGATCAGCTGATTAACCATGCCGGGGTTGGCTTTGCCTTTTGACGCCTTCATCACCTGGCCGACAAAGAAGCCGATCAGCTTCTCCTTGCCCCCCTTGAGCTCCTCGAACTGCCCCTGGTTGGCGGCGATCACCTCGTCGAGGATCGTTTCGATGGCACCGGTATCGGTGACCTGCTTCAAGCCCTTCTCCGCGATGATCTGGTCAGCGCTCTTGCCGGTCTGCCAGATCTCCTCGAAGACTGTTTTAGCGATCTTGCCGGAGATGGTGTTGTCGTCGATCCGCTGCAGCACCCCGGCGAGCAGCTCCGGCGATACCGGGCAGTCGCTGATAGCGATTTCTTTCTCTTTCAGGGAGCGGAGCACCTCGCCCATCACCCAGTTCGAGCAGACCTTGGCGTTGCCGTGCAGGGTGACCAGCGCCTCGAAATATTCGGCGACCGGCCGCTCGGCGGAGAGCACCCCGGCGTCGTAGGCCGGCAGACCGAGCTCTTCCTGGTAGCGCCGCAGCTTCTCGGCCGGCAGTTCCGGCAGTTCGCTGCGCACTCCCTCGACCCAGTCGTCGCTGACCACCAGCGGCACCAGGTCGGGGTCGGGGAAGTAGCGATAGTCGTGCGCCTCCTCCTTGCCGCGCATGGAGCGGGTGGTGCCTTGGTCGGCGTCGAACAGGCGGGTCTCCTGCACCACCTTGCCGCCGTCGTCGAT
>CALZHR010000007.1 GCA_945787335.1 uncultured Desulfuromonadales bacterium
ACCAGTTCCAAGGCTTTTTGCTGAGTAAACCGGTCTCGGCCAGCGAATTCAAGCGTCGCTTCATCTGATTTCCCTTCTCTGAAACGTTGAATCTCTCGATGATTGCTGGTCTGGGCGCTGTTGCAATCCCTGTGACACAGGGGGAGCGAGCGTTGCCACGACCAGACCGGCATCACCGCAACAAAAAAAAGGGCTGCCCGTTTGCGGACAGCCCTTTTGTTGTTGCGGTGACTTGGCGGATTAAGCGCCGCCGTAGGAATGCAGGCCGGAGAGGACCAGGTTGACCCCCAGATAGCAGAAGATGGTGGCGGCAAAGCCGAAGATCGACAGCCAGGCGGCCCGGCGGCCGATCCAGCCGCGGGTGAAGCGGGCATGCAAAAAAGCCGCGTACATGAACCAGACGATCAGGCTCCAGGTCTCCTTCGGGTCCCAGCTCCAGTAGGTGCCCCAGGCGTAGTTGGCCCAGGCGGCGCCGGTGATGATGCCCAGGGTCAGCAGCGGGAAGCCGATCATGATGGCGCGGTAGTTGATGTCGTCGAGAATCCGGCAGCTCGGGAAAATCCCGAGGATGCCCCCCATCGGTTGGTCGCCCGAGTGCTTCTCCTCTTTGCCGATCTTGATCAGGTACATGATCGAGACCCCGCAGGCCACCGCAAAGGCGGCGTAGCCGAGGAAGCAGGTGATGACGTGGTAGGTCAGCCAGTTGCTCTGCAGGGCCGGAACCAGCGGGTCGATGCCGGCGTTAAGCCACATCTGTGCGCCGAGCATGCTGAACAGGGCGAAGGGCATGACAAAGGCGCCGACCGCACGTTGTTTGTATTTCAGGTCGAGCAGCAGGTAAATCAGGACGATGGTCCAGGCAAAGAACACCACTGACTCGTACAGGTTGGTCAGCGGCGCCCGGCCATCTTCGCCGAGGATCTGGTACGATTCGTACCAGCGCATCCCCAAGGCGGCGGTATTGGCGAGGAACCCGACAAAGGTCACCAGGGTGGCGACGAAGGCGACAGTGTTGCTCTTGGTCGCGATATAGGCGAAAAACAGGATCATCGCGGCGAAGTAGCCGATCGTGGTGATGTTGAAAAGCTGTCCACTATCCATTTTCTTATCCCTCCTTGACTTGGGATTTATTTTCGATTTCCGCTTCCAGTTTCTGCTTCAGGTCGTCGAACGCCAGAGAAAAGCCTGCCTGGTTACGGTGCGCGTTGGCAGCGACGGTCACCTTGGTTTTGCCGCCATCCTCTTCCAGACAGACCCAGATCCGCTTGTGCGACATGAAGAAGGCGATCAGCGAACCGAAGACCATCAGGGTGCAGCCGAGCCAGACGATTTCGACGCCGGGGTCTTTGGCGACCTGCAGACCTGTGAATTGCGGCTGCTCATAGCTTACCAGAGTGAAGCTGAACTTGCCGCCGCGCCGGACGTCAAAGTCGGGATAATTCTTCAGCACCATGAACGGCGTACCGTGCCGCCCGTCCGGGGAGTCGACATGAATCCGTGCCGCCGGCCCGAAGCGACCGTTATCAGCAAAATCATCGATGGCAAAGGCGGAGCCGCCGGGCAGTTTGGTGTGCTGGCCCATGCGGGCGTTGATGTTGGTGACCTTACCGGTGGCGTTTTCCGTGACCTTGACCTTGAAAAAGCCGGTGCCAGCCGGGCCATAGCTCGACTGGTAGAAGGTGATCCCTTTATAGCTCAGCGGGTCGTTAACCTCGATCCGCTTGCGAAGGATTTCCTGACCGTTCTCCAGTACGACCAGATCGCTGTTGTAATCTTTCGGGCGATTGCTGTTCGGGTAGTAGCTGACGTCGAAGTCGTCGCAGCGGACCGTGAAGCCGAGATCGATCGGTGCCTGCCCGTTACGCGACCAGACCTGGCTGGTCGAGGTCCCTTCGACGATGTTGACGTAGGCTTTATAGCCGAAGAAATTACCGACCAGAGCGCCGGCCATGATGACCAGGATCGACAGGTGCGTGGTATAGGCGCCGAAACGGGAGTAGATCCCCTTCTGGGCAAAGAGGTAAGTCTTGCCGTCGGCTTCGCTTTCGGTGGCGGCGGTGAATTCTTTCTTCAGGAAAGCGGACAGGCGGCTGGTGAGTTGCTGGCGGCTTTCGTTGCTGCTCATTTCCAGACGGTTGGCCGCGCCCTTGAGCATGCCGGGGCTGGGGATCAGGGTCGGTTCCTTGACGAACTTCCAGACCCGCGGAAAGTGCTTGATCGAGCAGCAGATCAGGTTGATGCTGAACAGCGCCAGCAGGCCGACGAACCACCAGGAGTGGTACATGTCGGTGAACTGCAGGGTGGTGAACAGCTTGTAGTTGGCTTCGCCGTACTCGCGGATATATTCGGCGGCCGGGGCGTTCTGCTGAATGACGGTGCCGATGATCGAAGTGAGCGCCAGCAGCAGAAGAATGATGATGGTCAATTTCAGCGAGCAGAAAAAATCCCAGATTTTATCCGCATGACTTTCATTTGTCGCAGGGGTGTTGTTGGTTTCTTGCAAGGCATTCGTCTCCTGAATCGATCTGTCGCGGGCCTGCAATGCTGACAGATTTGGTTACTATAGCCAGCACAGCTGGCCGAGGTCAACCTGGGTAGGTTGCTCTCAATTCAGAAGAACCGTAGTGCGCAGACTGCGCTGTTGCTGGGAAGGCGGTTGGGTGTCGGAACTGACCAGTGCCAGTCGAGGATCTTGCTCCGGACGCGGCTGCTCGATGGCAGAGCCGGCGCGGAACTCCGGTGTCAGCTGAGAGCTGGCACTGGCCAACGGTTGAGCCAGCTTCTGCAAGCTGCTGACTTCCGGTCCGTCGAGGCTGCCGTGGGCCGGGCCACTGCGGTGGCAGGCCTTGTTCAGGCACTGCTCTGTCTCGCTGGTTTGTGAAATGACGTAGTGACAGTCATCAACGCGGATCGCCGAACCCTGGTATTGATCGTTGCGGGTCAGGCACTCCACGGCGCACTGGATGCTGCCGCTGACCAGGATGATGCCAGTCAAAACAGCGAGTAACAGCATGTTGATGAGAGTCGAGCGATTGGTCACATTCGGCCTCGGTAAGAAGGAATTAAACGGCGCACTATAACCTGCTCCGGATGATACATGCAAGTGAAATGCCGTCGTTACGGGGCTAAGGCCAGGGTCTTGGCGAATGGTCAGACCAATTTTCTGGCGCCGGGCGGGGAACCGTCAGAAATCATTAAGTTAATTTATTAAAGCCCGGTTTTCGCCAATTCTTCGACCATTTGCTGCTGGGCGTCGTTCAGGGTCTTCGGCACCGCCACTTCGATGATGGCATAGAGGTCACCAGCCGGCCTTTTGCCCGAAGCGGCTACGCCAAATCCCCGCAGGCGGATCTTCTGCCCCGGCTGCAGGCCGGCCGGGACTTTGATCCGTTTTGGGCTGTCCAGGGTCGGGACTTCGACCGAGGTGCCGAGGCAGATGCCGCTGAACGGCACCTCGACCCGCACCAGCAGGTCATTGCCGTCTCGGCTGAAGAGCGGGTCGGGCTCGACGTCGACCTGCAGGTAGAGATCGCCCGGTGGTCCGCCGGCGGCGCTGGGGCCGCCTTTGCCCGCCACCCGCAGCTTGGCGCCCGGCTCGATTCCGGCCGGAATGCGCACCTTGATCTGTTCCACCTTGCCGTTGCTGCGATAGTCGATGCGCCGCTCTCCCCCCTGCACCGCGAGGCGAAAGGGGATGCTGATCTGCATCGAATAGTCCTGCCCCTTGGCCGGCCGGCGTTGCCCGCGGCCGCGGCCGGGGTTGCCGCCGAACAACTGGCTGAACAGGTCTTCGCCGCCGAAGCTGCCGAAGATATCGCCGAAATCCATATTGCGGAAGATATCTTCCTGACTGAAGCGTTGATGAAAGCCGCTGTCGCCGAACTGGTCGTACTGCTTGCGCTTCTCCGGGTCGGAGAGGACGGCGTAGGCCTCGGTGATCTGCTTGAAGCGCTCTTCGGCCTCTTTGTCATCGGGGTTGCGGTCCGGATGGTACTTTTGTGCCAGCTTGCGGTAGGCTTTTTTTATCGCTGCGGCGTCAGCGTTGCGCTCGACACCGAGGATCGAATAATAGTCCTTGGCCATGCAAAAAACTCCTGGGTGGCATAAACTGAGACGATACTATAAGAATCGCTTAAGCAAGCGTCAAGTAGAAGCTTGCGGGTCAGCGGAATTTTACCGGCACACCACTTGACCGGCCCCCGTATACGAGGTAGGATTTCGAGTCTTGATTAATAATAATTTCCTTATCTGGCGAGGAGAACAGGAGCAGCAATGACCCGTGTTGTGATAATCGGTGGCGGAATCTCTGGCCTGGCAACCGCTTTCGCTGTCGAGCAGCAGGCCCGGCAGGCAGAGCTAGAGGTCGAAACCCTGGTGCTGGAGAAGCGCCCACGCACCGGCGGCAAGATCTGGACGATCCAGGACTCTGGCTATCTCTGCGAATGGGGGCCGAACGGTTTTCTTGACAATAAGCCGATGACCCTTGATCTCTGCAAGGATCTGGGGATCAGCGACCAGCTGCTGCGCTCCGACGATAACGCCCGCAAGCGGTTTATCTATTCCGACGCAATTCTCAATCGCCTGCCGGAGAACGGACCGTCCTTTCTGCAGTCGAAGCTGATCTCCTGGCCCGGCAAGTTCCGCCTGGCCTATGAAATGCTGGTGCCCAAGCGGACCGATCCAAGTGACGAAACCCTGGCCGAATTCGGCCGGCGGCGGCTCGGTGAAGAGGCACTCAACAAGCTGATCGCGCCGATGGTCTCGGGGATCTTTGCCGGTGACCCGGAGACAATGAGCCTGAAAAGCTGTTTTCCGCGGATTTACGAGCTGGAGCAGGAATATGGTGGCCTGATCAAGGCGCTGATAAAGCTGGCGCGAAAGAAGCGTGCCGAAAGGAAGGCCGGCAAGGTGGTGGCCAGCGCGGCCGGCCCCGGCGGAGTGCTGACCTCCTTTAACCAGGGGATTCAGCAATTGACCGACGGGGTGGAAAAATCTCTGCAAGGGGAGGTGCGGACCGACTGCGAGGTGGTGCGCATTGCGCAGAAGTCCGACGGCTACCTGCTGCATCTGGCGGATGGCCAGCAGCTTGAGGCGGATCTGGTGGTCAGCGCTGCGCCGGCCTATGCTGCGGCGGCGATGCTTGCTGAGGTCAGCGACAAGACGGCCGATCTGCTGCGGCAGATCCCCTATGCGACGATGAACGTGGTCTGCTTCGGCTATCAGCGCGAGCGGATCGCCCAGGATCTGAACGGTTTCGGATACCTGATCCCCAAGGCGGAAGGGCGGCAGATCCTCGGCACCCTCTGGGATTCGAGCATCTTTCCCAACCGGGCTCCCGAAGGGCACGTGCTGCTGCGCTCGATGATGGGCGGGGCGACCAACCCGGCGGCGATCAACCTGAGCGAGGATGAGGTCAAGGCGCGCACCATGAACGACCTGAAACAGATCATGGGGATCGACGCCGAACCCGATTTCGTACAGATCTTCCGCCACCAGCACGCCATCCCGCAGTACACCCGTGGGCACGCCGGGCGGTTGCAGGGGATCGGCGACGCGCTGAGCGACATCCCCGGCCTGCTGCTGACCGGCAACGCCTTCTTCGGCGTCGGTCTGAACGATTGCGTCAATGCCTCAAACCAGACCGCCGCGAAGGTGATCGAACAGCTGCAGAAGCGCATTTAGCCACGGCAAGAGTGCCGGCGACACTGAAAAAGGGCAGCCCGTACCGCGCTGCCCTTTTTCTGTTCCATCGGTCGTGGCGACCCATGGCTCAGCGGTGCTTAATCAGGCGTTCTCCTGGCCGAACAGCCGCTGGTAATCATCCTCGATCAGCTCCAGGTGTCCCAGGGTCGATTCGATATTTTTTTCGATGCAGGCCCGCGCTGCCGGGTTCTGCACCTGCCGCAGGATCTGTTTCAAACTCTCCGCGACCTCAGCTTCCATTTTCATCGCCAGCTGCAGGGCGTGCTGCTCGCTCAGCCGGGCCATCAGCTGCAGATCAATACCGCCAAGGGCGGACGATTGCTCCGGGAGGGCATTGATCAGCTCGTCGAACTCCGGCAGGTCGTCGCCCGGGTAGAGATCGTAAAAGGTTCGGGCGTGTTCCCGCTCCTCCTCGGCCAACAGCTTGAAGTGGTAAATCGCCCCTTCGTCCTGCATGTAGCCGCTGGCCTGCTGATAGTAGTGCATCGCTTCCAGCTCGCACTGCAGCATTTTGCGTAACACCTGCTGGATCTGTTTATCGTTCATGAGGTCTGGCTCCAAAGAGGTTAAGCGACGGAATCGGAATTTTCGGTCGTGGACTCCTCCTCGGAGTCCGCCGGTTGTCGGAGTTCTTCTTCCAGGTCTGTTGCGGGTATTTTCAGGGGGGAGAGGCTGAGAAAATGCAAGCCCCCCTGTTCGGTATTTTCGATCAACGAAACCGGTCCTTTGCGTTCCAGTTTGATCTCTTCGGTGGTTTCACCGAGACTGATGATAACCCCCTCTTTGACTGCGCCAGAAGCGTTGATTTTGGCGTTAGCGGTCGGCTGCTCCTGCTGCTTGAAGGCGGCCAGTTCGTCGGCCAGCTCCTCGCGCTCGGCTTCGAGGTTGCTCTTGCGCTGGCTCAGGATGCCGATGCGCAGCTCGTAAGCCTCGCGCAGAGCCGGGCGCATTTCGTCGAGCGGTTTACGGTTCAGCCCGGTCAGGGTCTCGTTGATTCTTTTCAGCTGATGGACGATTGTTTTCAACCGGCTGCGCAAAAACTGCAGCCGATCGGTTTCCGGAAAGTAAACGCCTGAGGTCAGGTAAGTTCTGGCGCCGGCCGCGGTACCGAGAATTTTCGCCTGAATACCCTCCAGGGCCACCGTCTCGCCGCCGGCGATATTCCCCTTTTCGACGCTGACCATCCCGGTGGCCTTGACGCTCGCATTGCGGATTTCGTGCGAGACGACCACGTCCCCCCAGCATTCGATGTTGGCGTGATTGATATAGCGGGCCTCCAGGGTGCCGCGGCAGATGATCAGACCCTGGCCGTGGGCGGCGATACTGGCCGCGGTGATCGGGCCGTCCGATTCGATCCGGCAGGCGCCGATGCTGCCGCTGACGTTGATCCCCTTGGAGGCACGGATGTTGAAGTCGTCGAGCACATCCCCCTTGATATCGACAAACCCGTTGAAGTCGACATGGCCGACACTCAGGTCGAGATCGCCGGAGATGACATATTCTTCAGCGATAGAGACGCGATTGCCGTCCAGCACCGCCCGCCCGGCTTTTTCCGCCAGCAGGCGAACCCCCCGCTCGCCGACCTTGACCCCGTCCCCGGCGATCAGGTTGACCGGTTTGCCGAGCGGGGCCGGGATCGGCAAACCGGTGATGGTGCGACCCGCGGTGCCCGGTTGCGGCAGATGGATGGTGCCGATCTGCTGACCGATTTCGATATTGGAAAAGCTCTGAATCGTCTTGTAATCGACCCGACCGAGATCATCCTCGCTCAGATCGGCGGCCGCCGAGGCGGTATTTATCCCCAGTTCGAACCAGCCGTCGGCGCCGGGAATCGCTGCTTCGCCGCTGGCCAGCAGGAAATCCTTCGGGTGTTTGACATGAGCCGCCTCGGTGCAGAAAATCGCCAGTTGTTCCAGATCGACAGTCTCGGTGATGCCATGCTTTTTCAGCAGCTCGATCAGTTCCGCCGGCGCGATGCTTTGGTCGGGGTGATGAACCTGGATACTCGCCTGACAGTAGAGCTCACCATTGAGCGACTCAAGCAGCAGGTCATAGTCGTCCGTGCTGATCTCAGCGATCGTTTTCCGTCCGACGTCGATACCCTGTTCGCTCACCCTGCCTGCTCCCGGAAAGAAATCTTTAAGAAAAATAAAACCTTAACAGTATTTTCGACTACTTTGACATTTTTCTTTAGTCTATTTCATATCTTATGCGAGCAGCTTGACCGGCCAGCCGCGGCCCGCTATGCTCCAGCCAGCAATTTTATGGAGGAGAGCAATGACAGAGTTAAGCGAGCGTTTGCGGCAGGATCTGGCCGAGGTGACCTGGAAGGATCTGCGGCTCCACCTGCAGCGTGATGCCATCATCCTGGTGGCTAACGAGCTGGACATGATCGACACCGCTCTGGCAGTGGCCAAGGATGACAAGACCCAGGTGCAGGGCTGGCTGACGCAGGGGCAGCTGAAAAAGCCGACCGCAGAGCAGATCGCCGCCTGGGAGGCCCAGCCTGACCAGCCGTTTCGGGTGTTAATTGTGCAGCCGTTTATCCTCGCGCAGCAGGTCGAACATGCCTGAGCGGTTTGTCGCGGCACTCAGCGAATACCGCGCGGCCGGGGTGTTCAACCCCTGGGGGGAGCGGGACTCGCAGCACGATCTGGATGAACAAGGGGCGCAGATCCGGCGGCGGCAGCTGCTCGGCTATCTGCAGGAGCGGATCGGCCATGCGCAGACGCTGCTGCTGGCCGAGGCGATCGGCTATCAGGGGGGGCATTTCAGCGGTATCCCGATGACCTCCGAGCGCCTGCTGCTCGGCGGCCTGCGGCACAAGGGGCTGACCGCGGCGATGGTTTTCTGCGGCCTGCAGCCGCAGCGGACCAGCGACCCGCGGCTGCGGCCGCAGGGGTTCACCGAGCCGACCGCGACCATTGTCTGGGGCTTTCTCGCCGAACAGGGAATCGACCCGCGCTCGGTGGTGCTCTGGAACGCCTTCCCCTGGCATCCCTATCAGCCGCAGAAAGGGCTGCTGAGCAACCGCACGCCCAAGGATGATGAGCTGGCGGCCGGGCATCAGGTGCTGCACCAGTTGCTGGCGCTCGGCCGGTTTCGCCAAGTCGTCGCGATCGGCGAGAAGTCCGCCGAACAGCTGCGTCAGCTGGAGATTGCCGCGACCAAGGTGCGCCACCCGGCCAACGGTGGTGCGGGCAAATTCCGTGCGCAAATGCGCGAACTGCTCATAGGGGGGTGAGTTGGAATATTGGGGAGAGTTCCTCACCGTGGTGGTCGTGCATCTGCTGGCGGTGGCCAGCCCCGGGCCCGACTTCGCCATGGTCATGCGGCAGAGCCTGGTGGCCGGCCGGCGGGCGGCGCTCTGGACCAGCCTCGGTATCGGCAGCGGGATTCTGGTGCACGTCGCCTACACCCTGCTCGGCCTGGGTTTGATCATCTCCCAGTCGCTCCAGGCGTTCAACCTGGTCAAGCTGATCGGTGCCGGGTACCTGCTCTACATCGGCTGGAAGTCGCTGCGCGCGGCGCCGGCAGAGGCCAGCGAGAACGGCACTCCCGTCCAGACGCAGGCGGACTATCCGCGGTCTCGGGCGCTGCGGATCGGCTTTCTGACCAACGCCCTGAACCCCAAGGCAACGCTGTTTTTCCTCTCGCTCTTTTCGGTGATTATCCGTCCCGAAACGCCCCAGGCGGTGCAGCTTGGTTACGGCCTGTACATGGCGCTGGCGACGGCGGTCTGGTTCTGCGGCCTGAGCCTGGTGCTGACCCAGCGGCATGTCCGGCAGGGCTTTGCCCGCTTTGGGCATTGGGCGGAACGGGGAATGGGAGTGGTTTTGATCGGTCTGGGCATCAGGTTGGCGCTGGCCGAGCGCTCCTGAAGAGTTGAACGATGATGAATAAACGGGAAGCAGCGCAGCAGCTTCCCATTTGCTGGTCTCGACTTTAACCGGCCAGCTTTCGGTCCCCGCTGGGGCGCTTGGGCTGTAGCATCCGCTCGACCTCTTCGGGCGGCAAGGGTTTGCTGAATAAAAAGCCCTGCATCTCGTTGCATTCTTCCCTTTTCAAAAACTCCCGCTGACCTTCGGTCTCCACCCCTTCGGCGATGACTGAGAGGTCCAGACTCTTGCCCATCGCGATGATTGCCGAGGCGATCGCGGCGTCGGTGCTGCTCAGCTCCACTTCATTGACGAACGATTTGTCGATCTTCAGGGTGTTGACCGAGAAACGTTTCAGATGCGCCAGCGATGAATAGCCGGTGCCGAAATCGTCGATGGAGATGTGGATTCCCATCTCCTTGAGCTGACTGAGAATCTTTACGGCAAAATCGGGGTTCTGCATGATCACTGTCTCGGTGATCTCCAGCTCGAGGTACTTCCCATCCATGCCGGTCTCTTCGAGGATCGCTTGGACCCGCTCGGCGAAATCCTTGCGTTCCAGCTGAAATCCGGAGAGATTGACCGCCATCCGGACCGGCGGCAGCCCCTGCCGTTGCCAGACCAGATTCTGTTCGCAGGCCTTGCGCAGCACCCACTCTCCCAGGGGGATGATCAGCCCTGACTCTTCGGCCAGGGCGATGAAGTCGCCCGGCGGGATCAAGCCGAGCTGCGGGTGTTCCCAGCGCAGCAGCGCCTCCAACGCGGTAACCTTGCCGCTCTTCAGTTCGACCTTCGGCTGATAGTGGAGATAGAATTCTTCATTGTCGAGCGCCTTGCGCAGGCTGTTTTCCAGCACCATGCGCCGCTCGGCGTTTCGGTCCATCTCCGGGGTGTAGTATTGGCAGGTGTTGCGGCCGAGGGCTTTCGACTGATACATGGCGACGTCAGCTTTTTTGAGCAAATCTTCTTCGCTGTCACTGTCGGCCGGGTACATGGCGACGCCGATGCTGGCGGTGATGAACAGTTCGTTATTGTTGAGGTTCATCGGTTGCGCCAGTTTTTTCAGGATCTTGACGGCGATCCTTTCGATATCATCGACCACGCTGGGGTTGACCAGCAGAATGGCGAACTCGTCACCGCCGAAGCGGGCGACGGTATCGACCTCGCGTACGCAGCTGATCAGCCGGTTGGCGGTTTCCTGCAGCAGCAGGTCGCCGGTATCGTGCCCCAGGGTGTCATTGATCACTTTGAAGCGATCAAGATCGAGAAACATCACCGCCAGGTTGTTCTGTTGTCTTTTGGCCATCGCCTTGGCCTGGGTCAGCCGATCGATGAAGGTCAGCCGATTGGGCAGGTCGGTGAGCATGTCGTGATGGGCCATGTAGTGGAGTTGTTCCTGAGCCTCCTTGCGCGCGGTGATGTCACGGCAGATGCCCCAGATCGAATCGGGTTTGTCCTGGGTGAAGGTGCAGCAGAAGGAGGCTTCCACGGTGATTTTAATGCCGTTTATCGCCAGCAGTCTCCCTTCCAGGGTGGCGATCTCTTCCCCGCGCAGGGCGCGCTGGAACTCGACCAGGCAACGACTGTGGTTTTCGTCGGCGATCACGTCCAGCAGCCTGGTGTCCTGCAGCTCCTCCAGGCGGTAGCCGAGAGTGCGTTCCCAGGCGGGATTGACATAGATGAATTTACCGTCCGGGGTGCAGCGAAAGATCAGGTCGTGGGCGGAATCGAGAAACGCCATCTTCTGCTCTTCGCTTTCCAGCAGCGCGCCCCGCTCTCGGTGGATGACCCGCATCAGGGTTGAACCGGCGATCGCCACGGTGCTGTTCAGCAGACAGACCCACGACCAGCTCAGCAGCAGATAGATCGGCTCCTGGTTCAGCCCGGGATCGATAAAAGGCATCGGTATCGGCTCAATGATGCCCAGATAGCCGCCCCCGAGCAGGCCGCCGTAGAGCAGACCACCGATTGAGCCGAGCAGCCAGACGTCGCGTCGGTGTGGTAAAAGAATCGCAGCCTCGAGGGTGACCAGCAGATAGAATGGCCAGAGCCAGCTGGCAACGCTGCCGCTGCCGTAGGCCAGGACGGTGACGAACAGCAGGTCAAGCAGCACCTGAAAATGATCGACATATTTCAGACGATGAATCGACTCGTAAAAAAAGTGATAAATCGCGTTGTAGCAGAACACCGCGCCGAAACTGATAGAGACCACCAGCAGTTGGGTCGGGGTGATCGTCAGGCCCTGCTGGCTGAAAGCGTAAAAGACCAGCGCGCAGAGCGAATACAGAGTAGTGAAAATCAGCAATAGCCAGCGGGCCTTGGCCACCAGGGAGGTGCGGCCGCGGACATCGGCAACGCTGTCCTGCCCGGCTGTGGAAAGGTTGCCGTTGGACAGGACTGCTTCCTCTTCTCGGTTAGGTCGATTTGGTTTGGACATGATCTGCTCTATCGGCAATAAGGCGTTGATTATTTATGGGTAATAATTAATAACATACTTTTGGGTTGAGTGTTGGAATAAATTCATGACTGGTCAAGTCTTTTTCTATCCGGTTCTCTTGATGTCCCTAAAACAGCAGGGTATGCTTGCAAAATACTGCTATCATAACCCTTCTCGACCATAAGATCTATAAGGAGTTCAAATGTTTAGCTTCCCTCGTTACCTACTTTTCGGATTGCTGATTGTCCTGCTGAGCGCCTGCAGCGGCGTTTATTACGGCGCCATGGAGAAGATCGGGGTGCACAAGCGGGATATCCTGGTCGACCGGGTGGAAAAGGCCCGTGACAGTCAGCAGGAGACCAAGGAGCAGTTCGCGTCGGCCCTGGAGCGCTTCAGCGCGGTGGTCAACTTTGAGGGGGGTGACCTGGAGCAGAAATACAATGAGCTGAACGCGGTGTACGAGGACAGTGAGGAGCAGGCCGAAGAGGTGCGGGAGCGGATTGATGCGGTCGAGAATGTCGCCGAGGCGCTGTTCGATGAGTGGGAGGCGGAGCTTGACCAGTACACGAATGCCAACCTGCGCCGCTCCAGCGCGCGACAGCTGAAACAGACCCGCAGCCATTACCAGAAGCTGCTGGCGGCGATGGAGCGGGCCGAGTCGAAGATCGACCCGGTGCTCGACGTGCTGCGTGATCACGTGCTGTTTCTCAAGCACAACCTGAACGCCCGGGCTATCGCCTCGCTGCAGTCGGAGTTGGTGAGCATCGAGGGAAATGTTGCCCGGCTGATCCGCGAAATGGAGGCCTCGATCAAAGAAGCGGACGCGTTTATCCGCACCCTCAAAGAGAATTAGCCGGCCGGTTTAAGTTCAGGCTTTAGCGTAAAAGAGCCGGGTTTTCGCCCGGCCCTTTTACGCTGTGTCGTTATTTCTCTGCTTAGTTTTGCGTTAGCAGCTCCGGGTAGGGCCAGCCGGCCTGCCCCTTCTCCAGAATAAACAGCCGCTCTGCGGCGATCCCGCCGCTCTGCAGAAAATCGTAGGTGCGCTTGGCGCCCCCCTTGCCGCGCGGACAGATAATCACCACCGGCTGTTGTCCGTTTTGCAGGGCGCTGAGCAAGGGAGCGAGCTTCTGGCGGTCCTGCTCCGATTTCACCGGATAAGCGTAGGTGGCCAGGGCGCCGCTGATGTGGTGACGGGAAAATTCGTCTTCCACCTGGATGTCGACCAGGCTCATGGGGGCCTGGACCGCCAGCTTCTCTTGCACTTCGGTGGCGGACATGTACTGGTAGTTGCCGCTCCAGGCGAGGGGGGCGAGCAACAGCAGGCCGGCGAACATCAGGATCAAAACTTTCTTCATTGCGTCAATTCCTTTTGTGGGTTTAGGTCGTTGGTTCCGCTTACTCATGAGACTCTGTAGCTATAAAGGGATTGGCAACGGAAGGCAAATCGATTATTTTCATGAAATCAATGGCTGTTATTGTTATTTTCGATAGGTGACGCTATGACATTACGCCAGCTTGAGCTTTTCATTGCCGTGGCGGAGACCGGCAGTTTTTCGCGGGGGGCCGAAGCGATCTACCTGACCCAGTCGACGGTCAGTCAACATGTTTCGTCGTTGGAGGAAGAGGTCGGCACCCGGCTGCTCGATCGGGACCGCAACGGCGCCTTTTTAACCGCAGCGGGGCAGGTGTTTCTGCAGCACGCCCGGCGGATTCTGGCCGAGCGTGACCTGCTGTTGCAGGCGTTGGCGGCGTTCACCGGGCTGGAGGAGGCCAGTCTGGATATCGGCGCCAGTAACATCCCCGCCAACCACCTGATCCCGGCGATTCTGCCGGTTCTGGCCAAGCAGCACCCCGGCATCGCCCTGACGGTGCAGACCGGCGACAGTCGTGAAATGCTCGACAAGCTGCTGTCTGCCGAGGTCGAGCTGGCGGTGGTCGGCAGTCGCAGTGGGGACAAACGGATCATGTCGCTGCCGCTGGTCAGCGACCTGCTGGTGCTGGTGGTCGGCCCGCAGCACCTCTGGTGGCAGCGGCAGGAGATCTCGGTTGAGGAATTGACTGCGGCGCTGTTCGTCATGCGCGAGGCGGGATCGGGGAGTGAACAGGCGCTGCAGGAGGAATTCCGGCGGCTCGGGGTCGTCGTAGAAGACTTGACCGTTGCCGCCCGGCTCGGCAGCAACGAAGCGGTCTGCCGCACCGTGGCGTCCGGATTCGGCTGTGCTTTCGTCTCGGAGCGTTCGGTGCAGCGGGAGCTGCAGACCGGGGAACTCTGGCGGGTGTCGGTGACCGGGATGCGGGTCGGGCGGCAGTTCTGGCTGGCCTCGTTGCGCGGTCGAACGCCATCGCCGGCGGCCCAGGCGGTCGCCGAGCTGTTGAGCGAAACCTATCTCGTGAAAGATTAATTCAGCAGTTTTTCGACGTCGCCGACGATCCGTTCCACGTCGCCAGGGGTGACCGCCGAATACCAGAGGTTCTGCGGATAGACCAGGACGTTCGGTCCCTCGCCGCACAGCCCCAGGCATTTGCTCTGCGAGACCCTCACTCCTTCAGCGAGGAGGCCCTTCTCCTGCAGGCGCTCCTTCAGCTTGAGCCTGAGCTGCGGGCTGCTGCCGTCGGCGCAGGATTTTCTCTCTCCTTCACGATCATTGATGCAGACGAAAAGATGGCATTTATAAGGCGCCGGCTGAGCCTGCACCGCCCTCTTCGGGGCGTGTTTCTGCTTGCGGCGGAACAGGTCGGTTTTTAAGCTGGAGACCCGGTCGAGGAACAGGTAGCCGTTGAGATGGTCCAGCTCGTGCTGAATGGCGATCGCTTCGAAGCCTTCGGAGCGGATGA
>CALZHR010000008.1 GCA_945787335.1 uncultured Desulfuromonadales bacterium
GTCGAGGGTCGGAATAAAGAACAGGGAATTCAGGAAAAGATCGTAAAAAAGTGCCTGGGCACCGACGTCTTGCCGGCAGGCTTCCAGGGCCTGGTCGATTTTCGTCACGGTGATACCTTTCCGCTTTGGTTAATATCCTGATGGGATGGTTTTTGCGAACGAACGCATCATAGGGGAGTTCCTGGTGTACGGCAAGGGCGGTTTGGATTGTCATCTCCGGGCTGCTAGTGACCCGTGTGATTAGTCCTTTAAAATAATTTCGTGCAATTTTTGTTGCTGCCAAGGCGCACTCGCCAAAGCTGAGCCGAAATAGAGCAACGCAGGCAGCGGCAAAAAGGGCCGAAATTAGCGAATGGAATTAACCACAGGGGACATTAGCGGGCGGGCGGTGCCTCGGGGTCGATACGGACTAAATACCAGCCCTTGGCCTGCATACAGACTTTGTAGAAGCGGTCAAGGTCGATGTTGTAGCGGTGAAAATCGTAATAGCTGCGCCGCCAGAAATAGGGCCGATAATGGCCGCCGCGAGAGTAACGTTCGTAGTAAAAGGGATGGTCGTAGTACGGCTCGTAATAATCGAAACGATTGACTTCGTTCTGCGCCAGTTGCCGACATTGAGCCTTGGCTGTTTGCAGCTCAGCATTTGAAAGCCCTGCCGGGTGTTGCCAGGCAAGGTAGCTGTTCCCGAGACAACCGCTCAGCAGAAGCAGCGTTCCGGCGAACAGGCAATGGCGCAAGACCCTGTGCCTTAGTGACAATTTCTCTCTCATTCGTACATTATATCTCAGTGACTGGTCATTCGACAGGGTCCCCCGGGAAAAACCTTTTGCCCCGGCGGCAGCTGGCTGATATTTTGATGACGTTTCTTCACCCTCAACCTTATCGGTTTCTCGAATGCGGATACTGCATACCTCAGACTGGCATCTCGGCCGCCAGTTTCACAACCTTTCCCTGCTCGAAGACCAGCGGCATGTTCTCAACCAGATCATCCAGCTCGTCGCTGAACGAGAGGTCGACGTGGTGGTGGTCGCCGGCGATATCTACGATCGTTCGGTGCCGCCGGCGGCGGCTGTCGAGCTGCTCGACGAGACGGTCAACAGGATCTGTCAGGATTTACAGACACCGATGATTCTGATCGCAGGCAATCACGACGGTCCGGACCGGCTGGCTTTCGGCGCCCGGCAGCTCGCCGGCGCCGGCCTGCATATCGTCGGGCCGCTGTCGGCCCGGCCGGAGCCGATCATTATCCCGGGGGCTGCCGGTGAGGTGGCATTTTATCCGCTTCCCTATACCGACCCGGCAACCGTCCGTCAGCTGTTGGGCGTG
Source organism: uncultured Desulfuromonadales bacterium (assembly GCA_945787335.1). GTDB lineage: Bacteria > Desulfobacterota > Desulfuromonadia > Desulfuromonadales > Geopsychrobacteraceae > Malonomonas. The sequence continues at coordinate 1,327 of CALZHR010000008.1, forward strand.
GAGATTGCCGGTCATGACCAGGCGATGGCCGAGCTGGTGAAATTGATCCGCGCCGACCTCCACCCGCAGCGCCCCAGCGTGCTCATCGGCCACTGCTTTCTGGCCGGCGGGGAAGCGTCCGAATCGGAGCGGCCGCTGTCGCTCGGCGGCGCCGAACAGGTCTCCATCGAACATTTTTCCGGGTTCAGCTACGTGGCGCTCGGGCATCTGCATGGACCGCAACATAAAGGAGCGGAACAGATCCGTTATTCCGGCTCGCCGCTGAAATACTCCTTCTCCGAAGAGTATCAGCAGAAGTCGGTCACCCTGGTCGAGCTGGATCGCCAGGGAAGAGCCGGCATTGAGAAAATACCCCTGATTCCCCGGCACGACATGCGCTCTCTGGAAGGTCCGCTGGCCGAACTTCTCGCCGCCGGCAAGCGTGATCCACAGCGGGATGACTATCTGCTGATCCGCCTGACCGACAGCCACGCCATTTTAGATGTCATGAGCAAACTGCGCGAGGTCTATCCGAATGTCCTTCATCTGGAACGCCCCGGGCTGCTGGGGCGTAACGAGTCCCTGGAAGTCAACCGTCAGCGGCTGCGCAAAGGCGAACTGGCAATGTTCGAAGATTTCTATGCTCAGGTGACCGGTCAGCCGCTCTCCGAGGAACAGACCTCGGTCGTCGCAAAAAGCATCGAACGGCTGCATCGGGAGGAAAACTGAAATGCGCCCGCTCAAACTGCAGATGACCGCCTTCGGCCCCTTTTCCGGTACCGAGGAGATCGATTTCGACCGGCTCGGGGAAAACCCGCTGTTCCTTATCAACGGACCGACCGGCTCGGGCAAGACCACCATTCTCGACGCCATCTGTTTCGCCCTTTACGGCAAGACCACAGGCGACGAGCGGGAAGGGGGGCAGATGCGCTGCGACCTGGCCGCCGCCGAGCTGCTCACCGAGGTCACCCTCGAGTTCGAACTGCACCGCCGCCGCTACCGGATTCGCCGCGTGCCGGAACAGCTGCGCCCCAAATCCCGCGGCGAGGGGTTCACCGAACAGAAGCCGGAAGCGCAGTTCTATCAACTGCAGGCCGACGGCAGCGAGCAGCTGCTGGTTCCGAGCAAGGTGACTGAAGCGAGTCGGGAGATCGAAAACCTGACCGGCCTCTCGGTCGAACAGTTCCGGCAGGTGATGGTCCTGCCACAGGGGAAATTCCGCCAACTGCTGATGGCCGAATCGGCCGAGCGGGAGAAGATCTTCGGCCAGCTGTTTCAGACCGGTATTTACAAACGGCTGGAGGAGAGCCTGAAAAGCCAGTCTGCGGAGATCCGCCGCGAACGGGAGAAACAGCTGCAGCTGCAGCAGGGAATCCTCGAAGCAGTGGAGCTTGAATCGGCTGCAGACCTGGCAAGAGAACGTGATGAGGTCGCTCCTGAAGCCAAACAGGCCGAACAGATAAAGCGCGAGAAGGAACAGCAGGCCGCGACGGCCGCGAAAGCGCTCCAGCAGGCCCAGTCCCTCGCCGAACAGTTTACCCGCCTGGGCGCGACCGAGGCCGCACTGGCAAAGCTGCAGCTGCAGAAAGAACAGGTCGATCGGGACCGGCAGCAGGTGCAGCAGGCAGAGCGGGCAGTGCAGCTGCAGCCACTGCTCAACGAGTTCGAGCGCAGCACACGGGAGTTGCAGCAGGCGCAGCAAGAAGCGGCTTCCAGACGGCAGGAGAAGGAGCTCTGCAGCCAGTTGCTGAAGGACGCGGAGCAGGCGCTGACGGGTAAAGAAAAGTTGCAGCTGGCGCGCGATCAAGCCAAGCAGCAGCGCAACGAACTGGCAAGTTTCCGCTCCCGCGCCGAGCAGTTGGCCGCAGCACGCCTTCAGCATCAGCAGGTGTCGCACGCCGCGGCCATTTCCGCCCTGCTGCTCGACTACAAATTGCTCGCTGAGCAGCAGTTGCAGGCTGCCGAGCTGGAAAGATTGGAGCGAGAGTGTCTTCACCAGCAGGACCTGCTGCAGCGTGAGGAGAGCACCGGCACAGATCTGCGTAAAGCTTATGAACAGGCCGCGCAACAGGCGAAACACACCGAACTGGCCTGGCATCAGGGGCAGGCCTCCATCCTGGCCGCAGAGCTCCAGCCCGGAACGCCCTGCCCGGTCTGTGGCAGCAACGAGCACCCGGCCCCGGCCGTCAGTGAGCAGCCGCTACCGACCGAACAGCAACTGGAACAGGCTCGTGTTGCCGCCCAGAGAGCCAATGAACAGTTGAATCTGGCCCGCGAACGTTATGCGGGCGAAAAACAGAAGCTGCATGGCCTGCAGCAGCAGGTGGAGCGCGCGCGCAGCCAAGCCGCCAGCGAGGGGCAACCGTCTGCGGTGGCGCTTGACTCGGCGTTCGGGCGTTTGCAGGAAAGGGCGCAGCAGCTGCAGGTCACCCTGCCGCGGATGGAACAGATCCAAAGCGAGGGGCTGGCAGGACTGCGCGCAACTGCGGAGCAGGATACCAGCGTGGCGGTTGCGGCTCAGGCCCAACTCGATGCCGCCGAACAGGAACTCCCTGAAGAATTCCGCCAGCCCGGCAGCCTTGACCGGGCAACGCTGCAGGTCGAACAGCAGATTGCCGATCTCGAACAGAAAATTGAAGCGCTGGTTGCAAACCATCAGGCTGCGCTCGGCAAAACGGAAGCCGCCGCGGCCGCTTTAAATGCTGCTGATCGGCAGCTGGACAAATCGTCAAAGACCCTGGAAACGTCGCGTTCGGCCTGGCAGGTGGCGCTCGGCACAAGCCTTTTTCTCTCGGAGCAGCAGTATCGCGCGGCGCTATTGCCCGAATCGGCTTTAAGCTCGCTCAAGCAGCGGGTCGCAGATTACGACCTCAGCTGGCAGCAGCTGAGCGGCGCACTGCAACACCAGCAAACGACCCTGGCCGGGAAGGAGCCACCCGCATTGGATGATTTCGAGCGGCGGCTGCAGATCACCGAAGAGGAGCGGAACCAGGCCGTCCAGCGCTGGCAGCAGCTCGACAAACGCTTGAGTCATCTGGCCGCTACCCAGCAAAAGCTGGATAATGTCGCCGCACAGCAGGCCGAGTTCGACCGGCAGTACGCGATCGTCGGCACCTTGAGCGATGTCGCCAACGGCCAGACCGGCAACAAAATCAGCCTGCAGCGGTTTGTCCTCAGCGTGCTGCTCGACGATGTGCTGATCGCGGCCAGTCAGCGGCTCAGCTTGATGAGCAAAGGACGTTATCAGCTGCTGCGCAAAGAGGATCGCGCCAAGGGGAACAAAGCGTCCGGTCTGGAGTTGGAGGTCGAGGATGCTTATACCGGCAAGCTGCGCCCGGTGGCGACCCTTTCCGGCGGTGAGAGCTTCATGGCGGCGCTGTCCCTGGCCCTCGGACTCTCCGATGTGGTGCAGGCCTACGCGGGTGGCATCCGGCTCGATACCCTGTTCATTGATGAGGGGTTCGGCAGCCTGGACAGCGAATCGCTCGATCTTGCGGTCCGCACCCTGGTCGATCTGCAGAGCGCCGGTCGCATGGTCGGGGTGATCTCTCATGTGGCGGAGCTCAAGGAACAGCTGCCGCTGCGCATCGACCTGCTGACCGATCGCCAGGGCAGCCGTGCCCGACTGGTCGCCCCCTGATCTGCTCAATCGCTCTGTGACTGTCAAATTCCCGGAATCACTTAATTGTATTGCTCGCCATAACCACAAACAGTTTGCCTTCTTCTGCCGCACTGGTTTAAAGGCAGGGCGCATTTTTCGACACAGCCTTCAGGCTTGAGTCGTGATGATGTTCTTAGCGCTTTGGCGGTCTGCAGAAAGTCACAGCCGGATAGGCTTGAGTCCTTTATACTTGAGTTAATTCCTATGTGACCGGGTTTATGAAACGAGAGACTTTCCTCAGCCAGATCAGGCAAATTGATTGCTGCGACCTGCTCGTGATCGGTGGCGGGGCGGTCGGTTGCGGAATCGCTTTGGATGCCGCCAACCGCGGATTATCGGTGGTTCTGGTGGAACAGAACGATTTTGCCGAAGGAACCAGCAGCCGCAGCAGCAAGCTGCTTTACGACGATATTCTCTCGCCGAAAAAATTATTCTCCTGCTTCGCGCCCGGAAGCGACCCGCTGCTGCAGGAGCGATTCGATGAGCGCTTTCAGTTTCTGCGCAATGCTCCCCATCTGACCCGCGTCCTGCCGCTGGTTTTTCCGCAATACACCTGGCGGCAGCTTTCCGGGCTGTTCAGCCGTTGCAAGCTTCTCGATCTGCTTTCCGGTCGGCGGCGGTTCGGTCCGAGCGGTTTTCAAAACGCCGCGCAGGTTCTCAAGGAATTCCCGTTCTTAAACCGGCAGGGGTTGATCGGGGGGGTGCGTTACTACGATGGGCTGTATTACGACAGCCGGCTGGCCTTGGCGCTGGCTCTGACCGCAGCCGAGCAGGGCGCCCTGATCGCCAATCACCTGGCGGTGGTCGATTTCATCAGACAGCAGAAGCGGATTGCCGGTGCGCGGCTGGAGGATCGCTTGAGCGGCGAACGGTTTGATCTGTCGGCGCGGACCGTTGTCAATGCGACCGGCCCGTTTGTCGATCGTCTGCGGCAGCTTGCTGACCCGATGGCCCGGCCGTTGATTTCGCTCAGCTCCGGAACCCATATCATCCTTGACCAGAGCTATCCGCCCCCCAGGGCCGGGATGCTGTTGAGAGTTGCAGATGCTGAAGAAACCCTTTTCGTTCTCCCCTGGCTGGGGCGCTGTCTGGTGGGAACCGTCAGCCGCAGTGCCGAACTCTCAGAACACCCGCAAACCAGCGCGGCAGATCTTGATTATTTGCTCCGGCTGCTGCAGAAGGTTCTCGATCCGGTGCCGAAAAAAGGAGATATCCGCGCGGTATGGTCCGGGTTGAAGCCCTTGATTCGTGGAGCCGAAACGAACAAATCACCGCTGCGTCAGGATGATTTCGTTATCGACGCGACTCCGAACGGCCTGCTGACGATCGTCGGAGGCAAATGGACCAGTTATCGGAAAATGGCGGAAAAGCTGGTTGATCGGGTGGTCTCAGCCCGAACCCTGCCGGCAAAACCCTGCGGAACCAGGGAATTGCATCTCCAGGGTGGCGGCGGCTGGCAACCGACCGGCTGGCAGCTGCTGGCGAAACATTTCCTGCTCGACGAAGCGACCGCACGATACCTGCACGCCAGTTACGGGACCAGGGCAACAGAGGTCGCTAAACTGGCTGTCGGTCCCTTACTCGAACCTCTGGTAGAGGGCTTCGCCTGCATCGGCGCCGAAGTGGTTTATGCGGTAAAGAACGAACTGGCTGAACGGGCGATCGATGTCCTGGCAAGGCGCATGCCCCTGGCGTTGCTTGATACGCAGCGCGCGCGGCAGGCTGCCGGCCAGGTGATACAGCTGATGGCGGAAGAGAAAAGCTGGTCTCCGGCGCGCCGGCTTGCCGAGCAGCAGCTGGTTGAACAACGGTTAACGGAAGCCTTGTGACTTTGCCTGACATGCCTGGATGTAAAATGCTCTATACTGACTTCTTCACCCTGGTTCTGGAGGGATTCCCTTGTTTGCAGGTCAGCAACAGATATTAGCCGCCGTCGCCGGCGGTTCGGTCGTGCTCACGGCGAATAAACGGCTTGCCCGGCATTTGCGCACGGCCTATGACAACCGGATGCAGGCGGCCGGTAAAAGCGTCTGGACGACGCCGCAGATTTACAGCTACCCGGTCTGGTTGAACCTCTGCCTGACCGAACTGGGGGAGGACTGGCGGCTGCTCGCTCCGCATCAGGCCTTGCGCTTGTGGGAGCAGTTGATTGAAGACAGCTGCAGGGGCAGCGAACTTGAGCTGCTGCAGGTCGGAAAAACCGCCGAAAAAGCTTATGAAGCCTTTCAGGCGCTGACCGAACATGGCGCGTCTCTTCACGGGCGCTTTCTGACCGATGACCAGCGCATCTTTCAGCGTTGGTTCGAACTGTTCACCGCACAGCTGGAGACGCGGAACTGGCTCGATCAAAGCCAGCTGCCGGCGCGGATCTGTCAGGCGCTGCAGGCGGGCGAGCTGGGCTTGCCGCAAGAGCTGCTGCTGGTCGGCTTCGATCAGCTGCCGCCCGGTGCGGAACAGCTGCAGGTAACTTGTGAGAGTCTGGGAGGCAAATGTGAAGCCGTTGAATTGCGGACAGACCGGTCGCCGCGTGTGCATATTGAAGCTGCGCAGGACGCTGAGCATGAGATCGAGCTGGCGGCCCGCTGGGCGCGGCTGCTGCTCGATCAGGGGGCGACATCGGTCGGCGTGGTGGTGCCCGACCTGCAGGTCCGGCGCCGCAGCCTCGAACGGATCTTCCGCGATCAGCTCGATCCGGCCGCCACACCCGGTCTGCAGGATGAGGAAGCCCGCTTCGGCCTCTCTCTCGGCGGGCCACTCGCTGAGCAGGGGATCATCCATGCGGCCATCGCGCTATTGGCCTGCGGCCCGCAGCTGACCCTGGATGAGGCTGCCTATCTGCTGCGTACGCCCTACCTGACCGGCAGCCAGCGCGAGGCCGACAGCCGGGCGCTGCTCGATCGGCGCATCCGCGCTTTCCGTCAGCAGCAGATCAGCTTGCACCGTTTGACCTCCCTGGCCGACCAGTCTGAATCTCTGGCCAGCTTCGCTGCGATCTGCGGCCAGTTGAAACAGTTCTTGAACAACACAAAATCCGAACTTCCGGGTGCCTGGGCCGAACGGTTCGCCACCGAGCTGCAGCAGCTCGGCTGGCCGGGAGAGCGTGCGCCGGCCAGCAGCGAGTATCAGGCGGTCAAATTCTGGCGGGAGAAGCTGCTGCCGAGACTGGCCTCCCTCGATCCGGTTTCGGCGCCGTTGTCCCGTGGTCAGGCTCTCTCGCTGTTGCGCCGCTTGGCCAAGGAGATCGATTTCCAGCTGGAAACGCCGCCCAGCCCGCTGCAGGTGGTCGGGCTGCTTGAATCGGGCGGGCTGCAGTTCGATCATCTCTGGGTGATGGGGCTGAGCGAAACGACTCTGCCCGCCGCGCCGCGCCCGAATCCTTTTATCCCCTATGACCTGCAGGAGCAGCAGGGCATGCCCCACGCCAGCGCCGCGCGCGAGCTGGCCTTTGCCGAACAGGTCATCAAACGCCTGCAGCAGGGCAGCCCCGAAATCGTTTTCAGCTATCCGCTCCGGGACGGTGATTGCGAGCTGCGTCCGAGCCCCTTGCTGCCCGCGGCCAATTGGCAGGATGCTCTCCCGTTGGCCGAGCCCCAGGATGTTCTGCGGCTGCAACGCCTGCAGCTGCCCGAATTTGAACTGTTGAACGATGACCGCGGCCCGACGTTGCCCGGCGGGCAGGGGCGCGGCGGCACCGGAATTCTCAAGGACCAGGCGCACTGCCCGTTCCGGGCCTTTGCCCACAACCGGCTGCGCGCCCGGGAACTGGACCGTGCGTCCCCCGGGCTGGATGCCATGACGCGTGGCGACCTGGTGCATCAGCTGCTCGAACGGCTCTGGACCCTGCTGCGTGATCAGCGGGCGCTGCTGCAGCTCTCGGCGGAGGAGCAACAGTCACTGTTGGTGGAGCTGGCCGAACGAACCGTCGAAGACTATTTCGCCCATGGCAATCGCCCCTCCGAACCGTTGCTGCAGCTGGAGCAGGAGCGTCTGGTCAGCCTGCTCGACGACTGGCTGAACAGCGTCGAGCGGCCGCGTGACCCGTTTCAGGCGGTCGAGCTGGAAACCGAGCACCAGGAACAGCTCGGTCCGCTGCAGATCAACACCAAGATTGATCGAATCGATGCGCTTGAGAACGGGCAACGCGTGGTGCTTGACTACAAAACCGGCGGCGGCTTGAAAGCGGATGACCTGTTGACCGAGCCGCTGCTCGAACCGCAGTTGCCGATTTATGCCGTCGCCGAGCAGGGCGCTGAAGCTGACGGCGTGGTGATCGCTCAGGTCCGCCGCGGGGAGTGCCGATTGCTCGGCGTGGTGCGGGAGAAAGGACTGCTCGGTCGGATCAAGCAGCTCGCCGATTTTCCTCTGGCCGCTGAACGTGGGCTGGAGGACTGGTCGGAGCTGATTGACGACTGGCGCCGGCAACTGGAGAAACTGGCCACGGAGTTTGTCGCCGGCGAAGCGCAGGTGCGACCTTTCGACCTGCAGCGCAGCTGCCAGTATTGCGACCTGCCCGGATTCTGCCGGATCGGCGAGGCCGTCGGCACCGGGGAGGTTGAGCAATGATCGCCGATGCGCGGCAGCGCGAGGCTGCCATCGATGTGACCCGCTCCTGCATCGTACAGGCCCCCGCCGGCTCCGGGAAAACCGAGCTGCTGATCCAGCGGCTGCTGGCCCTACTTGGCGTGGTCGAGCGGCCGGGCCAGATTCTGGCGATCACCTTTACCCGCAAGGCGGCCGGCGAGATGCGTCAACGGCTGTTGCAGTCTCTGGCGGCGGCCAAAACTGAGCCAAGGCCGGAGCAGGCTCATGCGGCGAAAACCTGGGACCTGGCGCAGCAGGCGCTTGGGCGGCATGGGGAGGAGTTGCTGCAGAATCCGGCCCAGCTGGCGATTCAGACCATCGACAGTTTCAATGCCTCGTTGGTGCGCAAGATGCCCTGGCTCTCGCGTTTCGGTGCTCTGCCGGAACTGGCGGACGATCCGGAACCGCTCTATCTGCAGGCGGCCGAGCGGCTGCTCAAGCGCCTGGATGATGAACAGAAGGGCAGCGCGCAGCTGCGCCTGCTGCTGGGCCATCTTGACAACCAGGTCGGCACACTGCAGCGGCTGCTGGTCGACATGCTCAAGCGCCGCGATCAGTGGCTGCGCCATCTGCTGCAGAGCGATCCCGAGCCGCGGGCCACCCTGGAGGCGGGGCTGCGGCAGATGATTGCCGAACAATTGACCGAACTGCGCTGCCTCTTTCCCGCCGCGCTGCTTGATGAGCTGCTCTTCTGTCAGCAGTTCGCCGCAGAAAACCTCGATGACCCGCAACTGAGCCAGCTGGCAGGCCTGGGCCAATTGCCCGGCACGCAGATCGACCAGTTGCCCCACTGGCAGCAGCTCACCGGTTTTCTGTTGACCGGCAAGGCGGAGCTGCGCAAGACGGTGACGGTAAAGAACGGCTTCCCCGCCGGGAAGGAGTGCCAGGCAGCCAAGCAACGCATGCTTGAATTACTGCGGGAGCTGACCACGGCAGAGGAGTTTGTTGCCCGACTGGCCGCTGTCAGACAGCTGCCGGGGGGTGAGTATGCCGAGGCCCAGTGGCGCATCCTGGAGTGCCTGGTGGAACTGCTGCCGCTGCTGGTGGGCGAACTCTGGCTGGTGTTTCGGGGGCAGGGTCAGGCCGATTTCGCCGAGATCGCCCTGAAGGCGAAACAGGCCCTCGGCGACGCAGACAACCCCAGCGAACTGCTGCTGCGCACCGATAACGACCTGCGGCACATCCTGGTCGATGAGTTTCAGGACACCTCCTGGCTGCAGTATGAGTTGCTCGGCACCCTCACCGCGGGCTGGAGCGAGGGGGACGGCCGGACCCTGTTCCTGGTCGGTGATCCGATGCAGTCGATCTATCGGTTCCGTGAGGCCGAAGTCGGTCTGTTCCTGAAAACCTTCAATGGCCGATTGGGAAGCACCGGGCCACGACTTGTCCCGCTGCAGCTGAGCTGTAATTTTCGCTCCCAGGCGGGGATCGTCAGCTGGGTCAACCACAGCTTCGCACGGATATTCCCTGCCCAGGTCGATGTTGCGTCGGGTGCTGTGCCGCTGGCCGAAGCGGCTGCCGTGCATGACGAACTGCCCGATGCGGCCTGCTGCCTGCATCCGTTCAGTGAACGTGACGACCAGGCCGAGGCAGAGCTGGTCGTACAGCTTGTCGCGCAGGCTCGACAGGCCGACCCGCAACAGACCGTCGCCATCTTGGTGCGGGGACGCACTCACCTGCGGGCAATTCTGCCGCTGTTGCGGCAACAGGGCTTGAAATACCAGGCCCAGGATATCGATCTGCTCGGCGCGCGTCCGGCCGCACTCGACATGGTCAATCTGGCTCGGGCGATCCTGCTGCGGGCCGACCGCCTGGCCTGGTTATCGGTCCTGCGCGCCCCCTGGTGCGGTTTGAGCCTTGATGATCTGCACGCGCTGGTTGCTGAGGCTCCCAAGGCCACTTTGCCCAGCCTGCTGGCTGATGCAGAGCGGCTGAATCGCCTTTCAATTCAGGGGCAGGTCGCCCTGGCGCGGGTCTGGCCGCTGTTGCAGCGCGCCATTTCCCGCCGTGGTCGCCTCAGTCTGCGGGCGCTGATCGAAGGGACCTGGCTGGCCCTGGGAGGTCCGGCCTGCTATGACGCCGAAGGGATCGCCGATGCGCAGTTGGTGCTCGGGCTGCTGGACTCCCTCGATAGAGGCGGTGAACTGGCCTCCTTTGAGCTGCTCGAACAGGGCTTGAACCGGCTGTTCGCCGCACCGGACGCCGAGGCGGACGGGCGGCTGCAGGTGATGACCATTCACAAGGCCAAGGGGCTGGAATTCGACACGGTGATCATTCCGGGGCTCGGTAAGAGCACCGGCCGTGCCGAAACCCCGCTGCTGCGGTGGCTGGAACACCCCGAATACGGCCTGCTGCTCGCCCCGATCGCCGCCCGCGGCAGCAACGGGAAAGATCCGCTTTACCAGCTCATCGGCCGGCTGGAGAAGGAGAAACAGGCACTGGAAACAGCGCGGCTGCTCTACGTGGCGACAACCCGGGCGGTCTCCCGACTGCACCTGATCGGTCACGCCGTTACGGATAAGGAGGGTCGCTTGCAGCCGGCATCCGGAACCTTGCTGGAAAAACTCTGGCCGGTGGTTGCCGAGGATTTTGCCGGCAGCGCGATATGGAGTGAACCCCAGGTTGCCGCCTTCGTTCCTCCGCAATTGCGCCGCTTGCCGGAGAGCTGGCAAGCCCCGCAGCTCAAAAGTGTTGAGCTGGCGCAGCCAATCGCGGTGAAAACGGCCTCGGCCAAGGCCGACGCGGACCAGCGCGAGCTGATCTTCAGCGGCTGGGAGAGTGAGTCGCGCCGGCATGTCGGGACCCTGGTCCACCAGCATCTAGAGCGGCTTGTCGGCCGCGGGCAGGTCAGCTGGACCCAGTTGGATACGGGGCAGAAGCAGCAGATGCTCGATCGCCAGCTCAGCTCCCTCGGCGTGCCAGCCTCCGAGTTGTCCACCAGCCGGCAGTTGGTGCAGCAGGCCGTCGACCAGACCCTGGCGAGCGAGCGGGGGCGCTGGCTGCTGGCCAGCTACCCGCAGCAGGCCTGTGAACTGGCACTCAGCGGCATTGTTGCTGGTGAACTGCTGCATGCGATCATCGACCGAACCTTTATCGCCGATGGCATCCGTTGGATCGTCGATTATAAAACCAGCGCACCGGCAGCGGCTGAATCGATCGAGGCCTTCCTGCGTCGGGAGCAGGAGCAGTACCGCTCACAGCTCAAGGCCTACGCCCGGCTTTTTGAACTCAAGGGGGCCGCCGAGCCGATTCGTACGGCGCTTTATTTTCCATTAATAGATGGCTGGTGTCCGGTCGATCTTGGGGATGAACTATGCAGTTGAATCGAATTGATCTCTAGCGTTGCTGGTTTGAACGATTGCGTTTATAAACTGTTTAGGAGGTTGTCATGAGTGGAATCCATGAGACGACCGGGCGCTGTCACTGCGGAAATATAAGCTTTGTTTTTCATTGCCCGATTCCGAAAAGCGAGTTGCCGATCCGCACCTGCGACTGTTCATTCTGCACCAAGCAGGGCGCCTGTTACACCTCTCATCCTCGGGGACGCTTGCAGGTCAAGGTTTCCGACCGCAGAAACACCTCTCGCTACCGTTTCGGTACGGAGCAGGCGGATGTCCTGCTCTGCAAAATCTGCGGCGTCTTCCCGCTGATTGTGACGGAGTTGGAGCAGCAGCTCTATGCGGTCTTGAATGCCAACTGCATCAATGGACTGCAGATCGACCGATCAGCGTTACCGCCGGCCCTGCAGTTGGCAGGTCAGTCTGCAGCGGAGCGGATTGCCCGCTGGAAGAGAGCCTGGATTCCCCATGTCGAAATGGATTACTTGGCGAAGGTTAATGCGGCGCTGCTGTAATCTTGCGTCGGGTAAGCGATTCCGGAACGGCTGAGATTGTTGTTCTCAGGTCTTGTTTTTATCTGTGTTGCACTGCTGATTCTCTGGAACCAACGTCGGGCTGATTGCTGCGACAGTCACCAGCGGGTCGCGGGCCAGGTTCCTGGCAATGGTCAGCATTGCAGTCGATATGCCGCTGTTTAACTGGCCTTAGCGGGTCCGCAGCTCCCGTGTCGGAAAAGAAAAAGCGGCACAGGAGAATCACTCCAGTGCCGCTTTCAAATTTTCAGTGCGTCGTGTCGCCGTTTTCAGGCGCCGCTCAGGAGTTGCTGATCTGGATAAAGTTGAAGAATCTGTCCGGTCAGGTAGCTTTCTTTGGGGTTGACCCGTACCAGGCCGTTAATTGTTTTGGGTGAAAGATGCAGACGGAAAGTCGTATCTTCACGTTTGACCAGGGTCAACTCGATAGTCTTTTTCAACGAACCGATGCGCATTTCGGTTTCGATTACATAGCACCATTCCCGCCCACCATCAGGCGTGTTGACCAGTCGCCGGGTTTTGATTGGCAACACCGAGTAAACCTCCACTTCATCAGTATTCTGAATCGGGTGGACGCCAAAACTGATCATCAGGTCTTCGCCCTCTTTGAAGGTTGAAAAATCGAACACATTAAGGATCGACTGGCGGGCGTCCATATCGACTTCAGCTTCAATCGCATGAATTTTCAGGGCCGGAAACGAAACCCATTCGCACCAGCCGATATCGATCAGTAATGAATTCTTGTTTTTTCGCATGGTTATATGAATCCCTCGTTCAGCATGTGTAGATTCTAATGTCGAAATATTATCGTTCGCCCAGATAAAAGTAAACTTTTCTAATATTAGAATGGCTAGTCTACGGATTTCTTTAAGAAAATCATGTTTTCACATTTTTTTAACACCAAGAACGGTTGTATCAGGCAAAGGATCGGTTAAGCTGTTTGGGGGCAGAGAGCAGCTGATAAACCCCAATAAAATCAGATGTTTTTTCGACAAAAGGAGAGAAAAATGAGAATTCTGTTCACGTGGGTCGTTCTATTTTTCTTTGTGCTTGCCATGCCCGTATTCGCTAAATCACCATGGGGGGCGGATAAAGAGAGCAAACAGCTTTATAAGCAGGAGCGCAAGGAATTGAAAGAAAAAGAGAAATCCTCAGATTCTGCTTCAGACGATCTCCGAAAGAAAGGTAAGAAACATTCGGGCGATGACTCGGATTTATCAGACGACAGCGACAAGGACAGGGACGATAAGAAAAAATATGAACGCGAGATGAATAAAGGACAGGAAAAACAGCGGGAGAAAAAAGCCGAACAACTCCAGAAGGAGCTAGGTAA
>CALZHR010000009.1 GCA_945787335.1 uncultured Desulfuromonadales bacterium
GCATGTCAACATTAAATGATTCTTTTTTTTGCTGGGTCGCAGCCTGCTGAAATGACTTGAAAAATCTGCCTGGGCCAAGTGCCCCTGCTGCCGCTTGTCAAAATGACGACTTCTGCGCCCTGCCGGGCTGCCCGCTCTGGTTGGTACAGAGAAAAAAGCTGGCCAGACATATTTATAGTTCGTAATTGCAGGATGTTAGGGATGCTTAGGGGCCGGTTGGCACGGTTCTGGCCATAGAGAGTCTCCGGTTCATAATATCGACTTTCGGAGGCATGGATGAGCTATCCAACTCAGACCAGCAAACTATTAGGCATTGCTCTGTTTCTGCTGCTGTTCTTTTTAAGCAGTGTGTTGACTGTGCGCGCAGCGGCGCAGGTGACCCTGACCGGTGTGGAAAAGCAGGAACTGATCGGCAGTACGCGGATTACTTGGTATTTTTCCCAGTTGCCCGACTTTGAAGTCGAGCACTCCGGGCAGCGGGTCGACCTGCTGCTGAAGGATGTCTGGCTTTCGAGCCAGCTGCGCCGCTTGCCGGAAGATGAAACGGTGGTGAAGATCCTGCTGGCGCAGAAGCACCGGGATCTGCTGGCCTCGCTGTTGCTGCGTCGTCCGCCGCCGCAGGTGGCGACCGAAGTGAAAACCGATCCGGCCCGGGTGGTGATGGACCTGTATTGGGCCGGGGTGCGTGGGGCCCGGCCCGGGGTCGCCTTCAGGATCGCCGATATGCCGGCGCGCAAGGCCGGCAAGCAGGCCACGGAGTACCAGCAGCAATCTCCCTGGGCCGATAACTGGCGCGAATTTTTCCGGGCTTATCGCACTGGCTGGAGGCTCAGCCTGCGGCTGCAATACAGTCTGCCGCCGTTGCCGGCCCTGGTAACGGATCCTGGAAATCCGCTCTGGCCGCTGCAGCAATTTGCCGCCGATGGCAAGTGGCTGAGCCTGTTGCGCGGCTCGAGCAAGTTGAATGATCTCACCGAGCAACAAACCTACGTACGCGATCTGCTGATCGCCGAAGCGCAAATCCGGACCGAAGCGATCGAGGCGGCTATGGCGCGGCTGCAGGCATTGCACGCACTGCAGGGCCCGCAACAGGCCCGTGTCGATTATTTGACAGCCTATGGCCAGGCGCACAGCGGCCAACCCTTCATCGCCCTGTTGAACCTGCAGGAAAAGCTGCCGGGATTGCCGGCCGGGCAGCAATTCACCACTTTCAGTAGACTGCTCGCGGCCGAGACCGCGTTGGCGGCCAAGCAGTTTAAGCGCGCACTCGGCTACCTGCTGGACAGCGAATCAGGCTGGCCGGCAGAGCTGCTTCCCCTGGTCGCCCTGCGGACAGCCGACGCCCAGGCCGGGCTCGATCTGCTGGAGACGGCAGTCGCCAGCTACAAGCAGCTGGAAGAAGAATCGGGGCTGTTCGATCGTGACCCCTATTCCTGCAACCTGGCAGCCTATAGCGCTTATCGGGTTGGGGATTATACGTTTGCCTCCCGACTCTACCGCACGTTAAACGAGCAGATTAAAGAGCAGCCGGGTGCGGACCTGGTCCAGTTTGCGCTCGGAAGTTCCGCTTACGCGTCGGGCGACTTGAAGTGGGGCCTCATCGGCCTGCAGAAGGCCAGTCTTGAATGGCCGGGAACTGCTGGGGGGGACCGGGCGGAGCTGCGACTGATTGACCACCAGCTACTCACCGGTGGTGATCTGAAAATGGCCAAGGCGGCCAGTGATTACGGGCAGCTCGGCCAGCAGGCCAGTACCCGCCAGGTGCGTGAAGAAGC
>CALZHR010000010.1 GCA_945787335.1 uncultured Desulfuromonadales bacterium
TAGACAACCATTGTTCTGCTGCAATACATTTAGGCTAAAAAATTATAGCGACGCTAAAAAAAAGTCAATATGAATCCGCGAACACTGTGAATATAACCGCTTTTTGAGACATCGCAATGCCGATGCCAATTGTTTATAATGAATGAAAAGTCTGTCATGTCAGTTGCTTACGGTTTTCTTCCGAGTCATTTGGTAAAAAATAATACGCAGAATTGAGGAAATTCAGCATTTTGTGGCTGAAAATGGCCACTTTGCGTCGTGGGATTTTGATGTAAGGTTAATGAATTGCTGCAATATGGTTTTGTCTGGTGAAGGTTTCAGCCATGAAGATCGGTGTATTGTCGGACACGCATATCGCGACTATGGCACAGGGGATGGTTTTGAGCCAGCGCCTGCTCAACGGACCTTTTGCCGGAATCGATGCGGTTCTGCATGCCGGTGACCAGGTGCTCCCGGAGCTGGAAAGCTGTTTCAGCCCGATTCCCTGGTATGCGGTACGGGGGAACATGGATGTCGCTGTTCAGGAACCGCTGAAGAGGATTGTCGAACTCGGCGGAAAACGGATCGGAATGCTTCACGGCTGGGGAGCGCCAAAAGACATCGAGCAACGGGTGCTGGCGGAATTCACCCATGAGCGGATCGACGTGCTGGTCTTCGGCCATAGCCATCAGCCGCTCTGTCGCTCTGAAGGCGGTTTGCTGCTGATGAATCCGGGCAGTCCGACCGATCGACGTTATGCTCCCGGACACACCGTCGGGTTGCTGACAGTTTCTTCGAACATTCATGGGGAAATCATATCTCTGGACTGATTTGTTTCTTGGAGTCTTTTCATCATTGTGCTATCTTTTTTAAATTATTTTGATAATCTAGGGAATCGATCGAAATGATTGAGATTTTTGAACGCGGCGGACCCTTGATGTATCCGATCCTGTTCTGTTCGGTGATCGGCTGGGCGATCTTCCTGGAGCGGGTCAGAACCTTTCGGAAGATTCGCCTCGGCATGCAACCGCTGGTGATCGAGGTTGAGCGGCTGGTCAATAAAGAGCAAACCGCTGAGGCCATGGAGCGCTGCCGGGAGTCCGGTTCTCCGCTGGCGAAAATTCTCAGTGCGGCGCTGGGCCAGGCTGGAGCCAGCCGCAGGCACATTAAAACCATCGCGGAAGAGGTCGGCGACCGGGAGTCGGTGGCTTTGCAGCGCTATCTCGGGCTGCTGGGAACCATTGCCAATATCTCTCCCCTGTTGGGCCTGCTCGGGACAGTGCTGGGGATGATCGATGCGTTTAACGTCATTGCCGCACAGGGGACCGGGACGCCGGCGACCCTCGGCGGCGGGATTTCCGAGGCGTTGATCACCACTGCGGCGGGTCTTTCGGTTGCCGTTCCGATGATTCTTGCGCATCGTTATCTCTCGAGTCGGGCGGAAAAACTGACGCTTGATATGGAAGAGTACACCATGCAGGTGGTCGACATGATCGGCGCTTAGGCGACATGGCTTTCCGAAAGCGAAATATCGAGCCTCCCCGGGTGGATCTGACCCCGATGATCGATGTGGTTTTTCTGTTGTTGATCTTTTTTATGATCTCGACAACGTTCATCGAAGGGCCGGGCCTGACCATCGACCTGCCGGAATCGTCGGCCCAGCAGCTCAAGCAGGGCGAGAAGGACATCCATGTCTACCTCACTGCCGAGGGCCAGATTTACCTGCAGAAAGAGCCGGTCAGCTATGGCGAGCTGCAGCAACGGATCGGACAGTATGGCGAGGCCGCCAAACAGATGACTTTTTTACTGATGGCCGATGAGGGTGCGCTGCACGGTCGGGTCATCAAGCTGATGGATGCTGCAAAAACCGCTGGTTTCGGCAAACTGGCGATCGCGACCGACAAGGAAGTGAATGAATCGAATGCGAACTGAGACCGGAGGTTTGTCGCCTTGAGTAAAACAATTGCGATATTGACCGGCGGCGGCGATTGCCCGGGCCTGAACGCGGTCATTCGTGGGGTGGTGCGTTCCGCCGTCCGCTTGCACGGCTGGCGGGTGCTGGGAATCGAGGATGGATTCGAGGGTCTGGTCGGGGATCTCCGCTGGCGGGAGCTCGATCTTGATGCGGTGCGGGGCATTCTGCCGCGCGGTGGCACCATATTGGGCACCAGCAATCGCGGTAATCCGTTTAGTTATCCGGTTGAGGTTAATGGAAAACTTGAACTGCAGGATGTCTCCGACCGGCTGCTGGAGAACTTTCGTCAGCTGGGGGCTGATGTCCTGATTGCCGTTGGCGGCGATGGCACCCTGAAGATCGCCCAAGGGCTTTTCGAGAAGGGTCTGCCGGTGGTCGGGGTGCCGAAAACCATCGACAACGATCTGCGCGCGACCGATGTCACCTTCGGTTATCGCACCGCGGTGACCATCGTGACCGAGGCCCTCGATCGTTTGCATACCACGGCTGAAAGTCATCACCGTGCCATGGTGGTTGAGGTGATGGGGCGCGACGCAGGATGGATCGCCCTGGAGTCTGGAATCGCCGGGTCGGCGGACGCCATTCTGATTCCGGAAATTCCTTATTCAAGCGAACGTCTTTGCGCGGCGATCGAACAACGTCGTCAGAACGGTAGTCGATTTTCGATTGTCGTGGTTGCCGAAGGCGCCTTCGCCGCAGAAGGGGAGAAAACGCTTCAGGTTACCGCCGAACAGAACCTGGGGGTAGAACGGCTCGGAGGCGTTGGACATCAGGTGGCCCGGCAGATCGAGAGCTGTCTGGATATGGAAACCCGGGTCGTAACTCTCGGCCATCTGCAACGTGGCGGGTCTCCAGAACCGTTCGACCGGATTCTGGCATCACGCTTCGGGGTCAAAGCGGTTGAGCTGATCGCGCAGCAGAAATACGGCCAGATGGTTGCCTTGAAAGGGCAGCAGGTTGTCGGTGTTGAGATCGCCCAGGCGATCTCCAGGCTGAATCTGGTCGACCCGGACGGAGAGCTGGTGAAAACAGCTGAATCGCTGGGCATCATGGTGGGAAGATAATTCGCTATTGTGTTGCTAAAAGAGCAGGGGTGTCATGACGAACATATTCTCCATGGTTTTTGAAGACGGCAGTGCAACCAAGGGAAAGGCCAATCGCAGTCTGTTCTATACGATTGCCGGGTTGATGCTCGGGATCGGCGCGCCGCTCGGTTGGTCATTGGTTCGGCTGGTCTTTTTCCACGATCCCTACCAGCCCTGGTGGGACCAGTCCTTCGGGGCCTATTTCAGGAGTACAAGAGATCTGGCTTTACTCGCCTATATGGGCGGCGGGACCGCTGTGGTGCTGGGAACCTTCGGCTTTTTTATCGGCCGGGCCAGTGAGCAGATTCATTTGCGCGCCAAGCGACTTGATGAGATGAATCAAACGGTCGCCAGCCAGAAGCAGGAGTTCGAAAACAAGTATACCGATTTGAACAACCGCATCAGCAGCTTTCACAACATCAGCGCCCGGATCCAGAAAACCATGGATATGTCCGAGCTGATGGAGTTGACCGGAAACGGTCTGCATGACGTCATGGATTTCGACCGGGTTAACATTCTGCAGGTAGACCATGCGAATAAACAGCTGCGTCTCTCGCTCAGTCTCGGCTGTGGCGATAGCGGCGCCAGCTCGACCCTCCCGCTGGACGAAAGGGCCGGGGCGATTTACAAAACGGTCAATGGGAAACGCAGCTATCTGATTGACGATATCGCCCTGATGCCGCCCGATTTCAAGCTCAAAGCGCCCTGCGACTCGCTGGCTGCGCTGCGTTCGAGAAACTTTCTGCTCTGTCCGGTCGTGGTCAATGACGTGACCGAAATGGTTATTGGTGTCGACAACAAAACCTCTGGCCGCCAACTGGTTGAGGATGACACCGAAACCCTGAAGCTGTTCGCCTCGCAAATGGCTGCCAGCATCACCCGGCTGCGCTTGTTCAAGGCGGTTGAGCTTCTCACGGGGGAATTGGAGCATACTTTCGGGCAGCTGCTGCAATACAAACAGGATTACCAGATTCTGCTGAAAACCCTGAAGCGGGCAACCGGTTCGACCATCAAGCTGGTGGCCGAGATCGCCAATTCGGCGGATGTGGTGCGCGACGCGGTCAATTCGACTCAGTCCTCCTCCACCGAAATTTCCGCCTCGATCGATCAGGTCGGCAGCAGCATCAGACAGCTCTCCGAGTTCATGGACAAGTCGATCTCTGCGATGACCCAGATTGCGGCGACCATCAAAGAGGTCGATGACAACAGTATCAGCTCCCATGAGATGTCGGAGCAGGTTAAACAACAGGCGGAAGGTGGAGTTGTTTCCGTCCAGGAAACCCTCGCCGGGCTCGAAGGAATTTCCACCGGGGTCATCGAAGCGTCGCAGGTCATCGATCAGCTGTCGCAAAAAGGGGAAGAGATCGGCTCCATCACCACGGTTATCACCGAGATCGCCCAGAAGACCAACCTGCTGGCGCTCAATGCGGCGATCATCGCAGCTCAAGCCGGGCAACAGGGGCGCTCATTTGCCGTCGTCGCCGAAGAGATCCGAGGCCTGTCACAGAAAACCGCACATTCCTCCGAAGCGATCGCTCATCTGATTCGCGACATGCACAACAGCACCGGCGAGGTTGTCGATCAGGTCCGCAACGTTAAAGAGCTGGTCGGTAGGGGCGTGACCCTCGGGCGCAAAACCGAACAGTCGCTCAGCCAGATCCTTGGCAGCGCCACCTCGGCCATGGACATGGCGCGCAGTATCCGACATGCCACCGCAGAGGTGTCCCGCTCAGCGGAATTCGTCACCCATTCGATCGAGGAACTGGGCGAAATGACCGAGCAGGTTTCGACCGCGTCGCGGGAACAGGCACAGGGAACCCACGGCATCGTTCGTTCCATCGAGGATATCCGCAACATGGCTGACGAGATGGCGAACGTTGCGATCCAGCAGCGGCAGGACAGTCGCGACATTGAAGCGGCCGTTGAATCGGTTGCGGAAATGGCCGGCCAGATCTTCCAGGAGATGGACGCCCGCAGCGAGCAGAGCCGCAGCGTCATCAAGCAGCTGCAGCAGCTCAAAGACAAGGATTAGGGAAGGCCTCATTCGGCCAGGGGAACAAAAGCAGCTCCGGGGAAACCTGGAGCTGTTTCTCGTTCAGTGCGGGAGGAGGTCTTAGTTATTGATGCGGCTTCTGTCGCGTTGACAATCCTTTCGCCCCGGGCAGGGCTGGATGCGACAGGGTTCGATGTGGATGATGACATCTGCTCCGGGGATGTCCCGTTCAATCCGCTTTTCCAGGCTGTCGGTCAGCTTGTGCGCCTCTTCGACCGTCATCTCTTTGCAGACTTCCAGGTGGAAATCCATGATTTTCAACGATCCCGCCCGCCGGGTGCGCAAGCCGTGGTAGCCGGCCAGCGGCCCTTCATGGCTGTTGATCAGCTCGTGGACTCTCTGCTGTATCTCGTCCGGCAGCTGACGGTCGAGAATATCGTTGAGGCTGCGCTTAATCAATCGCAGCGCTTCATGCAGAATGTACGAAGCGACCAGGATCGAAAGCGCCGGGTCAAGCCAGTGGATATCGAACCAGGTGATCATCAGCAGCCCGGCCATCAGGCCCAGGTTGCTATAGATATCCATGCGGAAATGGAGCGAGTCGGCTTCCAGCGCTGTCGAGTCGGTCTGTTTAGCGACCCGTCGCAAATAACTGGCGATGAACCAGGAGACCAGGGCGCTGAAGGCGAGGACGCCGATCCCCTGGTCAAGATCGCTCAGGGGGACGCCTTGCGTCAGCCGCGAAGACGCTTCGTAGATGATCCAGCCGCCGGAGAGGCTGATCACCAGAGCCTGAAACAGCGTGGCGATGGTTTCGAACTTGCCGTGGCCGAAGGGGTGGCACTGGTCCGGGGGCTGCTCCGCATGACGGATCGCCATGAAATTGACCCCCGACATCAGGATGTCGAGCAGTGAGTCGACGGCCGAGGCCATGACCGCCATCGAGCCGCTGGAGAAGGCGATGATCAGCTTGATGATCGCCAGGCCGAGAGCGCCGCAGATGGAAAAAGTCGCTGCGCGGATTTTCGGGTTTTCAACTCTCATCAGTTCATGTCTTCAGGACAGGGGGCACTCTTTTCCCCAGGCCATGAATCCATCGCCGCTCAGGCTATGGAAGCTGTCGATGCGATTCTGATAATAAGCCAGATCGTTGCAGGTCTGCTCGATCGCCGCGGCAACCTCCTGACCGACAAGGCTGCTGGCCGCACAGAACCGGTAAAAACTGGCGACGCCATTGAGCATGGCGGTCAGCTCGACCAGGTTCGGTTCAAGGTTGCTGGTGATATACCAGTGGCCGGCGAAGCAGCGCACCTGCTTGTCCGTGACCTCGAAAATGTTGCCCCGGCGGTTGTCGATGACGAAATTGCGCAGAAAATAATCGGCCCCGGCAGCCTGCGATCCGGCGTCCAGCGGATCGAGCTGCTGTTCTTCAAGCAACGACCGGTGAAATTTTTTCAGCAAGGCACAGCAGAGCTGATCGACACGGATTTCATCTTCCAGGGTTTTGATCGTGTAGCTGCTTTTGTCGAGCAGCTCGGCCGGCGGTGCCGGGTGCGGTTTCGTCGTCATCGGTCTCTCAATTTTCAGTCAGCTGGGTTGAGGAAACTCTGTGCCCGAGTAATTAGCATTCTGCCATCAGGTGGTCAAGCGTCAGCTGCATGGGGTGCGTATCGTTCTATTTACTTCGTGGAGTGGCTTTGCTACGATAGCGCGCTTCAGATGATTCTAGCATCGACTTCACACTCCTCAGCTCTTTTATTAGGTATTTCAGGTTTTTATACATGTCACCAACAACTCCGCTGATGCGGCAGTATCTGGAAATAAAGGCGAATTACGAAGACGCGATCCTGTTTTTCCGCCTGGGCGACTTTTATGAAATGTTCATGGAAGACGCCGTCGTGGCATCGCGCGTGCTCGGCATCACCCTGACCTCGAGAAATAAAAGTGAAGAGGATTCGATCCCGTTGTGCGGGGTGCCCTATCACAGCAGCCAGGGCTACATCGCCAAGCTGATCGCAAGTGGCCACAAGGTGGCGATCTGCGAGCAGGTCGAAGACCCGAAAACCGCCAAGGGGATCGTCAAACGCGAGGTTGTGCGGGTTGTCACGCCCGGCCTGGTGACCGATACCGAGACCCTCGACCCGAAAGAGAACAACTACCTGCTGGCGATCGTCGCCGAGGGCGGGCAGTACGGAATCGCGCATGTCGATATCACGACCGGCGAATTCCGTGTCACTCAGGTCGAAGGACTGGCGCAGGTGGAAAGCGAGCTGGGATCGCTGCGACCGCGGGAAGTGCTGTATGCCGACAATGCCGCCGGGCAGACTCTGCAGAAGCAGCTCTCCGGGGTGCTTGACGGAGTGATGCGCAACCTGCTGCCGGAGTGGGTCTGTGAAACCGATTATGCTGCAGAGCAGCTGTGCACATTTTTCGGCGTATCCGGGCTGCAGTCTTTCGGCTGTGAGGAGCTGCCGGCCGCACAACAGGCCGCCTCGGCGGTTCTGTATTACCTGCAGCAGACGCAGAAAGACGAATTACGTCACCTGCGCCCCTTACAGACCTATCACACCCGTCATTTCATGGTGCTGGATGATGCCACCCGGCGCAACCTGGAACTGACCGCGACCCTGCAGGACGGCAAGAAGCGCGGCTCGCTGCTCGGCGTGCTCGACCGGACCGTGACCGCCATGGGTGGGCGGACCCTGCGCCACTGGATTCACTACCCGCTGATCGATCTGCAGCAGATTCTCGACCGGCAGAACGCCGTCGCCGAGCTGGTCGAAGAAAGTCTGATCCGCATCGAGCTGCGTGAAGCCCTCGACGGAGTCTATGACCTCGAGCGGCTCAACAGTAAGATCGCCATGGCCAGCGCCAACGCCAAGGATCTCGCCGCGCTACGCGTCTCTCTGGAGAAGTTGCCGCAGATCGATGATCTGCTCGCCGGCTTTCAGTCCTCCTGCCTGCAGCAGCTCCGCGCGCAGATCGATCTGCTGCCGGAACTGGTTGAGCTGCTGGGCAGGGCGATTGTCGACGATCCGCCTTTTGTGCTGCGCGATGGCGGCCTCATCCGCGATGGCTATCATGAGGATCTTGACGAACTGCGCAGCATCAGCCGGGAAGGCAAAGGCTGGATCGCCCGGCTCGAGCAGGAAGAGCGGTCACGAACCGACATCCCGACCCTGAAAGTCAAATACAACAAGGTGTTCGGCTATTTTATCGAGGTCACCAACAAGAACCTCGCCCGGATTCCGGAGGATTACCAGCGCAAGCAGACCCTCTCCAACGCGGAACGTTACATTACGCCGAAGCTCAAAGAGTATGAAGCAAAGGTCCTTGGGGCCGAGGAGCGTTTGGTCGAGCTGGAGTACAATCTGTTTCAGGAGGTGCGTCTGCAGGCCGCTGCCGAAGGGCGGCGCATCCAGCAGAGTGCCAATGCCCTGGCGTCTCTGGATGCTCTGCTGGCCCTCGCCGATCTGGCCCACGATCGCAACTACGTGTGCCCGCAAGTCGATGACTCCGGGGTGCTCAGGATCGAAGGCGGCCGCCATCCGGTCGTCGAAGGGATGCCGCTTAAGGAAGCGTTCATCCCGAACGATGTCGCGCTCGACAACGACCGGAACCAGCTGCTGATTATCACCGGGCCGAACATGGCGGGGAAATCGACCTTCATGCGTCAGGTGGCGCTGATCACCCTGATGGCCCAGATCGGCAGCTTCGTGCCGGCGGAAGAGGCCAGGATCGGCGTCGTCGACCGCATCTTTACTCGCGTCGGCGCGAGTGATAATCTGGCAAAAGGTGAGTCGACGTTCATGGTCGAGATGAACGAGACGGCAAACATCCTACGGCACGCGACTCAGCGCAGTCTGATCATTCTGGACGAGATCGGCCGTGGAACCTCGACCTTCGACGGGGTCAGCATTGCCTGGGCGGTGGCAGAATACCTGCACGACAATCTGGAGGTCGCCGCCAAGACGCTGTTCGCCACCCACTATCATGAACTGACCGATCTGGCTTTAACGCGCGATCGGGTGCAGAATTTCAATATCGCCGTCAAGGAGTGGAATGACCAGATCATCTTCCTGCGCAAGATTGTTTCTGGTGGCGCCAGTCGCTCCTATGGAATTCAGGTGGCGCGTCTGGCTGGTCTGCCAGATCAGGTCATCCGTCGGGCGAAAGAGATCCTGCACAACCTGGAAGCGGGCGAGTTCGGCCAATCCGGCCAGCCGCGCCTCGGAGAGGGGAAGAGTCAGCCGCCGCGTCCTTTGGCTTCACAGATGTCTCTGTTTCAAGGTGCCGCCGAAGAGGAGCTGCGCGCCAAAATCGCGACGGCCGACCTGAGCTGCATGACCCCTCTGGATGCCATGAACCTGCTAGACGAACTGAAAAAGATGCTTTGATACTATGAGGTTGTTACGCTACTTCATTCTCTTGAGCCTGTCGGCTCTGGTTCTGGTCAACGATCTGCCGGCGGCCCAGGATGCGACTTTTGCGGAAATCCGGCGTGATTATAAGCAACTGATCAAGTCCTCCCAATTACAGCGACAGCGGAAAAATTGGGAGGCTCTGATCAAACGCTTTGAGCGGTTCGAGCGTGAGCACCCGCGCAATCCCAACCTGGAAAAAGCCCTGTTTTTACGAGCCCGGACCTGGGACGGTTTGTCGAAAGCCTCCGGCTCGCGTGGCGACGCGAAAAACGCCGTGACCGTTTACCTGCAGCTGGCGGAGCGCTATCCCACCAGCAACCTGGCTGATGATGCGCTGTATTCAGCCGGGCAGGCGGCAGAGGCTCTCTTGAATGATCAGGTCGCAGCCTATAACTATTATCAGCAGCTCATCCGCCAGCTGCCGTCAGGCGATATGGCTGCTGCCGCCAAGCGGCGCTTGGCAGCCCTGCCGCCACCTCCTGCTCCGATGGTTACCAGCCCGCCGGCCGCGCCGGTTGTTTCTGCGCAGGGCAGCTCCTTGGAGAAGATCCGCTACTGGAGCGGCCCTGAATACACCCGGGTGGTGCTTGACTTGTCTGCGCCGGTGTTGGCGACCCCGCGCGAACTCAAAGGTGACAAGCCGCGCATCTATTTTGATCTGCTTGCGACCCGGCTTTCAGCGCAGCTTCAATCTGAAGTGCCGATTCTCAATGGCCTGGTGCGGCGGGTGCGGGCCAGCCGTTTTGATGAAAAACGGGTCCGGGTCGTCCTCGATCTCTACGCGTCCAGTGATTACAAGTTGGTGACCCTGGAAAACCCTTATCGGATTGTCGTCGACATAAAAGGCAAACCGACTCAAACCGCCGCGGCCAAACCGTCGGAAATCCGTTCAGCAGCTTCAGGCGGAGATGATTCGATCGCTTCAATCCTCGACTCCGCGACCGATCATGTGCCGATTCTGCATGTCCCACAGCAGGCCGATCAGGGGGGGATTCGGTTGATCGTGGTCGATGCCGGCCATGGAGGCAAGGACCCGGGGGCGGTCGGGCCGGGCCGGGTCCAGGAGAAACAGGTCACCTTGGGGCTCGCCAAGGTGCTGGCGGAGCGCTTACGCAAAGAGCTCGGCGTCAAAGTCCTCATGACCCGTTCAGGAGATAAATATCTCGGCTTGCGGGAGCGGACCGCCTACGCCAACCAGGTCGGAGCGGATCTGTTTATTTCTCTGCATGCCAACGCCAGTCCCAGCCGCAGCGCCTATGGCATCGAGACCTATTTTCTGAACCTGTCGAAGAACAATCAGGCCGCCGAAGTTGCTGCCCGCGAAAACGGCACCAGCCTGCAGGATGTGAGTAATCTCGAAGCGATCCTGTTCGATCTGATGGCGAACGCGAAAATCAATGAGTCGAGTCGTCTGGCGGCGAAGATTCAACAGGCGATGGTTACCGGCCTGAAACCTCATTACAGTAGAATTAAGGATCTGGGAGTCCGCCAGGGCCCTTTCCATGTTTTGTTGGGAGCCACGATGCCATCGGTCCTGGTCGAAGCTGCGTTTATCAGCAACAAGCGCGAGGAGAAACGTCTGACCAGTCGTAAATATCAGGAACGAGTCGCAGCAGCGATTGTTGAAGGGGTCAAGGACTATGCGGCGACGATGGATCAGGTGGCACAACAATGACCAGTGTTGTCGCAAAACAGGCTGAGGTCTGCTTCCCGGCTGACCTGTTCGATGCTGAAACGGAGTATGAACAGCGTCGCCAGCCGTTGTTGGATGCAGCGCGCGACTATGTCGATACCGAGCTGCAAAGGATCAAGTGCCTGACCGAAGAGGGCGCCGCTGGAACGGTCGTGGTCGAACAGCTGACCAGTCTGTTTGACCTGTTGAATGACAACCTCTATCAGGCGGTGAGCGCCGGGCTCGATCCCGATTCATTAGCCGGTTGTGCCCTGTTGGCGCTCGGTGGCTACGGCCGCTGTGAGATGAACCCGAAATCAGATCTCGACCTGATGTTTTTCTTCGACAATTCCGGCAAAGAGGCCGCCAAAGTGATCTCCGATCGGATGCTTTATCTTCTCTGGGATCTAAGCCTGGATGTCGGATACAGCGTGCGTTCGGTGAAGGACTGCCTGGAGCAGGCCAACCAGGATGTGACGGTCAAGACCGCGATGCTCGATGCCCGCTACCTGGCCGGCAACCAGGAACTGTTCGAACTGTTTGCCGGCAAAGTCGGCAAGCCGCTGCTGGAGAACGGCTCTCAAGGGTTCATCAAACAGAAGCTGCTGGAGAACAAAGAGCGGCGCAGAAAATACGGCTCCTCAGTTTACCTGCTTGAACCGAATATCAAGGAAGGGGAAGGCGGTCTGCGCGACCTGCATGCGGCCATCTGGATTGCCCGGGTCAAGTTCAAGGCGAAAAACCTCAAAGAGCTGTTGATCAAAGGGGTCATCATCGAGGAGCAGGCCGAAGAGTATCAGGCCGCCTTCGATTATCTCTGGTGCCTCCGCAATCATCTGCATTTCATGGGGCAGCGCAAGAGTGATCAGCTCACTTTCGATCTGCAGCAGCAGATTGCCGCTGAACTGGGTTATGTGGACAGCCGTGAAGGCTCGGCGGTTGAACAGTTCATGCAGGACTACTACACGCACGCGTCACATGTGGAGCACCTTTCGTCCAGCCTGATCATCAGTGCGACCGAGCGCGACCAACCGAAAAACAGCATTCTCGGCTTTTTCGTCCGTCGCAACCTCGAAGACGGCTTCAATATCGTGCGCGGCGAAATCGGTACGAGCGACAAGGAACTTTTCATCAAGGACCCGGCGCTGATGATGTCCGCCTTTGAGCTGGCGCAGCGCCACAACGCCGAACTGAGTGTCGCGCTGAAGCTGTCTATTCGCGACAATCTGTCACTTATGAACGACAAGGTGCGCCGGTCCCGTCGGGTCAACGAAGCCTTTTTCAAAATTCTGCGCTCGCCGAAACGGGTCGGGAATACCCTGCGGGAGATGCACCACCTGCATTTTCTCAACGCCTATATCCCTGAGTTCAAGAACATATTCTGCAAAGTCCAGTTCGATCTCTACCACATCTATACCGTCGACATTCACACCCTGTTCGCCATCGAAGAGGTGGGCAAGCTCTGGGATGGCGAGTACGTCGAAACTCAGCCGCTGTTGACCCAGGTGGCCAACAATATCGAAAAAAGAGAGCTGCTGCTGCTGGCCATTCTGTTTCACGATATCGGCAAGGGGAGCGGCGCTGATCACAGCAGCAAAGGGGCCTCGATGATTCCGACCATCGCCCGGCGCATGGGGCTGAATCGCGAGGACAGTCAGCGGCTGCAGTTTCTGGTACAACATCATCTGTTGATGGCGCACATCTCGCAGCGCCGAGATCTGCACGACATGAAGATGATCGCCCAGTTCGCCGAACAGATGGGCATGAGTGAAAACCTGCACATGCTCTACCTGCTGACATTTGCTGATCTCAAGGCGGTCGGTCCGGATGTCTGGTCCGAGTGGAAGGGGCAGCTGTTGCAGGAATTGTACGAGAAAGCCTTCGATTTCATCGAAAAAGGCAACTTTTTCCTCGAACAGCGCTCCGAAAAGGTCCGCAACCGCAAGCGGAAAATCCGCCTGGCCCTGCTCGAAGAGTTTCCGGAAGGGCAGATCAAAAAGGCTCTCGACAGCCTCAGCACCCGCTATCTGCTGACCTATCGTTCCAGGG
Organism: uncultured Desulfuromonadales bacterium; assembly: GCA_945787335.1. Classification (GTDB taxonomy): domain Bacteria; phylum Desulfobacterota; class Desulfuromonadia; order Desulfuromonadales; family Geopsychrobacteraceae; genus Malonomonas. The sequence goes on from CALZHR010000010.1 coordinate 13,178, forward strand.
AGATCATCCCCCACCTGCGCCTGGCCCTGGGGCGTGGGAAACAACCTCTCGCGATGCAGGTCGAACAAATGCGCGAGGCCAACTATACCCAGATTATCCTTGCCACCATCGATTCGCCGGGGCTGTTCTCCCTGATCACCGGGGTAATGGCCGCCCACTCGATCAATATTCTCGGGGCTCAGATTCATACCAGGAAAACCGGCGCGGTGCTCGATGTGCTGCAGGTCAACAGCACCATCGGCAGCGTGGTCGAAAATCCGGTCAAGCTGAAGAAGGTCGAGGCGGACCTGATCGCGGCGATCGAAGGGCGAATCTACGTTGACGATCTGGTGCAGAAGCAACGACAGCCGTCCTACATGATCAGCAGCCGGGAGAAGCCGCAGCAGCCCAACAAGGTTGAATTTGACAACCAGGTGTCTGAGGAATACACGGTCATCGATATTTTCGCCAACGACAAAGTCGGTCTGCTCTACGATATCACCCGGACTCTGAAAGAGCTGGGCTTGTACATCGCCATATCGAAAATATCCACCAAGGTCGATCAGGCCGCCGATGTGTTCTACGTGCAGGATATCTTCGGCCAGAAAATCATCGACCCGGAGAAGATTGAGAAAATCCGTCAGAGCCTCCTCGAGCGACTCACTTAGCTGACATCTCAAAGACATATGGACCAATACCTCGACTATTTTCTGAACTATTTGACGGTTGAAAAAGGTCTGTCGAAGAATACCCTTGACGCCTATAGCCGCGACCTGAGCCGCTACATCACTTTTCTGGAACAACGCAAGATCTGCGCGCCCGACCGGATTCAGCAGCTGGACCTGCTGGCTTTTCTCGGCCGGCTGAAAGAAGACGGCATGGCGGCGCGCAGCCGCGCGCGCTGCTTGAGCTCGCTGCGCATGTTCCACAGGTTTCTGCTGGCGGAAAAACATACCGAGCAGGATCCAACCGCGTTGCTCGAATCTCCCCGGGCGCTGCAGCCACTGCCGAAACTGCTTTCGCAGGCCGAAGTTGAGCGCTTGCTGGCTGCGCCGAAGGGCGATTCCGCGCTGGTTTTGCGCGACCGGGCCCTGCTGGAAGTGCTTTACGCGACCGGGATGCGGGTCTCCGAGCTGGTCGGCCTGGAGCTTGGTGACCTCAAACTGGATATCGGTTGCGTCAACGCCTTCGGCAAGGGAGGCAAGCAGCGCTTGATCCCGCTGGGAGAGCTGGCCCTTGAAATTCTGCAGCAATACCTGCAGAATGGGCGCCCGCTGCTGTTGAAGAAGACGCTCACCGATCTGGTGTTTCTCAATCGGCAGGGCAAGGGGCTCAGTCGCCAGGGGTTCTGGAAGAATCTCAAGCGCTATGCCCTGGCCGCCGGAATCAGGCAAGCGGTTTATCCGCATGCCCTGCGCCATTCGTTTGCCACCCATCTGCTGGAAAACGGAGCAGATTTACGGGCCGTGCAGACGATGCTCGGGCACGCGGATATTTCGACCACGCAAATTTACACGCATGTCATCCAGGAACGGCTGAAAAAACTGCATCAGCAGTATCATCCGCGCGGATAACTGTGAACAATTGACGAGGATCCCATGAAATATATTATTCTGCTCGGCGACGGCATGTCTGACGAGCCGCTGGCCGAACTCGACGGGAAAACGCCACTCGAAGTCGCTCAGATCCCGCACATGGATCGCCTTGCACGGGCCGGCGAGCTGGGCCTGGCCGCGACGGTTCCGCAAGGGTTCCATCCCGGCAGCGATGTCGCCAATCTTTCGGTGTTCGGCTACGATCCGGCTGAATGCTACAGTGGCCGATCGCCGCTGGAGGCGGCCAGTATGGGGGTTGAGCTGGGCCCGAATGATGTCGCCTTCCGCCTCAATTTCGTCTGGCTCGAAGCCCATTACGGCAAGCTGTATATGGGCGATTTTTCCGCCGGGCATATTACCACCGAAGAGGCGACGGAGCTGATCAGTACCTTGCAGCAGTACCTGGGCGGTGAGGAGTTCAATTTCTACCCCGGGGTTTCCTATCGCCATCTGATGGTCTGGAAAAACGGCCGCGACCAGCTCACTTTCACCCCGCCGCACGATATCACCAGCTACAGCGTCGAGGATCATCTGCCTCAAGGGGATGGCGCCGACGAGCTGCTGAACCTGACCAATTCGGCGCAGATGCTGCTGGTCAATCATCCGGTCAACCAGCAGCGCATCGAGCGTGGCGATGTGCCGGCGAACTCGATCTGGCTCTGGGGGCATGGTCGCAAGCCGCAGATGCAGACTTATCAGGAACGCTTCGGGCTGAGTGGTTCGGTCATCTCGGCTGTCGACCTGATTAAAGGGATCGGCGTTAACGCCGGGTTGCAGGTCATCAACGTGCCCGGGGCGACCGGCTATATCGACACCAATTACCGTGGCAAGGGGGAGGCGGCCGTGGCCGCGCTGCAGGATGGTGATTTCGTTTACGTGCATGTCGAAGCCCCCGACGAAGCGGCCCACGGCGGGCTGCTGCAGGAGAAGATTCAGGCGATCGAGGATTTCGATCGCGAAGTGGTCGGGACGGTGCTCGCCAACCTCGATACCATCGGAGATTGCCGAATTATTGTCTGCCCGGATCATCCGACCCCGGTGGCCAGGAGAACCCACACCTCAGACCCGGTGCCCTTTTTGTTGTTCGACTCCAGCAGCCCGCGGCAGAATGATGTCAGCGGTTACAGCGAGGCCGAAGCCAAGCGGAGTGGCAGGCTGGTCGCCGGGCATCAACTGATGTCGCTGTTGCTCGATCGCTAGCGGGCAGGTGCGCGTGACCAGAATCAGATTTGCAAAACTGGAGCGCCAGGAGAAGGCCAGGCTGCTCTGCCAGTTGGCTGAAGAGCATTTCGCCGCCGGCAAGCGGGTTCTGGTGAGAGTACAGGATGAGAACCAGGCGGTGACACTGGATCGCTTCATGTGGACCTGGGACAAGGGCTCTTTTCTGCCTCATGCCTGCAACAACGGCTCGGTTGACTGTCTGGAAGAACCGATCGTGATTACCGTCAAGGAGAGCAACCCCAACGGGGCCAGCGTACTGATCATGGCGCAGCCCTGCTCGCGGGATTTCATCAAGCGCTTTGAGCTGGCGATCGATTTCGCCGAAGTTTTTGACAAGGGCCTGGCCGAGCAGGCTCGTGAGCGCTTCCGCAGTTATCGTGATGACGGATTTGAACCGCAAATGTATTAACGACGGCGGACCTGCCAGTCGAATTCTGCTCCCGGATTCACCGACCCTCGATCAGGACATCGCCCTGGACGCCTCTTCCCGCAGAGCTCTGCAGCACTGGCAGGCTCGGATCGGTGAGATTTTCACCGTCTGCGCGCCCGATCAGCGGCAGTATCGTGCCCGGCTGACGGCATTGAGCGACGACTCCGTCAGGGTTTTGCCGTTTGCGGAGATTCGCCTGACCGACAGTCCGGTTGCCATCGACCTGATTCAGGCTCTGCCGGAGAAAGAACGCTTCGAGCTGGTGTTGCAGAAAGTGACCGAGATCGGCGTCAGCCGTATCATCCCCTACACCAGCAGCCGCTCGGTCAGTCAGGCCGAACGCGATTCCGGGCAGAAGAAGTCGCACCGTTGGCCCTATGTCGTGCAGCGCGCCGCCCGGCAGTGCCGACGGGCGGAGATTCCGGAACTCTATCCGGTGCTCGATTTCAGCCGGGCGCTCGCCCTCTGCGCTACGGCCGACCTGGCTCTGCTTTGTTATGAGGGGGAGGGGACCATTCCGCTCGGCAGGCACTTGCAGGGTTTTACCGGGCGGCGGGTCGCTTTGATGGTCGGCCCTGAAGGGGGCTTCAGCCCCGCCGAGGTCGAACAGGCCAGATTGATGGGCGTTCTGCCGATCGGGCTGGGAGCAAGAATTCTGCGGACGGAATCGGCAGCGATTATCGCGACTGGAATAATTCAGTATGCTCTGGGCGATCTCGGCAGCAGCTGAAACGGAAATAATGGAGAATTTGCTAAGTGAAGACAGAAAACATAGTCGTCGTTCTGGTTGAACCACAGGGGCCGCGTAACGTAGGGTCGGTCTGTCGGGCGATGCGAAATTTCGGCCTTGAAGAATTGCGCCTGGTCAATCCCCAGGCCGATCACCTGATCCACGAAGCGCGGCAGATGGCGGTCAAGGCGACCGATACCCTGGAAGCCGCCAAAAGCTATCCGACCCTCGCCGAAGCCCTGGCTGATTGTGCCGTCAGCTTTGGCACTACCCGCCGCTTCGGTCGTTATCGCGAAGGGATGCTGCACCCCGATGAGGCAGCTCAGCACCTGCTGCCGATCACTGAAACCGGCAAGGTCGCCCTGGTTTTTGGCCGCGAGGACAAGGGACTGCATACCGCGGAGCTGGATCTCTGCCAGCACTTTGTGACGATCCCCACCAGCGATCAGCTACCGTCGATGAACCTGGCCCAGGCCGTCGCGCTCTGTCTGTACGAAATCTACAAAGTCAAAGGCCTGCTGTCCGGCAACAGCCACGGGCGCAAGCAGCTGGCGACCAACGAAAACCTCGAGCAGATGTATCAGCACATGCAGGAGTCATTGACCCGGGTCGGCTTTCTGAACCCGCAGAACCCGGACCACATCATGCGCGCCTTTCGGCGGATCCTTGGCCGTTCCGGCCTGAACGAGCGTGAAGTGCGGATCATGCGCGGCTTGTTCAGCCAGATCGACCTGCTCGATGAGCAGATGCAGGAAATGAAGCAGGAGCTCAAGACCGATGGCTGAATTGCTGAAAACGGTTCCTCTGGACAATGGCTTGACCTTAGAGTTTTTGGATCGCTCCAATCGCTATTTTGGTGATTTTTATCGGGTCTGTATAACCGTCAGGGCAGAGCTTCCGCTCGCGAAACTCGATTTGACTGTTGCCCAGAAAAAAGCGCTGCAGGGCCGTGAGGATGGACTCTGCTATGCCAGGAGCCTCGAACGGATGGGGGTTGCAGGAGCCGACCTGGCACGGGTCAAGGATCAATTGATTAAAGATTTTCTTAACAGTTCGTTGCGCTATCTGGAGAAAGCCGACTTTCCCGAGCAACTGCTGCGTAAAAAGCTGGCGGAAAAACCACGCCCGTCCTTTCAGTTTCACCCATAGATCTCTAATTTTCCTCTTGCATTATTGTTTCGCTGGTGTTATTAAATACCGGATTTCTGCTTAACCTTTTGAAAGTGAGCCCTCGGCTCGCTTTTTTTATTGTCTGGCGAGGATGATGTGGCGCAGTTGACGGAGCAGGTTGAAGCCTTGGTGCAGCCGATTCTCGACGATCTCGGTTTCGAGCTGGTCGATCTGGAATATCAGCGGGAAAGCCACGGGTGGGTGCTGCGTTTCTATCTTGACAAAGAAGGCGGAATTACCCTTGACGAATGCGCTGTGGCCAGCCGTGAGATCAGCGCGATTCTCGATGTCGAAGATGTTGTTGAAACCGCTTACTCGCTTGAGGTCTCATCGCCCGGAATCGAACGACCGCTGAAGAAGCCGCAGGACTTCAATCGCTTTTCCGGCCAGTTGGCAAAGATCAAAACTCTGGATGCAATCGACCCGGACGGCCGCGGACTGAACCGTAAAACCTTTGTCGGGCAGTTGGCTGGCTTTGAAGGGCAGGATGTCCTCCTGACATTAAAGGATAAAAGCGCGGCACAGATTCGCATTCCGCTGGATCAGATCGATCGTGCCAACCTGGAATTTGAGTTTTGACCGGCGCCTGAGCGTCCGGTCGATGTCAGTATCACAGGACCGGATGCCGCTTCGCATTCGGCCGCTAAACACACTAAAAGGGGTATGAGATGGTGGGCAACCTCAATCACATCATCGATCAGGTGGTAAAGGACAAGGGGATCGACCGCGCTGTGCTGGTGGAAGCACTCGAGTCGGCTGTCCTTTCCGCAGCTAACAAAAAGTTCCGTAACACCCGTGACCTTGAAGCTCATTTCAACGAAGAGATCGGTGAAGTTGAGGTGTTTGAGTTCGTAACCGTCGTCGATGAGGTGGTCGACTCCTATAAGGAGATTGACATCGAAGAAGCGAAAGAGGTCGACCCTGATGTTGAGGTAGGCGACTCGCTCGGGATGATGCTCGAAGCAGGCAGCTTCAGCCGAATCGCCGCCCAGACCGCCAAGCAGGTTATTATTCAGAAGGTCCGGGAAGCAGAGCGGGAAGGGATTTTCAATGAGTTCAAGGATCGTGTCGGGGAAGTCGTCAACGGTATCGTCCGCCGCTACGAGCGTGGCGACCTGATCGTCGATCTCGGTCGCGCCGAGGCGCTGCTGCCGAACCGTGAGCAGGTGCCGCGGGAAAATTACCGCCAGTCGGACCGCGTCAGAGCCTATATCTCCGAAGTGAAAATGTCGGCCAAGGGCCCGCAGATCATTCTTTCACGCACCCATCCGGGGCTGCTGATCTCCCTGTTCAAATCGGAAGTCCCGGAAATCGCCGAAGGGATTGTCGAGATCAAGAATGCAGTGCGGGAACCGGGCAGTCGGGCAAAGATTGCCGTCGAATCGCACGACATCGATGTCGACCCGGTCGGCGCCTGCGTCGGCATGCGCGGTTCGCGGGTGCAGAACGTGGTGACGGAACTGCGCGGCGAGCGGATCGACATCATTCCCTGGACTCCAGATCCGGCCCGGTTCGCTTGCGCGGCCCTGGCTCCGGCCGAAGTTTCGCGGGTTTATATCGATGAAGATGCCGAAGCGATGGAGGTCATCGTGCCGGACGATCAACTTTCACTGGCGATCGGCAAAAAGGGGCAGAACGTCCGCCTGGCTGCCAAGCTGATCGGCTGGAAGGTCGATATCAAGAGCGAGAGCCGGGCTCAGGAAGAGGAACAGGAACAGGAAGAGACCGCCAGCGATGTGACGGAAACCGCTGCTGAGGAGGTCGTTGAGGAATCAGTGGTCAAGGAAGAGACTCCGGCTGAAAATCCGGTCGCGATTGACGAAAAGGACGTTCAGGAGTAAACCTTGATCACAGCAGGCAACAAGCCACAGAGGACCTGTATCGCCTGTCGGGAAACCAGCCGGCAGACCGAGCTGGTGCGCTATGTGGTGGCACCGGATGGTACGCTGCTGGTTGACTACCGGCACCGGCTGCCTGGGCGCGGGGCCTACACCTGTATCGACATTCAGTGCCTGCAGGATGCGGTGAAGCGGAAGCAGTTTCAACGCAGTTTCCGCGGGCAGTGTCAAGACGTTTCGCTTGAAGACTTACGGCAGGGGCTCAATGCCGCGCTGCTGCAGCGGGTTGCCAACCTGGTCGGGATGGCACGCAAGTCTGGCCAGCTGGTCTCCGGCAGTAACGCGGTGCTTCTTGGCCTGCGGAAGCAAGCTGGATTCGCGCTGGTGCTGCTTGCCGAAGATATTTCTGCAGGAATTGCGGAAAAAGTATTGGAATCAGCTGAACGGCATCAGGTTCCCTGCCGGCAGATGTTCAGCAAGGGGATGCTCGGGCAGGTTCTTGGTAAAGGGGAGCGTAGTGTCGTCGCCGTTCAGGCGGGGGACTTGGCAGACACGCTACTGATTGAACTGCAAAGATATGCGCAGATGGTAAGGGAGAATTGATGGGCAAGTTAAGAGTATACGAACTGGCAAAGCAGATGGAGCTCGAGAATAAAGAGCTGCTCTCCAAACTTGCTGAGGCTGGAATTGATGTGGGCTCGCACTCAAGCACCCTGAGTGAAGAGGACCTGCAGAAATTTAATGCGTTCAATACCCCCTCGGAGGAAAAGATCGAAGAGTCCCGGATCAAGCCCGGCATAATTCGTCGCCGCCGGACCGTCGTGCAGAAGCCCGCCGAGGAGACAGTCCCGGCCGTCGAGGCCGAAAGCGAGGAAGAGCCGGTTTCTGAAGAGGCTGCGGAAATTGCCGAGCCGACTGTCGAGACCGAAGCTGTCGAAGAACCGGTCGCGGAAGAGGCTGGGGATGCTCCCGAGACGGTTGTCGAAGCCGAAGCTGCCGAAGCGCCGGCCGCGGAAGAAGCTGTCGCAGCTGCCGAGCCGGATGTGGCAACTGATGAGCAACCAGTCGCTGCGGCAACACAGCCAAAAAAACAACCTGCGCCAACCAAAGCCACGGCAAATCAGGCGAAAATCCTTGGCCGGGTCGAACTGCCCCAGGCACGCCCGGCGGCTCAAAGACAGGAGCGTCCACGCGGTCGCAATGGCGAACGCCCGGCTCAGCCCGCCGCTCCGAGTCGCGCGCGCAAGCGTGTCGACGTCACTCCTGTCGCCCCGGTCGTACAGCCGCTGCCGGAAAAGGAAGGGCGGAACAAAAAGCGTAAAAAAGGCCGTCGTAACGATGTCGAAGAGCAGGACGGGCGTGTTTCACGTCGCGGCCGCCGGGTCGAGGTGTTTGAGCCGAACCGCATGGGCGGCAAGAAAAAGCGTGGCGGCAAACAGTCCAAACAGACCAAGCAGACTGAAATCACGGTCAGCAAGGCAATCAAGCGTATTATCCGGATCAGCGATTCGATAACGGTTGGCGAACTCGCAAAGCGAATGGGGGTCAAGGCCAACGAGCTGATCGCCGAGCTGATGCGGCAGGGGACGATGGTCACCATCAACCATCCGCTCGATTTTGATTCTGCGGCAATCCTGGCTTCGGAGTTCAACTACGAAGTTGAAAACGTCGCCTTCGATGAGGAATCGATCCTCGAGATCAGTGAAAAGGCAGAGGCAGAGGATGCGCCGGAAGATCTGCAGACTCGGCCGCCGGTCGTCACCATCATGGGACACGTCGATCATGGTAAGACCAGCCTGCTCGATGCCATCCGCGAAGCGAACGTTACCGAAGGCGAAGCCGGCGGCATTACCCAGCATATCGGCGCCTACGATGTCGAGCTGGATGGGCGGAAGATCACGTTCCTCGACACCCCGGGTCACGAAGCCTTTACCGCGATGCGAGCCCGTGGTGCCGGTGTGACCGACATCGTTATCCTGGTGGTGGCCGCCGACGATGGCGTTATGCCGCAGACCAAGGAGGCGATCAATCACTCCAAGGCGGCCGGCGTACCGATCGTGATTGCCGTCAACAAGATCGACAAGCCGGATGCCAACCCGGAACGGGTCAAGCAGGAGCTGACCGAGTTCGAGCTGGTGCCGGAAGAGTGGGGTGGTGATACCATCTTCGTTGAAGTCTCTGCGAAGCAACAGACCAACCTCGACACGCTATTGGAAATGGTCCTGTTGCAGGCAGAAGTTCTGGAGTTGAAAGCGAATCCGGAGAAGCGCGCCAAGGGCTCTATCGTAGAGGCTCGTCTGGACAAGGGACGCGGTCCGGTCGCGACGGTTCTGGTGCAGGACGGCACACTGAAAATCGGCGACTCGATCGTTGCCGGGCTGCATTTCGGTCGGGTTCGCTCCATGACCAGCGCCAACGGCTTGCAGGTCAAAGAGGCGGGTCCCTCCTTCCCGGTCGAGGTGACCGGTCTTGGCGGGGTGCCGGACGCCGGTGAGACGTTCCACGCCGTCGAAAATGAGAAGGCGGCCAAGGATGTCTCGCTGCACCGGCAACAGAAACAGCGCGAACTTGACCTGGCCAAGAGCAGCAAGGTTTCTCTCGATCAGCTGTTTGCCAAGATGCAGGAAGGCGTGGTCGAAGAGCTTGCGGTTATCATCAAGGCCGACGTTCAGGGCTCAGTCGAAGCGGTTCGCGATGCCCTGGAAAAACTATCGACCGACAGTTGCCGCCTGAACGTCATCCACACAGGCGTCGGCGGGATTTCCGAGAGCGACGTGACGCTGGCGACTGCCTCGAATGCCATCGTACTCGGCTTCAATGTCCGCCCGGAGACCAAGGCCAAGACCCTCGCTGACACCGAGAAGGTCGATATCCGCCTTTACAGTGTCATCTACGACGCGGTAAATGACATCCGCGACGCCATGGAGGGCCTGCTGGCCCCGACGCTGAAAGAAAAGGATCTTGGTCGGGTCGAGGTTCGTGAAACCTTCCATGTTTCGCGAGTCGGGACTATCGCCGGTTGCTATGTTCTCGATGGCAAGATTCTCCGCAACGCCCAGACCCGCCTGGTGCGCGACAACGTGGTTATCTGGGAAGGCAAGCTCAGCTCGCTCAAGCGCTTCAAGGACGACGTCAAAGAGGTTGCCAGCGGCTACGAGTGCGGTATCGGTCTGGAAAACTACAACGACATCAAGATCGGCGATATAATCGAAGTCTTCGAGATGGAGGAGATCAAGACGACCCTGGCCTAATCAGGGAGGAGATGGAAGATGGTCGTTGGCGTGCTGCGCCTTGACCTGCGTCTGCACCAGGTCAACAGTTTGAAGGAGAAGCGTTCCCTGGTCGCGCGGATTCTCAATCGCCTGCGCAGCCGCTACCCGGTTTCGATTGCAGAAGTCGGCTGGCAGAACAAGCTGCAACGCAGCCTGGTCGGCCTCAGTATGACGGCGGGCAGTGAAGCCCAGCTGCAGTCGGTTTTCAATAAGCTGGAAGAGGACCTCTATCGCTCCGGATTGGCCGAATTGATCGAGAGCGATGTCGAGTTTTTACATTACGGAGCAGAGGATTAGTTGAGCAGTTATCGCCCCGAGCGGGTTGCCGAGCAGATTCATAAAGAGATCTCGCACCTGCTGATGCATGGAATCAAAGACCCTCGGGTTGCGCCGGTGACAATTACCGGAGTGAAGATCACCCGCGACCTGGGGCTGGCGCGTGTTTATTTTACCGTCAGCGGTGAAGTCGCTGAGCGTAAAGATGCCGAACGCGGCCTGAAAAGCGCCGCCCCGTTCATTCGCCGCCAGTTGGGACAGATCATCCGCATGCGGCACATCCCTGATTTACGTTTCGAATATGACGGCTCCATCGCTTACGGCCAGAAGATAGACACCCTGCTGCGCCAAGTCCAGAACGATCTGACCGATGATTCAGCAGATAGTTGACCTGATACGGAAAAACCGGAGATTCCTGGTCGTCGCCCACGAAAATCCGGATGGCGACGCGATCGGATCAACGCTGGGTCTGGCCAACGCGCTGCGCGAAATGGGCAAAGAGGTTGTCGCCTTTAACGCCGATCCGGTTCCCGAGTTGTTGCGTTTTCTCTCCGGCTGGAACCTGCTGACACAAACCCTGCCGGAGAATCCCAGCTTTGACGTCGCCTTCGTGCTCGACGCCGGAGACTTGGAACGGACCACTCTGCCGGTTGAGGATCTCTGCAAAACCCTGATTAATATTGATCATCATCCGCATTCCGATTTTGGCGACATCTGCTATCTCGACACCTCTGCCAGCGCCACGGCCGTCATGATCTGCCGAATTCTCGATGCCTGCAACTATCAGATGAGCCTGGATGTCGCCCAGCCGCTCTACACCGGAATCCTCTCCGATACCGGTTCTTTCCGCTATTCGAGTTCCAACCAGGAAGCATTTGTCGTTGCCGGCAAGCTGGTCGGCCTGGGGGTCGATACCTGGGAAGTGGCCAGCAACCTTTACGAAAGCCTCGCCCCTGAGCGCATGCGTCTGCTGGGGCTGGTGCTGCCGACATTGGAAATATCACCTTGCGGCCGTTTCGCCTCGGTCGCGATGACGGAAGAAATGCTCACAAAGTCCGGCGCTGCCGAAGAACACACCGACGGCTTCGTTAACTATCCGCGTGCCGTACGGGGAGTCGAAGTGGCGATTTTTTTCCGCCAGGTCGGCGAGAAATCCTACAAACTCAGTATTCGTTCCCGCGGCACCGTCGATGTCGGTCAGATGGCGCGCCAGCTCGGGGGCGGCGGGCACCATAACGCGGCCGGCGCCAGAATCGACGCCAGCCTTGCTGAGGCTCGCATCATCGTTGCCGAGCAGCTCGATCAATTTCTGAACTGAACTCCATGCACGGACTGCTGCTAGTCGACAAACCGGCGGGGATGACCTCGCACGACGTGGTGCGTCAGGTGCGGAGGATCTGCCGCACCCGCAAGGTCGGGCATGCCGGGACCCTCGACCCTTTGGCGACGGGGGTACTGCCGGTCGCGGTCGGAGATGGAACAAAGATCCTGCAATTTCTGCTGGCGGAAGATAAAAGCTATCGCGCGACCTTCAGGCTCGGTACGACGACCGATACGCTCGACTCTGAGGGCGAGACCCTCCTGCAGCGCCCGATTTCAGAGGACGCCGAAGAACAGCTCCCCTCAGTCTGTGCGCAGTTTCGCGGCACTATCATGCAGGTGCCGCCGATGTATTCGGCGTTGAAAAAGAATGGGGTGCCGCTCTATAAACTGGCCCGCAAGGGGGAAACTGTGGAGCGAGAAGCGCGCCAGGTCTGCATCAAGCGGCTAGACCTGCTGTCAGTCGAGTTGCCGGCGGTCACCATAGAGGTTGATTGCTCAAAAGGAACCTATATCCGCACGCTGGTCGCGGATATTGGCGAAGCCCTCGGCTGTGGTGCTCACTTGACCGCATTGCGCCGCCTGCGGAGCGGACAGTTCGATATCGCCCGCTGCATCTCCTTGGATGATCTGGCGACAGCTGTTTCCGGCGCGGGTTGCTCTGCGCTGCTGAGCCTGGATGAAGCGTTGGCGAATTTACCGGCCGTGGCCGTCTTGCCGGCAGCGGCGGAAAAATTAACCAACGGCGTGCCACCCGGACTCGAGAGTATTGCTGCTGACAGCGAGTTATCGGCCGGTGAACTGGTCCGCTTGCAGATCGATCGGCGACTCGCCGCTGTCGCCCGATTTGCGCCCGATCGGCAGATAGAAAAACGTGGAGATTTTGAATTGGTTCGGGTCTTCCTCGGACAATGAGACAAGGCTGATTAGCCCTTTACAGGGCGAGTTAACTGTGGTAGATAGCGTAGGTTCGTAGTCATAACAGCCACGCCACTGGCTTTATTGAATCGCAAAAGGAGATAACAGGTGCTCGGCACGGAACGTAAACAGGAAATTATCGAAAAATTCAAGCGTCACGAAGGCGATACCGGCTCACCTGAGGTGCAGATTGCGCTTCTGAGCGAACGGATTACTTATCTGACGGAACACTTCAAGACTCACAAGAAGGATCACCACTCCCGTCGTGGTCTGCTGAAGATGGTCGGTCAACGCCGCCGTCTGCTTGACTACCTGATCAAACAGGACATCGAGCGTTACCGCACGGTCATCAAGGAACTCGGGATTCGTCGTTAGACAAAGGCAGCATGTCCCACCAGTGGGGCATGCTGCTTTTTGTCACCCATGCTGATAGCTCTGGAGGCTGTCCGGAGAGAACTTCTGCTCGATAAGCAGAAATTGTCTCAGGCCAACCTCCAAAAGCTATTTTTTTTTATCAGGCTTAGACGTTTTCAGATGGCTGAAAACGGAACAAAAGGAGAACACCATGGCCTATCAAAAAGTTGAAGTCGAATTCAACGGTAAACCTTTAATTATCGAAACCGGTAAAGTCGCCCGTCAGGCCGACGGCGCCGTCGTCGTCAGCTACGGCGACACCAAGGTCCTCTGTACGGTCGTTTCCGCCAGGAAAATGCGCGAAGGTCAGGACTTCTTCCCGCTGACCGTGAACTACTCGGAAAAATTCTATTCCAGCGGCAAGATCCCGGGCTCTTTCTTCCGTCGCGAGCGCGGCTCGACCGAGCGTGAGACGCTGATCTGCCGTCTCATCGACCGGCCGATGCGCCCCTTGTTCCCCAAGGGCTACATGTTCGAAACCCAGATCATGCCGACCGTCATTTCGGCCGACCTGGTCAACGACCCGGACACCCTGGCCATGGTCGCCGCTTCGGCGTCGGTCGCGGTTTCCGATATCCCTTTTGAAGGCCCGATCGCCGCTGTTCGCGTCGGCCGGATCGATGGTCAGTTCGTGGCCAACCCGACCAACGAGCAAAAGGAGCTGAGCGATATCGAGATTGTCATCTCCGGTTCCCGCGACGCGGTGATGATGGTCGAGGGTGAGTCGAATTTCCTCAGCGAAGCGGAAATACTCGACGCGATCTTCTTCGGCCACGAAGCTCTGCAGCCGCTGATCACCCTGCAGGAAGAACTGGCCAAACTGGTCGGCAAAGAAAAACGCGTCTTCGAACTGCCGCAGGCCGATGAAGCGCTGGTTGCCAAAGTGACCGAGCTGGCCGAGCCGAAAGTTATCGAAGCGGTCAAGATCCAGAGCAAGCAGGAGCGCTACGCGGCGTTGGCCGATATCCGGTCAGAGGTTAAGGAACAACTGGCCGAAACCTTCGAAGGGCGTCAGGAAGAAATCGCTTCCGCCCTGGGTTCGGTCGAGAAGAAGGTGGTCCGACGCATGGTGGCCAAAGACCGCATCCGGATCGACGGCCGCGATATGAACACCATCCGCCCGATCAGCTGCGAAGTCGGCGTGCTTCCGCGCGCTCATGGCAGCGCCCTGTTCACCCGCGGTGAAACCCAGGCGCTGGTCGCCTCGACCCTCGGCACCGGCGTCGACGAGCAGCGCATGGACAACGTTCAGGGGATGGAATTCAAGAAATTCATGCTGCACTACAACTTCCCGCCATTCTGCGTCGGCGAGACCAGCATGCGCCTGTTCCCCGGCCGTCGCGAAATCGGTCATGGCTTTTTGGCTGAGCGCAGCGCCGCCCAGATTCTGCCGAAGCATGAAGATTTCCCCTACACCATTCGCATCGTCTCCGACGTTCTCGAATCGAACGGCTCCTCCTCAATGGCTTCGGTCTGCGGCGCATCCCTGTCGCTGATGGACGCCGGCGTGCCGGTCAAAGAAGCGATCGCCGGAATCGCCATGGGCCTGATCAAAGAAGGTGACGATATCGCTGTTTTGTCCGATATCCTCGGCGACGAAGATCATCTTGGCGATATGGACTTCAAAGTAACGGGTTCCGCTGAAGGGATCACCGCTCTGCAGATGGATATCAAGATCACCGGCGTCACCAAGGAGATCATGCAGCAGGCCCTCGAGCAGGCTCGTGAAGGGCGGATTCATATCCTCGGCGAGATGGCCAAGGCGCTCGCCGCTCCGCGTGCGGAGCTCTCCGAACACGCTCCGCAGATCACCAGCATCAAGGTGAAGCCGGACCAGGTACGGACCGTCATCGGTTCGGGCGGCAAAAATGTCCGCGGGATTATCGACGCAACCGGTTGCGCCATCGACATTGAAGACGACGGCACCATCAAGATCGCCTCTTCCGACGGCGCTGCCGCCAAGCAGGCAATCAAGATGATCCGCGACCTGACCCAGGAAGCCGAAGTTGACAAGCTTTACATGGGCACCGTCAAGAAGATCATGGAGTTCGGCGCTTTTGTCGAGATTTTCCCGGGTACCGATGGCCTGGTTCACGTTTCCGAACTGGCCAACGAACGGGTCCGTAACGTGACCGACGTCCTCAGTGAAGGGGATCAGGTGCTGGTCAAGTGTATCGGCGTCGACCGCCAGGGCAAGATCAAGCTGTCCCGTAAGGCGGCCCTCGGTCAGGAACTGCCCGAAGAGAATTAATTCGGAACGGTTCCATGCTGCAGAAGTCAACACTGGATAACGGCATCCGTGTCGTCACTGAGCGGATGCCGGGACTTCATTCTGTCACCGTTGGCTTCTGGGTTCAGAATGGCTCCCGCCATGAAGAGGTCTCTTTAAACGGTATTTCTCATTTTATTGAGCATATGCTGTTCAAGGGGACAACCACCCGCTCATCCCTTCAGATCGCCAAGGAAATCGATTCGGTCGGTGGAGTGCTGAATGCCTTCACCGGCCGAGAGTTCAGCTGCTATTTCGCCAAGGTTCTTGGCGACAAGCTACCCCACGCCATCTCCCTGCTTTCCGACCTGGTGCTTAATTCGGTCTTTGAAGAAAAAGAGATCGAAAAAGAGCGTAAAGTTATTCTGCAGGAAATTTCAATGGTCGAAGACTCACCGGACGAGCAGGTTCACGATCTGTTCAGCGAGTCGATCTGGCACAGCCATCCCCTGGGGCAGCCGGTGCTCGGCAAGGTTGATACGGTCAGTCGGATCAGCCGTGATATGCTGTTGCAGGTTATGCAGCAGCGCTACCATGGCCAGAACATTCTGATTGTTGCCGCCGGAGATCTGCTGCATCAGGAGATCATCGACCAGATTGAACAGGTTTTTTCCGTCGTGCCTGCCGGTGCTCCGGACAATCTCTGCACTTTGCCCGATTATCGACCCGGTGTCCGGGTCACGGCGAAGGAACTCGAACAGGTACATTTCTGCCTGGGCTGCAAGGCGTTGCCGCAGAATCATGATGATCGTTTTGTCCTGCATCTGCTCAACAGTATTCTTGGCGGCAGCATGAGCTCGCGATTGTTTCAGGAGGTTCGCGAGCAGCGCGGGCTGGCCTATTCGATCTACAGTTATCTGAATACCCACTCTGACGCCGGCGCGTTGATCGTTTATGGCGGCACCCGCCCGGATAAATTGTCGGAGACGATAAAGCTGGTTCTTGATCAGTTTGCCGGGTTGAAGCAGGGGTATATCGGCAGCGAGGAGCTGCATATGGCGCGCGAACAGATGAAGGGCACTCTGCTGTTGTCGCTGGAGAGCACTGATAACCGCATGACCCGTCTGGCAAAAAATGAAATTTTTCTCGGTCGCCAGCCGGTGATCGAAGAGATTATTTCTGAAATTGACGCGGTCACTGTCGATGCTCTGACCCGGGTTGCCAACCAGTTACTGACCGATGATTCATTGAACCTGCAGGTTGTCGGGCCGACCAACCGATCCCAGGTGCCGATCAGCCTGCTGTCCATTCCGGTTTGATAATGAAACCAATTGTTCAGATTAAAAAGCTGCATCCCGCAGCACAGGTTCCCCGCTACATGACCGATTTGGCCGCCGGAATGGATATTCAGGCGTTGCCCGAAGAAGATATTCTTTTGCCGCCGGGCGGGCGCTGCCTGGTCCCGACCGGCCTGGCGGTCGCAATCCCGCCGGATTATGAAATTCAGGTTCGGCCAAGATCCGGATTGGCCCTCAAGCATGGCGTGACCCTGGTGAACACGCCCGGGACGATCGATGCCGATTACCGCGGAGAAATCGGCATTATCGTGATCAATCACGGGCAGGAGGAGTTTCACATTTCTGCCGGTGACCGCATCGCTCAGCTTGTCGTCGCGCCGGTTTGCCAAGCCGAGTTTCAGGTTGTCGAAGAACTTCCCGAGACGCAGCGGGGGCAGGGCGGTTTTGGTCATACCGGACACAAAGGTGGCACTTGATGAGTGATAAAAAGAGCCCTGAAGATCTGCTTGAATTCCCTTGTCATTATCAGTTCAAGGCCGTTGGCTCTGCAGGCGATGAATTTCGCGCGGCAGCGATCGCTGCCGTACGGCAGCATGCCAGGGTCGCTGCCGATGCGGTGAAAATCCGGCCCAGCGGCAAGGGGACTTATCAGTCGGTTTCGGTGCTGGTGACCTTGCACAGCTACCAGCAGCTGACCAGCATTTATGCTGAGTTGCGTCAGGTGTCCGGGCTGAAAATGTTGCTTTAACGCGGATAAACTCGTAGAATTACCAGATATTTGCCTGGAGGAGAGCCCGATGCTGCTGACAATCAACCCGGAAAACCCACAACCACGACATATCACCCGCGTGGCAGAGTGCCTCCGGCAGGGGGGCGTCATCATTTATCCCACTGACACGATCTATGGTATCGGCTGCGATATCTTTAATCGCAAAGGGGTCAAGAAGATCTTCCAGATCAAACAACGCGACAGCCGTAAACCTTTCTCCTTTATCTGCAGTGACCTTGCCGAAATCTCCAATTATGCCCAGGTCAGTAATTTTGCCTTCAAGATCATGAAACGTCATCTGCCGGGACCTTACACTTTCGTCCTTGAGGCCACTAAAATCGTTCCCGATTCACTCAGCACGAAACAGAAGACAGTCGGCGTGCGCATTCCTGACAACGCCATCTGCCAGGCGATCGTTAAAGAGCTGGGACACCCCCTGGTCACCACCAGTGCCAACATTTCCGGCGAAGAGACTCCGCAGGAGCCAGAATTGATTCACGAGCGGATGGGGCGGATGGTTGACATGGTGCTGGATGGCGGCATCTCCCTGGAAGAGTCTTCGACGGTGATCAGCCTGTTGAACGATCAGATAGAGGTTCTGCGGGAAGGCAGCGGCGACATTTCCTGGATTGAACAGGCGTGATGATGGCAGAGAAAGCTCTCGATGTGGTTTTTTACCAACAGGACTGGGTGCGCAACGACTGGTCTTATGAGCTGAAGGAAGAGCAGCTCCAGACCTTTTTGCTGCAGATGCGCGAAGAGCTGGCTCAATTCGGAGTGAGTCTGCGCAGCTCGAAAGAGGATTTTACCATCCAGATCAAGGGCTATGGCGACTTGCTTAACAGTATTCATTTACGTTTTCCGAGTGCCGGGTTGGGAAATCTTTGCCTCGGCCATATCATTGGTGCCAGCCCGAACCGGAACTTGTTGGAGGATCTGCGGCGGGGAATCAACCGGGTGGTCTTCGCCCCGGAAACCGTGGAACCGGACGGCAGTGATAAAATTGTCTGCCACAATTGCGGCTGCGGCTGCTGAAGACTGGCGAAAACAAACAAAAAAAGCCTGGCTCGAAAATCGAGCCAGGCTTTTTTTGTGGCTGATAAGTTCCGGTCAGGTAAAGGTCAGTTTCCGTTCCAGGTCGGATGAACCGGAGATCCGGACCGCCTCTTTGACGGTAATGATATTCTTTTTGCAAAGTTGAATCAGGTGCTGATCCATCGATTGCATCTGATATTGGGCGCTGCCTTTTTCAATATGCCCTTTGATATCATCGAGATTGCCTTCGCGGATACAGGCCTGGATCGTGGTCGTTGAGCGCATCACTTCAACCACCGGGATAATGTTTTCGCCATTTTTATCCTCGATCAGTCGCAGCGATACGGTCGCGACCAAAATGTCAGCCAGACGCTGGCGGATAATTTCTTGCGCGTCCGGAGGGAAATGACCAAGCAGGCGGTTGATGGTCGATGCAGCATTCTGGGTGTGGAGGGTGGAAAAGACCAGGTGTCCGGTCTCCGATGCTTTGATGCAGGCATCAATGGTTTCAAGGTCGCGCATTTCGCCGACCATGATGACATCCGGATCCATCCGCAGCGATGCTTTCAGCGCCGAGCTGAAGTCGTCGGTGTCGATGCCGACCTCCCGTTGGACGATACAGCTTTTTTTCGAGCTGAATAGGAATTCGATCGGATCCTCTATCGTAATGATATTGTAAGCAAATTTTTCATTGATATGGTTGATCATCGATGCCAGGGTCGTCGATTTTCCGTTCCCCGTCGGGCCGGTCACCAGGATCAAGCCATTGGGCGCTTTGACAATCTCCGACAGAACTGCTGGCAGCTTAAGGTCCTGAAAGTTGCCGATCTCCGGCGGGATCACCCGCATCACGATGCCGATATATCCGCGCTGCTTGAAAATGCTGACGCGGAAACGCCCCGAGTTGTTCGCCAGGGAATAGGCCGCGTCAAACTCTTTAAAATCCTCCGGAAGCTCGCGACTGTTGTGTTCCATGATCGTCGCGGCGATAAATTCGGTGTCCTGCGGCTTCAAGTTGGGCAGTTTCGAGCGCAGCAGCTGACCATGGGCACGAAAAAAGGGGGGATTGTCCACTTCGAAGTGCACATCGGAAACACGCTTGGCAAAGGCAATTTCAAGAATCTGATTCAGGGTTTTATTGTCCATGCTGACACCTTATGGTTGTTTGTACGACTAGTTTTTGTCCATTTTTTTACGGAAGAGAGCATTCTCCATGGTCAACCCGGCCTGGCCGGAGAAAAAATCGATATAGTCGATAGGTACCTGGCATGCTTGCCGATCACCAAAATCCGCGTAAGTCAGGGTGATGACCCGGCCGTTACATACCATCGGCAGCAGCAGAATTTTGGAATCGACCGGCGCGCCGATTTCCGGAAACAGTGCCTCTTTGATCTGGCTGTCAGAAGCTGCTCCGAAATAAGCCTCCCCCTGGCAGATTACGCTGCTTAAGACGGAATCCTCCCGAACCGGAACGCGGAACTTCAGTGGAGCGGACGGGCCATCCAGTTTGTTTCCTCGAATACCGATACTCCGTTCAGCTATCAAGGCGTTTTTGTCCACAATGAAGGTCAGAGAGCGATCAAAAATCTCCCCGACAAAATTTAACACGGCCAGAGATATATCGGGAGCTTTGTGCAGGCTCTTTAGTTTCGACAGGCTGTTTCTCAGCTTCGCAAACTGTTGGCGGCGCTCATCATTGAAACAGCCCTGAATATAGGCCTGGAACGATTTCAGGAAATCGATCATGTCGCTGGTAAATTTGTCATGCCGTTCGCTGTGCAGCGGTTTCGGAAAGACTGTGCGGATGCCGTCACGGAGTGAATGCAGTGAAAAGTCGTAATCAGCCGAGGAGCAAAGCTGGATGATCGCAGAGCGTGGGTTTTTTTCTTTTATGTGGCGACGGGTCGCGATCAGCGTCTCTTTATCGAAGGCGTTTTCTGCTGCTGTCGGATAATCGAACACCAGGATCGGATCGAGCTGTTTCTCCAGGGCCCGGCTGATCAATACCTCCAGATCCTGCTCATCAGAGGTGGTGAAGACCATGATGCCTTCCCGTTTGCAGACGGTCATCACCGCATGCTGCAGGAGTTCGTCTTTGGCATACATGACAATTGCTTGCGACTGAGATGCCGTCTTCAGCGTGACTTCGTCGGCCAGGCTGGGGGATGACAACTCGGAGAGGAAGTCGGCTATTTCGGTGTGGCTTTCCGCGGGCAGGCCGGGCAACGCCTTCTTGATGATCTGACGATGAATTTCTGAAGGATCGAATGCTTCGAGGCTTCTAAAGGCGCGGGGTTTTTTTCGCTCAATCTTGTCAAGATCGGCCAAGCCAAGAATTTCATCCGAAAGGATCAGCTCTTCCGGCTCTTCCTCTTCTTCAGGATGCTGGTCTAAATGCTCAGGTATCTGATCAAGCGGCTCGTCGACGACCTCAATTTCGCCGGCATAGACCTTTTCATCATAGATCCGCAAAGCGTCCATCAGCACCATCTGCGAATCGAATGTCGCCTGTTTCTGGATCTGCTCCGGCAGGTAGCGATAATCATCCGTGACACTGATGTTGTCGACATCAAAGGAGAAGATGCCGCGGGTCCAGCTGATCATCTCAACCACGGTCATCTCGATCAACGTTTCAAGCGACTTGAAAGCGGCTTCTTTCGACATGCCGCAATCTTCAAGCAGGGTGCTGATCAAGGGTTTACGGTTTTCTCCGGCCGCTTTCTGGGCCGCCAGCGCCTTATCGAGATCCTCCTTCGAAATGATGCCGGCTTCCAGCAGAATCTGCCCGATCCGCAGTTTTTCATTGGAATGACTGGCGCCGACGATATACCCGTTGTCGAAGACCAGCTGACCTTCGCCTTTACGGCTGTAGACAAACAGGGTGCCGGATTTGCGGGTCGAGTTGATCAGTTGAATAACATCAACGATCGGTAAGTGTTCGAGCTCACCGGTCAAAGGCATCGACAAGTGTCCTTTCTATCTGCAGCAGCTCTGTCCTGGAGATGAAGTACGCAGAGGAGCGGGTGCCTTCCCGCAATGACAGTTTAATTGTTAGCCGCTATTAAAACTTAAACAGGGTGGTAAGTTCAAGATATTTTAACGAATTTGCAGAATTTTCATTGCGTGCAGGCCGCGATGGCTTGAATTTCAATATCAGGCAAAGGCAGGGGGCGAACAGAAAAGACCCAGCCGATTGGCTGGGCCCTAAGGTAAAGCCTGTCGTTCAGGACTTTTAACTGGTGCCGAAGGCGAGACTCGCCCACTTCGTCACCGCCTTCCGGGCGGTTCCTGCGTTGGCTCCCCTCCGTTCGCTGGCGCAGCCATCCCTGGCTGCTTTTCTGACATTCAGTCAGCGCTCACTTCGCTTCGAGTCTCGCAACCATAAGCCAACAAAAAACCCGATTACTCTCGTAACCGGGTATTTCATTAACTGGTGCCGAAGGCGAGACTCGAACTCGCACGGGAATACTCCCACCACCCCCTCAAGATGGCGTGTCTACCAGTTCCACCACTTCGGCGAACGGCTTGTATATATACTGAATGGCTGGAATAACTGTCAATATATAATTGGCAGCCAGGCTACTTTTTTTCCTCTGCCGGCGCCGGTACAGTCGGGGCTGCCGGGGCCTGGGAACTCGGAGCGGGGGCCGTGACACTGCTCGGCATGATGGTCTGCGAGGCGGGGGAGCCGTAGAAATACGCCAGGGCGAGGCTGGTCAGCATAAAGATCGTAGCAGCACCGGCGGTGACTTTGCCCATGAAGCTGCCGCCGCCGCGGGCGCCGAAAATGGTCTGGCTGGAACCGGCGCCGAACGAGGCACCGACTTCGGCCCCTTTGCCCATTTGCAGTAAGACGATAACGATCAGGGCAATACAGACGACGACATGCAGAAAAATCAGAAATGCAGTCATGCGTGAAGGTCTCCTTTGTTGATTCGATTTCAGAACCGCAGAAAAATAGCACAGAACATTGAGAATGCAAAGATTTTTTCAAGCTAGCAGGCCGTCAGCCGCCGTCCGGACGGGCTTCTGGTGTCAGATGAGAGGCGAATTATCTGATATAGGCATCTGTCACGTAGCGCCGCATCATGACGTGGGTGTTGAAATAGTAGGCATTTTTTCCGATCGCGTTTTTCATCACTTCGATCCAGCCGTCTCGATCCTTATAGTAAAGCGGAATGATGACCTTCTCCAGCTTCTGGTACATGTCTTCCAGGTCTTCATTGGCGCGCCCGACCTCCTGGTCAACTTCCGCGGGAGGCGGGCCGATCGACCAGCCGGTCACTCCTTCGATGTGTCCTTCGATCCACCAGCCATCAAGAACACTGAAGTTCGGCACGCCATTCAGGGCGGCTTTCATACCGCTGGTCCCGGAGGCCTCCAGGGGGCGCATCGGGTTGTTCAGCCAGACATCGACCCCCGGAATGAAGCGAGAGGCGACATCCATATTGTAGTTTTCCAGATAAACCAGATCGATTTTCCCCCGCATCATTTCGACCTGCTGGATAATCCTCTGGATGACCTGCTTGCCGCCTTCATCCTTGGGGTGGGCCTTGCCGCCGAAGACGAATTGCAGCTTACCTTCGCCGATTTCCAGCAGCCGCTCCATATCGCTGAAAATCAGGTCACCGCGCTTGTAGGTGGCGGCCCGGCGGGCAAAGCCGATGGTCAGCAGGTCGGGATTCAGCTGTTTGCCGGTCTTTTCTTTGATGTACTGGAAAAACAGCGCTTTTGCCCCACTGTGGGTTTCCCAGAGCTCTTCATTGGGAATATTGTCGACCCGCACCAGCAGTTCGGGTTCATTGGCCCAGCCGGGCAGGTATTTGTCGAACAGGTTGACGAAGAACGGGGAACACCAGGTGAAGGGATGGATGCCGTTGGTGATCGCGTGAATTTTGAAGCCGGGAAACAGGTTCTGAGAGACTTCGCCATGCCGCTTGGCAACCCCGTTGATGAAGTTACTTAAATTCAGCGCCAGTAAAGTCATGTTCAGCTGCTCGCTGCCGCAGAGCTCTTTCAGCAGATCGATCGGCACCTCGGGCGGCATCAGTTTTTCGACCAGGTCATAGGGGAACCGGTCATGTCCGGCTTCGACCGGTGTGTGGGTGGTAAAGACGCACTGCTCCATAACCTTTTGGGTGTTCCACGAACTGCGTTCGTCCCAGGTTTCTTCGAGGGGCAGGCGGGCGCTGTTGAGCAGTTCGATCGTCAAGAGGCTGGCATGTCCTTCGTTCATGTGGTATTTGCGGATGGGAAAATTAAGAGTGCGCAGGATGCGGGCACCGCCAAGGCCAAGAACGATTTCCTGTTGCAGGCGCAGCTCCAGGCCACCGCCGTACAGGTGGTGGGTGATGGTGCGGTCCTCGTCATGATTGCCCGGGATGTCGGTGTCGAGAAAGAGGATCGGCACCTCGCCGCCGGTCGGACTCTTGACGCTGTAGAGCCAGGCCTGAACTTTGACGTCCCGCTCGCCGATGGTCACCAGAGTTTTGGTCGGCAACAGTTCCATATGTTTTTCCGGTTTCCACTCGGCATCACGTTCTAGTTGCCAGCCATCGGCCGAAAAGCGCTGTTCGAAATAGCCCTTTCGATGGAGGAGGGTGACGGCAACCATGGGGATTTTCAGGTCGGCGGCACTTTTGATGGTGTCACCGGCCAGAACGCCCAGGCCGCCGCTATAGGTCGGAATCTCCGCTTTCAGACCGATTTCCATGGAGAAATAGGCGATTCGCTGATCTTGAGTAAAACGCTTCCAGTTTTCCATCAACAGATCCTCCTGTCACAGGCTCTTAAAGTGATTTTAGTCTAACAGACCTCTTCAGATCTGCTAGCAGCTGGACTCTGTCAATTAATGCTTGTAAAAGAGCCTGCAGTGTGGAACCTTTTAACTGCAGATCGGAACTGTCTAATATTGGGGATTTTTCTATGTATCTAAAGATGTTCGGCTTCACTGAGAAACCATTTCACATTACGCCGAACCCAAAGTTCATTTTTCTGAGCAAGAATCATAAAGAGGCTTTTGCCCATCTCTTGTATGGAATTCAGCAGCGGGTCGGTTTTCTCTCTCTGACCGGTGAAGTCGGTACCGGGAAGACTACCGTGATGCGGACTTTGCTCGAACAATTGACCGAAGACAGCTATCGCGTTGCGCTGGTCTTCAACCCCTGTCTGAGCGCCCTGGAGCTGCTGCAGAACATTCATCGGGAATTCGGCATCGACTTCGATCGTCAGGAGTCTAATCTCGTCATCCTGCTCGAATCTCTGAACCAGTTTCTGTTACGACAGCGCGAAGAAGGCAAGACGGTCGTGCTGGTGATAGACGAAGCGCAGAATCTGGCTCCGGACGTTCTCGAGCAGCTGAGGCTGCTTTCAAACCTGGAGACCGAGACCGAGAAGCTGATTCAGATGGTTCTGGTTGGGCAGCCGGAACTGGATGAGGTCCTTGAACGGAATGATCTGCGTCAGCTGAAACAGCGGCTGGCGGTCCGCTATCGCCTGAAGCCGATGGATGAGACCGATACCCTGGACTATATTCAGCATCGGGCCAAGGTGGCGGGCTGGCAGGCCGGGGAACTGTTCACAAAAAAAGGGTTGCGCAAGGTTTACCACTACAGTTCCGGGGTGCCGAGACTGATCAACCTTCTCTGCGACCGCGCATTGCTGGTTGCCTACGGCCAGGATTCCCGCGTCGTGACCGACCGGGCCGTCTCGGCGGCGCAACGGGAATTAACCCAGGAGGCCCCTGCGCGGCAGTCAAGTCTGTTGCCTGTTGCGTTGCTGGTGGCTTGTTGCGTTGCCGTCGCTCTGGTCGTTTGGTTCGCGATACGCACAGAGCAATTCGAGCCAGCACATGCCAGACAGGAAAGTCAGGTTCCGGCAGCGCCGGAAACACCGGAAGCGCCAGTCGCAACGAAGCAGAAGCTTCCCCAAAGGCCCGACCGCGCAGCCGTGATTGCCCTGCAGCAAGCAGTTGCCGATCTGTCGACCGACCAGACCGCCCTTCGGGCGATCACGGCGACCGCCGAACTCTGGGAACGTCCGGTCGATTCTTCGGCCGCCAAGGTCCGTACCTCACGGGGGCTTCTTTCCGCGCTTCAGGCCAGCGGGCTCGCCGCGGCGGAGTTTCAGGGTGACGGCGCGGAGCTGTTGCGGATCGACGCGCCCGCCATCCTCGAATTGGTCCTGCCCAACGTCATGGGAAAGCGCTTTCTGGCGATTGTTGCTACAGAAGGGCAACGCGTTCGGCTTGAGCCGGCTCTCACCGCAGACGGCTGGGTCGGGCTTCCGGAGCTGGAGCAGATCTGGTTTGGCAAGGCTTTTCTGCCATACGTCAATCCGGCCGGTATTCGCTTGATTGACAAGCCCGGCCTGAAAAGTTCATCGGTGTCAGCCTTGCAAGAATTGCTCGGCCAGCTCGATGACAGCTTTTCCGGCAGGAGCGGGACCTACGATCTGGTGACTATCGAGGCAGTGACGCGCTTTCAGCGGCAGCAGAAGTTGGCGCCAGACGGGCGGGTTGGCGCGCAAACCCTTTTTTGGCTTTACCGTGAGGCAGGCCAGGCGGCACCTCGCCTGGCTCAAGGAGATCGCTGATGAGTTCCATCCTGAAGGCGTTACGCAAGCTGGAGTCTGATAAGTCGGCAATGGGGGAGGGGAGTGTTGATATCGGCCGTGACATCCTCAAGCGGTCTTACCAGGTTCCTGAGGAGCGCCCGCGCGGAGTGATCCTGATCGCTGTCGGTGTTATTACAGTCGTTGCCGGCCTTGGGGCCGTCTGGATCTTCGGACTGGACAGCCCGGTTGAAAATCGTCCGCAGGCTGTCCCTCAGGTTGTCGAATCTGTTCCGGTTGCCGCACCTGAATCAGTGGTGACCTTGGCGCTGCCGGCTACCGATATTCCGCTTCCGAGGTTGAAACAGCCCGCAAGAGTTTCGGGTGTGGGCAATAAGCAGTCGGTTGCCGGCGCCGAGAGTGCACCGTCGCCGCTCAAGTCAACGGCCAGCCAGCCTGGCGCGTTGCCTGCTGGGATGGTGATTCCTGAGCTGCTGGTTGAGGAGATCGTTTATCAGGCCGACCCCGGGGCGCGACTGGCCGTGGTCAATGACCTTCCGGTTATGGAAGGAACCATGATTGATAATGTTCAGGTGGTGGAAATCCTCCCCGACCGTGTGCGCTTCTCTGTGCAGGGAATCCTGTTTGAGAAAACGCGCTCCCAGACAACTGAAGCCCTCTAATTGTTGGCTTGCAATCATTAGATATTGCTTTATTTTTTGGTTGATAATGTCGCTTCCTGCCCTTATACTTTGCATTCGCCTGTCCATGAAGAGTCTGCAGCGATGTGAGATGTGGCATGAGGATCGATTACCGGTTAAAAGATGCACTGACCTGGCGTTTTGTCGTCGTTGCCTTTCTGCCGTTGCTCATAGTCGGTCTGCTGTTTTTCGATTATTTTTACCGTGACACCAAGGCCAGGCGCGATCGTGAAAACCGGTCCCTGGCCGAATCTTTTGCCAGCCAGATCTCCCTGCAACTGCGCGAGCCGAACGTTCTGCTGCGCGAATTCCCCCTCATCTACTCCCGCCTGTCTGAAAGCCCGGAACTGCTGACTCAGCTGCTGGATGACATCGTTGCTGAAGCGAACGGGCTCGATTCGCTTTTTCTGGTCAATCGCCAGGGAGAGGTTTGGGCCGCCGGTCTGCCCGACAATCTGCACCCCTATCGAGAGGCCTTTATCGAAGTGGCCTTGCCGATAAAGCCTCTGCTGAAGGCTGCTGAGCGGCTGTCCGGACTTGCCTGGTCAGAGTCATCGATCAACAGCCTGAACGGCGCGAAGTCCCTGGCGATCGCCTCCAAGGTCGACGACTCTTTCATCGTCGGGTATTTCAATGTCGAGCAGCTGCAGGCTCGATTTCTGGATAAGATCGACACAGAGACCTACCAGCTGTCGCTGCTCGATAACCAGGGACGGATCATCTTTCAGGTGCCGCCTGAGGCTAACGATAACTCAGCGAGCCTGGCTGCTCTTGAGCTGGTTGGGCAGGCCTTTAAAGGCGAGGTTGGCCGCGGCAGTTATATGAACGGTAAAACCAGCTTACTGGGGACAGCCGTTCGGGTTTCCTCCTTCAACGGGGTGGTGCTGCTCGGGCAGAAAGAGGAAGGTCTGATTGCGGCTCTGTGGCGCTTGCGGATCATCTTCATGCTCGGCTTTATACTCTCGGTTTTTTTGGCAGCGGTCTGGTCGCGGG
The DNA here is from genome assembly GCA_945787335.1 of uncultured Desulfuromonadales bacterium. Taxonomy (GTDB): domain Bacteria; phylum Desulfobacterota; class Desulfuromonadia; order Desulfuromonadales; family Geopsychrobacteraceae; genus Malonomonas. Next base: position 40,897 of record CALZHR010000010.1, read on the forward strand.
CTCTGGCCAAACGGATCGTCAGGCCGATATCGCAGCTGGCAGAAAGCGCGAAAAGCTTCGCCGATGGAGATTACCGGCATCCGCTGCCCTATGGCTGCCACAAGGAGATCGATGACCTGTCCGACAGCTTCCGGCGCATGCGTGAAGCTGTCGATGACCGTGAGCAATTGTTGTGGAAAAATCGTGAGTACTTTTCACGCCTGTTCAACGGCATCACCGATGCCATTTTTATCGCCGAGCGCCTGCCCGACGGACAGCCCGGACAGTATGTCGAAGTGAATGATGTCGCCTGTAAAATGCTTGGCTATACTCGCGATGAGTTGACCCGCCTGTCGCCCCTCGAGACCAACCGAACCAGCATTGATGATACCGAGGCCTTTCGAGCAATCCTCGAAGATATCGAACTGCATGGGAAAACTCTGTTTAAAACCGAATTCTGCTGCAAAGACGGCAGTTGGATTCCGGTCGAGGTGAGCAGCCAGATTTTCGAACTCGACCGCAAGCGGGTCTTCTTCTCGGTTGCGCGCGATATCACCCTGCGGGAAAAGTACGAATCCTCCATCCAGACTCTGGTTCGCAGCACTGTCGGCCTGACCGGACAGGCCTGTCTCGACGAGATCGCCCAGAACCTCTGCGACTGGCTCAACGCAGATGGCGCCAGTATCGGGCTGGTGGACGGTGACAAATTGATGATCCAGTCCTGCTGTATCGATGGACAGGTGATCACCCCACATTCCCAAGCGATCACAGGAACACCGCATGAAATGATTGTCAACGAGGGCTTCCGGTTTATCCCCGAAGACGTTGATGAACTGTTCCCTGCGCTTCGAACCTGGAATTTGACCGGCGGCTGTGGATTTATCGGGATTGCCATGCACGATCGGCACGGTGAGGTTCTGGGGGTTGTCAGTGCCTTTTCGCGTACGCCAATGCGATCCGTTCCCCATGTCGAAGAGCTGTTGTCGGTCATCGCCTCGCGCGCGGCGGCCGAATGCGAACGGATGCACTATGAGAGGGAGCTCTCCTACAGTGAGGAGATGCTGCGCACTCTGTTCAACTCAACCGCCGAAGCGATTGTCGGGATCGATTTGAACGGGGTCGTCTCCTTCTGTAACCCCGCCGCCCAGAGAATTCTCGGCTTCGAAGAGGAGGGGCTGGTCGGCAAAGATTTCCACCGGCTTGCTCAGATTGACACCGAGCCCGGCGAACCGACAGCAGCCTGCCCATTTATCGCCGCAATTCAGCAGGACGAAAAATTTTTTGTTGCCGATGCCGTGTTCATGCATCGCAGCGGAAACCCGCTGCCCGTCGAGTACTGGGGGCATCCAATGTGTCGCGACGGAGAGCTGGTCGGTGCCGTCATTACCTTCCTCGATATCACGCAACGCCGCACCCTGGAAAAGCAGCTGCAGCATTCTCAGCGGATGGAAGCGATCGGCACCCTGACCGGCGGGATCGCGCACGATTTCAACAATATTCTGACGGTGATTTCCGGCTATGTCGGGTTGCTGCAGTCCATGTGTCAAGACAACGAGAAAATTCTGCCGAAAATCGACAAAATCGCTGAGGCGGCCGAGCGCGGGTCCAAGTTGACCCACGGGCTGCTCGCCTACAGCCGTAAGAAGTCCGGTCCCTCGACGCCGGTCGATCTGAACCGGCTGGTCCTGAAGGTTCAAGACCTTTTCGGCAAGGTGATCGGTGAACGGATCAACAAGAACATCACCCTTGCCGATGAACAGCTGGTGGTTCTGGCCGATACCGGACAATTGGAACAGGTGCTGGTTAATTTGGCGACGAATGCCAGGGATGCCATGCCGGACGGCGGCGTCCTGTCGATCAATACCTCGCGCACGGTGATCGACAAGTCGTTCTGCCGCCAGCACGGCTATGGAGAGCCGGGCAATTATGCATTGATAACTGTTGAAGACTGCGGTGCGGGCATGTCGAAAGATGTGTTGCAGAAAATTTTCGACCCCTTCTACACCACCAAGGACACCGGCAAGGGGACCGGTCTGGGGCTGGCGATCGCCTGGGGGATTATCAAACAGCACAAGGGCTACATTCTGGTCGACAGCGAGCCAGGGCAGGGAAGCAGATTCAGCATCTACCTGCCCTTGTCGAATAAGTTGGCCATCCAGCAGGTTACGGTCCGTAATCATCAATTGCCCGGCGGCACAGAGACCATTCTGCTGGTGGAAGACGATCAGCTGGTACGCGAATCGACCTACAGTATTTTGACCGCGGTCGGCTATCAAGTCATCACCAGCGACTGCGCTGAAACTGCGCTGGAGAGCTTGCAGCGGGAGGGGCACCGGCTGTCCCTGATTCTCTCCGATGTCGTCATGCCCGGCATGAAAGGCACCGAGTTCTATAGTGAAATTCGTAAAATGACAAACGTTCCCGTCATCTTTATCAGCGGTTACACCTTCGATGCTCTGCGCGAACAGGGTTTGGTCGGTGAAGATGCGCTGCTGCTCAACAAACCGATTCAACCGGTTGACCTGTTGACGCGGATCCGCGAAACTCTGGATCGCCTGCCTGCCGCCGCCATCGCCTGAGTCGGCGGCAACCGCCCGTGCTGCAGAATATTCTGCAACGCGCTGTTGGATATTCTGCAATCTTGTTCTCTTCAGCATCCCCTTTTAAGTAAAATCAGCTGCTTCTGCCACCGACTCAGTTGGCATGATCCATGAAAATCTAACAGGAAATTTTCTCTATAAAACATGAGGTTGTTGATGAAAAGAAAAGGTCTGTTCGTTTCCGCCGGTCTGCTTATCGCCGCCGTTGTTGCCGGGGTGGCTTTTTTCTCGACCAACTCTAACGCCGACTCCGATCTCGCCCTGGCAGAGCTGAACGTGAAGAAAATGACCTGCGGTTCCTGCGTGGCAACGATCACCGAGGCCGTCGAGAAGATCGATGGTGTCCGTTCGGTCGATGTCAGCGTCACCACTGGGCGCAGTCAGATCACTTTTGATCCGGGCAAAACCGACTCGGCGAATATCGCCCAGGTGATTACGGCGGCCGGCTATCCCGCTTCGGTTCTGCGCCAACTCACGGCACAGCAATATCAATCGCTGCAAGCCGAGCAAGCACAGCTGGCGGAAATCTATGTGGCCAAGGTCGGTGATCAGCTGGTGGCGCGGGACGATTTCAATCAGGTCGTCGAGCAGCGGCTGCGCACCGCCGGCCTCTCCGCGCGGCCTGAAGCTCCGTCGCAGGTCATCAGCCAGGCCTGGCAGGGGTTGATGCAGCGTAAGCTGATGCTGGCCGATGCCGAACGCAACCTGGTTGTCGTGCAGGATTACGAAGTCGATCTGCAGATCAAACAATTGCGACAGAAAAAGCCGAACCTGGATGCCTACATTCAGAACAGTTACGGATCTGAAGAGTTGTTTTTCCAGCAGACCAAGGAAGATATGATTATCAATCGCAACATCGAGGAGCACGTGCTGGTCGATGTAAAGCAGCCAAGTCAGCGTCAGGTCCGTTTCAATCAGTGGTTCCAGAACCTGGTCGGGTCGGCACCGGTCGTCATCTATGATGCCGGCCTCAAACAGACCCTCGGCGGTGCTGGCGGTAGCGGCTGCGGTGGCGGTTGTTGCGGTTAGTTCAGATTGATAATTCAGCTATCACCCAAAAAACACAGGGAGTTAAGGCATGAGTAAGGAACGTCAGGATAAGAAAGAGCAGTTCACCAACTCCGACAAGAAGGGCGGTATGGGCAAGATCGTCGCCCTGCTGGCCGTGGTTGTCGCGGTTGCAGCGGTTGCCGGTTTTCTGGTGATGGGACAGGGAGCGACCGACAGCCAGGCTTCGGTCCAGCTGCAGAACGGTGAGGTGCGCATCCCTCTGGCGCAGGTCGAAGACGGTCAGGCCCATTTCTTCAACATCGCGACCAGCAAGGGGGAAATCAAATTCTTCGTTGTGAAAAGCGTCGACGGCGTGATGCGGGCCGCATTCGATACCTGCGATGTCTGCTACAAGGCGAAGAAGGGTTACCGGCAGGAAGGCGACCAGATGGTCTGCAACAACTGCAATATGAGATTCCACACCGACATGATCAATGAGGTCAAAGGTGGCTGCAATCCGGCACCGCTGATGCGGCGGATCGAAGGCAGTCAACTGGTCATCAATGAACGCGACCTGCTCTCCGGCGCCTGGTATTTCGGCGGCTGAGATTAAGGACTGAATTCCGATGAAGCTTAGTTCTATCGCCTTCAATAATCTGCGCCGCCGGAAGAGCCGCATGGCCTTTCTGGTCATCGGCCTGCTGATCGGCGTCGCCACCGTGGTCACCCTGATCTCCCTGTCCTCCGCCCTGACGGCGGATGTGCAGCACAAGATGGAGAACTACGGAGCCAATATCCTGATCACCCCGCGCAGCGACAATTTGTCGCTCAGCTATGGCGGAATAACCCTGGGCGGCGTCTCTCTCGACCCGACGGAGATCTACCAGGCCGATCTGGAGAAGATCGGCACCATTCGCAACAACCGGAATATCGCCGCGGTCGCCCCCAAGGTGCTTGGCGCTGTGAATATCGGCAGTGAACGGGTGTTGCTGATGGGCGTTGATGCTGACAAGGAATTTCACCTGAAACGCTGGTGGTCGATCATCGGTCAACCGGTCACTGCTGAGAATGAACTGGTTATCGGCAGCGCTGTCGCAGCGAAGCTGGCTCTAAGCCCCGGCGACGCGCTCGATATCTCCGGCGAGCAGTTCACGATCAGCGGCGTGTTGGAAAAGACCGGTTCGCAGGATGATCAACTGCTGATCGGCTCTCTGCCGACGGCCCAACGCGTGCTGAATAAGCCGGGGGTTGTCTCTCTGGTCGAAGTTGCTGCGTTGTGCGCCGACTGCCCGGTTAGCGATATGGTCAATCAGATCAGCGAGGTCCTGCCCGGCGTCGACGTTAACGCGATTCAGCAGGTGGTTAAAACCCGTATGCACGCGCTCGACCAGTTTCGCGCCTTTTCGTTGGCGATTGCCGCCGTGGTGGTGTTGATCGGTGGACTGGTGGTTTTTGTCACCATGATGGGTTCGGTCAATGAGCGGACTCGTGAAATCGGCATCTTCCGGGCGCTCGGATTCCGCCGCTCGCACGTGATGAAACTGATCCTGTTCGAATCTGTCGTGGTCAGCCTGCTGGCCGGGCTGCTCGGTTATTTCAGCGGCATCGGCGCGACCTGGGCGATCCTGCCATTTATGACCGAGCACCACGTAATGCTGCAGTGGAATCCGATACTGGCGGGGCTGGCGGTCAGCTTGGCGGTTGTTGTCGGCTGTCTTGCGTCGTTCTATCCGGCGCTGCACGCCAGCCGCCTCGATCCGACTGAAGCTTTGCGCGCCCTCTAGGACCTGAAGGATAAATTGATGGCATTTCTCGATATTCAGAACCTGCGAAAAACCTACTGTAATGAAGCCGACTGCATCGTCGCCCTCGACCATGTCAGCCTGAAAATCAAAGAAGGCGTTTTCCTCGGCGTCATGGGTCCTTCCGGCTCGGGGAAAAGTACTCTCTTGTCGATCCTTGGCGGACTCTGCCGGCCAAGCGAAGGACAGGTGGTGATCGATGAGATCGATCTCTACGCGTTATCAAGTGAAAAACGGGCTGATTTCCGTCGCGAATATCTCGGCTTCGTGTTTCAGGCCTTCAACCTGATCCCTTACCTGACCGCGCGGGAAAACGTCATGCTGCCGCTGGCGGTGAAGAATATTTCCGTAAAAGAAAAGCGCGAAATGGCCAGCCAGGTGCTGGAGCGGGTCGGCCTGGGGCAGCGTTTCAACCATTTGCCGACGCAGCTCTCCGGTGGCGAACAGGAGCGGGTGGCGATCGCCCGTGCGCTGGTCAATGCGCCGCCATTGATCCTGGCGGACGAGCCGACCGGCAGCCTCGACAGCAGCACCAGCCGTGAGATTATGGATCTATTCCAGCAGTTGAACTCGGAGGGTCAAACCATTTTGATGGTGACCCATAATGTTGAAAACCGCCCTTATTTTGACCGAACTGTTGTATTGCGTGACGGGCGGGTCGCAGAAGACCAGTTGCGCGAACCGAAGGCTTTGGCCCAGGCAGGTTAAACATGATTCTGCTTTTACTGATATCTCTGGCGGTGCTGCTCTGGATCATCCAGCGCGAGATGGATGCGCCGGTCGATGAAGAGCCTGTTTCGGGCTGCGCCTGTCCGGCCTGCCGGGCGGCGGTCGACATCGATTGGCTGGTCTGTCCGCACTGTCAGCAGCGTTTGCGGGAGTCCTGCAGCTGTTGTCATCGGGGGAAATTGGTCACGCAGAGCTACTGTCCGTTCTGCGGATCCGGGTCAGAGAGGCAGGCCGCATGATAAATCATCGGAAACTGACCTACATTCTGTTCGTCGCTATCCTGTCGCTGACGATCATCGGCTATAACTACTGGTCGTACAAATGCGGCTATTGTACCCTGGCTTCGCTGCTGTCATTCAGTGCCCCGGCGATTATCCTGATCGGCTGCAACCTGCTGGCCGCTGCTGTGTTAGTGGTCGTTCGCTTGCGGAAAAAACGGCAGGACAGGCTCGGCCAGTGTGACTGCGGTGAAAATCTGCGAAACATCTGGCTGTTCTGCCCGACCTGCGGCGACGCCCGCAAGGCCTGAACGCAGTCCCTGGTTCAACTCGGCAGGTGGCGCGCCAGCAAAGGGTAGGTCGGCATGCTGAGCAGTTGTTCCGCCAGACTTTCCACTTTCTGACGATCATCCCCTTCAGCCTGCTGCAAAATCCCCAACAACTCATCCATCGTCATTGATGCCAGCGAATGCGGCGCAGTCTCTTCCGCCAGCCCTTTTTCTTTCGGCATGTTATTGATGAGATAACCTGCAATCTGCAGATCGAGATTGCGGGCGGCAAACAGGGTCAGCAGGGTATGATTGATTGTCCCGAGGTTCGGACGGCAAACCACCACAACGGGCAGTGCAAGAGCTTTGGCGAAGTCGGCCATCAACAGCCCGCCGGCCAATGGCACCATCAAGCCACCAGCCCCTTCGATAATCGTGAAGTCGTGTTCGGCGATGATTGCTTGTGCCTGTTCGAGCAACTCACTGTAATTGATGCGTTGCTGCTCCCGTGAGGCCGCGACCGCCGGCGCCAGCGGGGCCTTTAACCGGTAGGGGCAGATCTGATCGTCCGTTAAGGACGAGTCTGCGGCCCATTTGAGCAAGGTCCCGTCAGGGCCCAGGCGTCGGCAGTCTGGAACGCCGGTTTCCGCCGGCTTCATTACGCCGATTTTCAGTCCTTTTTGCCGCAGCACACGTGCCAGTGCCGCGGCGACCAGCGTCTTGCCGACACCGGTGTCGGTTCCGGTGATGAAAAGGCCTTTGGGCGTCTCAGCCGCAGGCATTGATTCTGACCTCGGCGTCTTCAATCATCTGCAGATCGGTTTCACGGTCGCGACCGGTAGTCGTCAGGTAATTGCCGACCATTGTGCCGCTGGCTCCTGCGATGAAGATCCAGGACTGAAACTCGCGCAGGTTCTTCTCCCGGCCGCCGCAAACTGTTATCCGTTTTTTCGGGAGCAGGTAGCGATAGAGGCAGATGATCCGTAAGCAGTCCATCGGCGTCAAAAGGTTCGCATCCTGAAGCGGCGTGCCGGAAATTGGATTGAGGAAATTCAGCGGCACAGAATCAACGTCCAGCTCACGCAAGGTCATGCCCATCTCGATCCGCTGTTCGAGGGATTCGCCGAGACCGAAAATACCGCCACAGCAGACCTCCATCCCGGCCGCCTTGGCAACCCGGACGGTGTTGACGTCATCCTCGTAATCGTGGGTCGTACAGATTTGCGGGAAGAATGAGCGGGAAGTCTCCAGATTGTGATGATAGGTCTTGCACCCCGCGGCGGCCAGCGCTCTGGCGCTTTGCGCATCGAGAATGCCGAGTGAGGCGGACGGATCGATTGCCGTTTCCTGCTTGATCTGGCGGATCGCCGTCAGGATCTGTTCGAATTCTTCGCCCGGCTCGATGCGGGTGCCGCTGGTGACGATGCCGTAGCAGTGGTTGCCTTCCTGCTGTGCCTGGTGAGCACCCTGAACGATTTCGGCAACCGACTTGAGCGGGTAGACCGGCGCTTCGGTCTGGTGATGGGCCGATTGCGCACAGAAACTGCAATTTTCAGAGCAGCGTCCCGACTTGGCATTGATGATCGAACAGAGGTCGATGCGGTTGCCGAGGTGGGTCTCCTTGATGCAATGAGCCCCGGCGATAAATTCGGTGAATTCTGCCCCTTGTGCGGACAGGATTTGCAGTGCCTCTGACTGATTCAAGGCTTCGCCGGCCAATGACTTTTCAATATACGTATCTGCTTTTCGACTCATTTCGAACATACCTCCTCGTGATGTCGCGGCAGGGTAGCTTGAAATTAACCGCTTGTCAACCTGGCGGATGGACAAGGTTGACAAGCGGCAGGCATGCACAGTTACCTTATGTGTACTACCATTTCTTGTTCCAGATATCTCATATAGGATTGACAGCCTGTATCACAAATGATAGAACGGGTTTTTAAAATTCCTCTGGAGTGTTGTGAAATGGTCAAAAAATTAATCGGCAGGAAGCTCAAGTCGTCACGCTTGAAGCGGGATAAAACCATTCAGGAACTCGCTGAAATGTCGCGGGTCTCTTCCAATATGATTTCACGGATTGAGCGGGGCTTGACAACGCCGTCCGTAGAGATCCTGATGAAGCTGGCGGATGCGCTCGGCTTGAGCATCAGTTATTTCGTTGAAGAGGCAGAAAAGGGGAGTACGGTTATTTTTACCCCTGCAGGCCAGGGCGAGCCGATCTTCTTTTTTGAAGACAAACACCAGATAACCAGCCTGACCCAGGGTCTCCGTGATCCTGGTTTTTCTGTTTTTGTCGACACTCTCGAGCCTGGCTGTGACAGCGGTGAGGGTGGCATGGTGCACACCGGCGAAGAATTCGCCATGGTTCTGGAGGGGCGCTTGGAATTTATTATTGAAGGGGAGACCTACCAGCTCGATGTGGGAGACTCGATCGGCTTTAAAGCATCGCTTCCACATCGCTGGCGTAATACCGGCAGCGGACAGACACGCATCCTCTGGATCGTGTCGCCCCCGCCAAATGTATAATATTTTGCTGCCTGCCGGCAGTGTGTGAGGACGGAGAGAATTAATGCAAATCAAGAAAATAGTCGGCAAAAAACTTAAAGAGATCCGCCTGAAACAGGATATGACGATTCAGGTCCTGGCGGAAAAGTCGCAGGTCTCTTCAAATATGATATCGCGCATCGAACGTGGTTTGACGATCCCCTCGGTCGAGATATTAATGCGCCTGGCTACGGTGTTCGATAAAAGCATCAACTATTTCGTCGAGGATGTTTCAACCTCGCACGAGGTCGTTCATACGCGGCCTGGCGAGCGCGATAAAACTGTCTATGATGACGAGCACAATATGCACACCGAATCCTTTACCTCTGGTTTGCGTGATCCGCAATTCATGTCTTTCTTCTGTACGGTGGAAAGAGGGGGCACCAGCGGTGAGCAGAACATGTACCATCCAGGCGATGAGTTGATCTACCTGCTGGAGGGGCGGTTGCAAGTTAAAATCGTCGATGAAATCTATAATCTGGAAGCGGGAGACAGCCTCAGTTTTAAATCCCATCTGCCGCATCGTTGGGACAACGTTGGCGACTCCGACGCCAAAGTGATCTGGACACTGTCACCCTTTACAATCATTTAACCTTAATCACAGCAGCGCTTAAATATCTGAAATTATGCCGCTCTTGTTGACATGCGACGATCATGTTGTATAGTCAGTACAACATTTAGAGAGTAGCAGTTAAGTTTTGAACCTCCAGGGGGCACTATGAACAAGTCTGAACTGGTGGAAGCGCTGTCAATAAAAAAGAACCTGACCTATAAGAAATCGGAACAGATCGTTAACCTGATTTTCGATTCGATGGCTCAGGCGCTGATTGATAATGACCGGATCGAAATTCGTGGCTTCGGCAGTTTCATGGTCAAGGATTATAAGGCTTACATGGGCCGGAATCCGAAAACCGGCGAAGTGATAAAAGTGAAAGAGAAAAAATTGCCGTTTTTCAAGGTCGGCAAAGAGCTTCGCGAGCGCGTCGACAGCTAAGCGTTTAATATCAATTTAAAAAATATGGTAGCCCGTGTGCAA
>CALZHR010000011.1 GCA_945787335.1 uncultured Desulfuromonadales bacterium
AGTTTGCCGATGCACGTTATTGACAGCAAAGATTTTATGAATATCGAAGAACAGGGGGCCGGAAGCCTGAATTTCCGGCCCTCTTTCTGGTGTTTCCCGCAGGGATAACGTTTAACGGTTTAATGCTTGCTATTTATCTGTCCGCCGTGCTATGGTCCGACGACTTAAGAAAGTTTGTGTAAAGTTTTTTCGTTCGCCAGTTTGACAAGGTGTCAATTTGGATCAAAAACACAGGCCCGCTTGGGCGTGTGTTTTTCTTTTTAGGGCGATCGAAAGTTACACAACAAAAAGCCCCACCGGGGAAGATGGAGAAAAAACAATGGCACAAGGCACAGTGAAATGGTTCAACGACGCGAAGGGTTTTGGTTTTATCGAGCAGGATAACGGCCCTGACGTCTTCGTTCATTTTTCAGCAATTCAGGGTGAAGGTTTCAAATGCCTCGCCGAGGGCGACCGCGTCAGCTTTGACGTCACCGAAGGTCAAAAAGGCCCCCAGTCGGCAAACGTGCAAAAAATCTAACCTTTAGATTTGCATAGATTGCGAAAAGCCCTGTGAATTTCACAGGGCTTTTTTTCGTCGCAGCTTTCACCTGTTGTTTTCCCAATCAGTCCCTCCAGGCTCCTCTCTTGTCCAGCAGAATATAAATATCAGGCAAATGCCGTTCTAATATATTCGCTTGCCAGCACCTCGCGTTACGACTATAGTCGGCGTCTTTTGCGTCAGGTTTCAGGGAGTTGTAAAGGAATCACATGTTTGAATTTTTTGTTCGAAAAACCGCCAGTTGCAAAGATGACCTGCTCTCCGGTTTGACCGTCGCCCTGGCCCTGGTGCCGGAAGCGGTCGCGTTTGCTTTTGTTGCCGGCGTTGACCCGCTGGTCGGACTTTATGCCGCATTTATCGTCGGTCTGATCACGGCCGTGGTCGGAGGCCGGCCGGGGATGATCTCCGGGGCGACCGGGGCCTTGGCGGTGGTCATGGTCGATCTGGTCGCCGAGCATGGTGTCGAGTACCTGTTCGCAGCGGTGGTGTTGATGGGGCTGATCCAGATCAGCGCCGGGCTGCTGCGACTGGGGAAATTCGTTCGTTTGATCCCGCATCCGGTCATGCTCGGGTTCGTCAACGGGCTGGCCATCGTGATCTTTCTGGCTCAGCTTGGGCAGTTCAAGTTTGCCGACGCCGCCGGAGTCCAGCAGTGGCTGCCGGGCGGTCAGCTCTCCCTGATGCTCGGCCTGGTGCTGCTGACCATGGCGATCATTCACTTTCTGCCGAAACTGACCCGCGCCATCCCCTCTTCGCTGGCGGCGATCGTGGTCGTGACGGCCCTGGCGCATGGGCTGAGCCTGGATACGCGGATGGTCGGTGATCTGGCCTCGGTGGCCGGTGGCCTGCCGCAGTTTCACATCCCCATGGTGCCGATCAGTCTGGAGAATATCCTGATTATTCTTCCCTACTCGGTGATCCTGGCGGCGATCGGATTGATCGAGTCGCTGATGACCATGACCCTGGTCGATGAGCTGACCGAAACTCGCGGCCGCGGCAACAAGGAATGCATCGGCCAGGGGCTGGCGAATGTCGTCACCGGCTTCTTCAGCGGCATGGGTGGTTGCGCGATGATCGGTCAGAGCATGATCAATATCAGCTCGGGTGGGCGCGGACGCCTCTCCGGTATCACGGCGGCTTTGAGCCTGCTGGCGTTTATCGTTCTTGCCTCCGGATTGATCGAAATGATCCCGCTGGCGGCGCTGGTCGGGGTGATGTTCATGGTGGTGATCGGCACCTTCGCCTGGTCGAGCCTGCGCATCCTGCACAAAATCCCGCGCAGTGACGCTCTGGTGCTGGTGCTGGTCTCCGGGGTGACGGTGATCTCCGACCTGGCGATCGCGGTGGCGGTCGGGGTGGTCGTCTCGGCCCTGGTGTTCGCCTGGCAGAGCGCCAAACGGATCGATTCACACACCGATGAGGATGGCGAAGGGGCGAAAATCTATCGGCTCAGCGGGCCGCTCTTTTTCGGCTCGATCCGCAGCTTTTATGATCAGTTCGCCCCGCATGATGATCCGGAGCATGTGGTGATCGATTTCAGCCGGGCGCGGGTCTGTGATCATTCCGGGCTCGAGGCGATCAGCAGCTTGACCGAGCGGTATCTGAATCAGGGGAAAAAGCTGCGCTTGAAGGGGTTAAGTGAGGAGTGCCGGACCCTGTTGGAGAATGCCGGCAGTATGATCGAAGTCAACCTGGAGGATCCGCGCTACCGGATTGCGACCGACAAGCTGGCGTGATCTGAAAAGTTAAAAATATATAAGCCGAAGGCGTTATGTCTTCGGCTTTGGTTGCAGTTCTGTGGTGCGGCGGCGGGCTCTTTCTGCTGTGCCAGGTCGACCGGATTGAGCTGCCGGCGCCGCAGCCTTCTTCGGCGGTCATGAAGGCTGCGGCATCGGAGAGCTGATGATGAACAACAAAAAGTAAAAAAATCGGGATTCGCTGCACGGCACCCTCCATTGTTCGGTTGAATATTGGAGCGCTATAATAACGCGCCGGTCCGAGGATTGGCAGGGACAAGGGCAGGCTGTGATCCTGAAAAAGGGTTTGACAAAAAACCGCCCCCTTCCTATAGTCTTAGCCGTTTTGGACCCCCGATTTGTTGGGGTTTTTGATAATCCACAGGAGAGATTGAAGATGGCATCGACATTTAAGGTTGCAGTTCTGCCCGGTGATGGAATCGGGCCCGAAGTGATGGCAGAGGCACTTAAAGTGCTGGACGCTGTCGCCCAGAAATATAGTGTCAACTTTGAGCGGACCACGGCTAATGTCGGCGGCGCCGGCATCGATAACGAAGGCAAGGCACTGCCCGACAGCACCGTTGAAATCTGCCAGGCCTCAGATGCCATCCTGTTCGGTAGTGTCGGCGGCCCCAAGTGGGAGAGCCTGCCCCCCGATGAGCAGCCGGAGCGAGGCGCGCTGCTACCGCTGCGGAAGATCTTCGGCCTGTTCTGCAACCTGCGTCCGGCGATCATCTTCCCGGCGCTGACCGGCGCTTCGAGTCTCAAGGAAGAGGTCATCGAAGGCGGTTTCGACCTGCTGGTGGTGCGTGAATTGACCGGCGGCATCTACTTCGCTCAGCCCAAGGGGATCGAAGGGGAGGGTCCGGAGCGGACCGGCTTCGACACCATGAAGTATTCCGAGGCGGAAGTCGAGCGGATCAGCCACGTCGCCTTCGAGGCGGCACGCAAGCGGGGCAAGAAGGTTTGCTCCATCGACAAGGCCAACGTGCTGTCGACCTCGATCGTCTGGCGCGAAGTGGTCGAGCGGGTCGCCAAGCAATATCCCGATATCGAGCTGTCGCACATGTACGTCGACAACGCCGCCATGCAGCTGGTCAAGTGGCCGAAGCAGTTCGACGTGATGCTCTGCGGTAACATGTTCGGCGACATTATCTCCGATGAGGCGGCGATGCTGACCGGTTCGCTCGGCATGTTGCCGAGCGCCTCGCTGGCCGAAGGTTCCTTCGGCATGTACGAACCCTCCGGCGGCAGCGCCCCCGATATCGCCGGGCAGGGGATCGCCAACCCGATCGCTCAGATCCTTTCGGCCTCGATGATGCTGCGCTACTCCTTTGCCATGGTCGATGCGGCCGACGCCATCGATCGCGCGGTCGAAAAAGTGCTCAACGATGGCTATCGCACCATCGACATCTATCAGGGCAAGTCCAACGAGAAGAAGGTCAATACCGCTGAGATGGGAGATGCGATCGTCGCAAACCTTTAAGCGGGCGATGACGCGCGGTCATCTGGCCCATGCGGGCAATCCATGACTCCGGGCAGGGGGCTTCTTGAAGCCCCCTGTTGTTATTTATGCCGAGACTGAGCAGACAGAATCCGGGGGCTTACCGGGCAGGGAACAGCCTGGTGCACCGTTTCGATCCGCGCTGCAAGCTGCTGTTGCTGCTCGGAGTGATCGCCTGCCTGTTTTCTGCGGTAGGCCCGCTGCGGCCGCTGCTGATCGCAGGTGTTTGGCTGGCCGGCGCCTGGTGCTGCCGGGGGGCGATTGGCGACAGCTGGCGGGTCACCAAGCTGGTCCGCTGGCTCTTGTTGTTTACCCTGCTGCTCCACCTCTGCTTTACCCCCGGGCGGACCCTGTTCGGTGTCAGCTGGCTCTCCTATGACGGTCTGCTGCGCGGTCTGCTGGTCGATAGCCAACTGCTGCTGGCGATCCTTTTCTCCCTGCTGCTCTCCTGGACCACCCGGCCGGCTGAGCTGGCCTGGGGGCTGGCGCGGCTGCTGGCGCCACTGCAGAAGCTGAAAGTTCCGGTGGCCGAGGCCGGAGGCCTGCTGCTGCTGGTCCTGCATTTTTTTCCGCTGATCCAGGAAGAGCTCGAGCAACTCAAAGCTCAACAGCCTGCGCCGGCAAGAAACTTCTCGGCACGTTTGCAGGACCTGGTCGGACTGGTCCAGGCATTGTTGCTGCGGCTGGTCGATCGGGCCGACCAGCTGGCAACTGATATTCTCAACGGCAACGTAGAACTGTTGGGTGAAGACAGCCCCGTTGACGGACGCATTTCCCGGCCAGACCTCCTGCTGTTTTTCGTCGGGGTGGCCGTGCTGGTATTGCTCTGGATGGTGTAGATGGCACGCATCAAGTTGACCCTCGAATATGACGGAACGGCCTATGTCGGCTGGCAGCTGCAGCCGAATGGGGTTTCCGTTCAGGCGGTGGTGGAGCAGGCGCTGGCTCAGCTGGTCGGCAGCGCGGTGCGGGTGAATTCTTCCGGACGTACCGATGCCGGGGTTCACGCGCTGGGAATGGTCTGCCACTTCGACACCCAGCGCTCGCTGCCGCTAACGGCCTGGCGCGAGGGGGTCAACAGGTTTCTGCCGGAGGATGTCGTCGTGCGCGAGGCGGTTGAGGTCGCGAAAGATTTTCACGCCCGCTATTCTGCCAACGGGAAACGCTACCGGTATTCGATCCTGCGCTCTGCCGTGCGCTCACCGCTCTTGTCGCGCACCAGCTGGCTGGTCAGGCACCCGCTTGATCTCGAACTGATGCGTCGGGCCGCTGGAGCTTTCGTCGGCGAGCATGATTTCAGCGCTTTTCGCACCGTCGGCTGTGCCGCCGCAACGACCACCCGGGAGATCTTTTCTCTGGAGCTGCGTGAGCAGGGGGCGCTGCTGCAGATCGACGTCTGCGGGTCCGGGTTTCTGAAGAATATGGTGCGGATGATGGTCGGCACCCTGGTCGAGGTCGGGCGCGGCAAACGGAACCTGGTAGATGTCGAAAAAATGCTTTCAGGTCAGCAGGTTGACACCCCGGCTCTGACCGCTCCGGCGGCCGGTCTCTGCCTGGTCGAGGTCTGGTATTAACTGGCGGCTTTCGCGCTGTCTAGATTTGCGGATTTGATCGGTTTTTTCCTGTCGAATTCCCTTGACAGACTGCAGGGACTCGGATAAGTTTACCGCTTTGTGAGTCCAGCAACCCTTTAGTAATAATTTGGAGATGATCCGCGATGAGTACTCAGGTCGCTAAAGAACAGGATATCAAGAGAGAGTGGTACGTGGTCGATCTTGAGGATGTCGTCCTCGGTCGTGCCGCAACCGAAATTGCCCGTGTGCTGCGTGGCAAGCATAAGGCTATTTACACCCCGAGTGTTGATACCGGAGATTTCGTCGTCGTTCTGAACGCCGACAAGGTCAAATTGACCGGAAACAAGCTGGCGGATAAGAAATATTACCGTCACACCGGTTTTCCGGGCGGTATCCGTGAAATCAATGCCGAGAAGCTGCTGGTCAAGAAGCCGGAGATGGTTCTTCAGTCAGCTGTTAAGGGGATGCTGCCCAAGAGCAAACTGGGACGCAAGATGTTCAAGAAACTCAAGGTTTACGCCGGTGGCGAACATCCTCATGCCGCCCAGCAGCCTAAAGAACTGAAGATTTAGGAGAGAGCTAGATGGCTGAGCAGAAGTATTACGCAACTGGTAAAAGAAAAACCTCTATTGCCCGGGTCTGGATGAAGCCCGGCACTGGGGAAATCACGGTCAATAAGCGCACCATTGACGAGTTCTTCGGCCGCGAAACCTCCAAGATGATGGTTCGCCAGCCCCTCGAACTGACCGACAACGTCGGCAAGTTCGATATCTTCGTCAATGTGACTGGCGGCGGCATTTCCGGCCAGGCCGGTGCGATCAAGCACGGCATCACCAAGGCTTTGCTGGAGGTCAATCCGGAACTGCGCGGGGTGCTGAAAAAAGCCGGCTTCATTACCCGTGACAGCCGCGTCAAGGAACGTAAGAAGTACGGTCGCGCGGCTGCCCGCCGGAGCTTCCAGTTCTCCAAGCGTTAAAGAATACAGCGTCCGCTTTGCGGCCGGCTGGTCTTGTCAAAAGAGGGAAGCCTTACGGGTTTCCCTCTTTTTTTATCAACTGTCGACACGCCTTCAGTGGCAGAGGTATGATGATGCCAGCAGCCGCGCTATTGCCGGGCTGCGCATCTCGATTGAAATCAAGGGCTAGGGGATGACTATGCTTAAAGTTGCAGTTGTCGGTGCGAGCGGTTACACCGGCGTTGAGCTGATCCGGCTGTTGATCGGCCACCCGGAGGTAGAGATTGTCTCTGTAACCTCACGCCAGCATGAAGGTCAGCCGATCAGTCAGGCGTTCCCTTCTCTGGCGGGATTTTGCGAGCTGCTCTGCGAGCCACTCGATGTAGCAAGCATCGCCTTGCGTTCCGACCTGGTGTTTACTGCCCTGCCGCACAAATCGGCGATGGAGGTGATCCCCGATTTTCTCCAAGCCGGCTGTAAGGTCGTTGATCTGTCCGCAGACTACCGCCTGGATGACCAGCAGGTCTATGAACACTGGTATCAGCAGCATAGCAGCCCGGAGCTGCTCTCCGAGGCCGTTTACGGGCTGCCGGAGCTGTTTCGTGAACAGATCGCCGGGGCGCGATTGATCGCCAACCCGGGCTGTTATCCGACCAGCGTCGCGCTGGGACTGGCTCCGTTGCTGGAACAGAAGTTGATCGATCCTGCGAGCTTGATTATCGACAGCAAGTCGGGAACCAGTGGCGCCGGGCGTGGCGCAAAGCAGGGGAGCCTGTACTGCGAGGTGAATGAAGGCTTCAAGGCTTACGGCGTGGCCAGCCACCGGCATACCCCGGAGATTGAGCAGACCCTCTCGAAGCTTGCCGGAGAGCCGGTGCAGGTAAATTTCACGCCGCACCTGCTGCCGATCAATCGGGGGATTCTTTCAACCATCTATGCCTCTTTGAGGCAACCGTTGGCAACTGCCGAGCTGCTCGATCTTTATCGGCAAAGGTATGCCGCAGAGGCATTTGTCCGGGTGATGCCGGGGAATGAGCTGCCGAATGTTGCGCATGTGCGGGGCACGAACTTCTGCGATCTGGGGCTGGTCAGCGACGAACGGACCGGGCGGGTGATCGTTGTTTCGGCGATTGATAATTTGGTGAAGGGTGCGGCAGGTCAGGCGGTTCAGAATATGAATCTGCTGCGTGGCTATAAGGAGCAGCTGGGATTGGGGATCGTGCCGATTTTTCCCTAGTTTTCGGAGTGAAAACATCGTATTATACGCAGTTAATATATTCGCGATTATTGCGCCCGTATAATCAGAGGAGCTCTGCATGCTAGAAAGCGGCAATACCATCGCTGACTACCTGATCGTTTCGCCGCTTGAGCAGAACCAAGTTTATCAGGCCTGCCTGGTAAAACATCCAGCCCATAACGAAGCCAGGTTGTTGTTGATCGATCCTGAACAACTCCCCAGCTTCAAAGACCGGCATAATTTTCTTGAGCAGGCAAAGGCGCTTCTCGGTCAGTCCTTCCAGGGCGCCGCGACCCTGCTTGAGGCACAGGCTTCCGAAGAAGAGGTTTTCTGTGTCTATCCGCTTCCAGACGGTCAGCCTCTGGAGGATTTGCTGGAGCTCAATTATACTCCGCGGCAGGCACTCGATATCGTCCGCCAGGCCGCCGCCAGCTTGATGCCGGCCCATGCATCGGGCTTCTGGCACGGCAATCTGACCCCTGCGACAATTTATCTGCGTGGCGAGCAGGTGACCCTGACCGACTTTGCCCTGGCCAGCCTGGTGGTGCTCGATTTCCATTCCGGAACCGACCCACGCTACAGCAGCCCGGAACTGGTCTGCGGAGAACAATTGGGGCCTGCTTCTGATTTGTACAGCCTCGGTATCGTTCTTTATCGCCTGCTCGTCGGTGCTGTTCCCTTCGACGAAGGGGAGTCCTTTGCCACCGCAATGCAGCACATGCAAGGGGAGGTTGCTCCTTTGCCTGAGCGGTTGACGGTTTTTCAACCGCTGATCGATGGGCTGCTGAAGGCTCTGCCCGATGAACGGATCACAGCTGAACAGCTGCACGACGAGGTGAATCGCTTGTTGGCGCTGCCGGATATCGATCAGTTGCCGGGTGCCGATCAGGAAGAAGATTCCACAGCAGAAATATCAGTACCGGCGCAAGAGGCACCGGAGCAGGACGCGGCTTCGGATGCTGAGAGTCGGGGTTCCGCGATCGAGAGGCTGATGGCCGATCCTTCGGATATGGCCCAACGGATCGAAAAACGTCTGCAGGAACGCGCTCAGGCCTTGCAGGTTTCAGCTGAGTTGTCTCATAATGCCAAACGGGCAAATACTGATCGAATGGCGGCGGTAAGCCGGCAAATTGACGATAGAAAAAAGGCTATGAACGGATCATCTTATTCACAGAAATCATCAGGAGGGGCTGGACGCTTTGTCCTGCTGACGGTCCTCGGGATTGCGGTCGGCATTATCCTCTATTTTGTCTTTTTCCCTCAGGGCACCAGCGACCAGCAGCAGGCTGCGGATAGCCAGCCGACAGAGCTGACAGCCGGCTTGGAACGTGGTTCCGAGCTGCTGCAGGCAGGGCAGGCAGAGGAGGCGGAGAAGGTCTTTCAGGGGTTGCTGAAAGCTTATGCCTTTTATCCGCAGCCGTATAATAATCTCGCCTCCGTCTACGCAAGCCAGGGTGACCTGGAGCGGGCGAGGACTTACCTCGAGCGTGCTTTGGCAACCGATGAAGCCTACGCGACGATTTACCGGAACCTGGGCACCATCTATGCTGAGATGGCGCGCGATTCCTACGGCCGCGCCCTGCAGATCGAGCAGGGGAGCCCGTCGGTCAGCCTCAAGCTATTCCCTGGTGACCAATCGGTGCAAATTGCCGCAGACGCCAGTAAACAGCCGCCTGCAGTTGCCCCGGCAGAAAAAGAGCCGGTTGTCATTGCGCAAGCGCAGCCTGAGATTGAAGTGGTGGCAGAAAAACCGATAACCCGGCCGCCGGAGAATATTGTTGTCGAACCGACCATTGCCGCCACTGAGCCGCCAGCGACTGAAGATGTGGCAGCTGAACCGGTGGTTGAAAAAATCCTTGAGCCGGAACCGGAAAGTGCCGAAACATTCCTCAATCGCTGGGCGGCCAGCTGGTCGGCGCAAGATGTTGATGCCTACCTCTCCTTCTATGGCCCCGATTTCACCCCGTCGAGTGGCGCCAGTCGACAAGACTGGGAAGAGTTACGGCGCTCGCGCTTGACCAGCCCGGCGAAAATCGAGGTTGTATTGAGCGATTTCTCGCTGGTGCGAGAGTCCGACGACCGCCTGCAGATTGAGGCCACCCAAAGCTACACCAGCGACCGCTATGCGGACAAGACCAGGAAGTTGTTCGACCTGGTGAAAAATGAAGCCGGTTGGCAGATTCAGCGGGAACGTTCTCTGGGGAGAGTGCGTTGATACTCAAACGTATCCTCATAACCATCCTGATCTTCGGCTTGCTCGGTTTTACCGTTGTTCGGGTCAGCGCTCTCTGGTCTCAGCAGCAACCTGAAGCCCTTGCGCCTGCCACAATGCTATCAGAAAACATCTCCTCAGCCGATTGGCTCATACGCCTTGATGACCGGCAGCGGGCGCTGTTTGACAGGCTCAACGGACGGTTGCAGAAAAACTCCGCTGATTACGAGGCCAGACTTCTGCGGGGCCTGCTCTATTTTCAGGCCGGTCGCCTGCAGGCAGCAGTCGATGAGCTGCGCTCTTTGACAACGCAAGCGCCCAAGTTCCAGTTAGCGCACCTGATTCTCGGTGACCTCTTGCTTGCACGCTTCGACCAGGTCGCATCAATCGGTGATAGCCGCCTGATGCAGAAGGTTGGCGCGCAGCGTGAAGAGGAGATTGAGCAGCTACGGCGTGAAGCGCGGGCTCGACTGCAGGGCTACCTTGCGCTGGTCGACGGGGTCGAGGTTCCGCGGGCACTGTTGGCACTGAGCAGTAAAACCGAATATGCCCTGATCGTCGACAAGGGGAAGAATCGTCTCTATGTTTTCCGCAACCTGGGCCCGGGTCTGGCACCGGAGCTGATCGACGATTTCTACGTGGTGCTCGGCAAGAAGACCGGCGACAAATACCAGCAGGGAGACCTGAAGACGCCCAACGGGGTCTATTTTGTCACCAATTATCTGCCCGATGAGAACCTCCCGCCGCTTTACGGCGCCGGCGCATTTCCGGTCAACTACCCGAATGAATTCGACCGCCGCCAGCAGAAAACCGGCGACGGCATCTGGCTGCACGGCACCGATAAGTCGTTTTACAGCCGCCCGCCGCTCGATTCAGAGGGGTGCGTGGTATTGACCAATGAGGAGTTCAGCCGCATCAGCAGGTACGTTAAAGTCAGGCGCACCCCGGTCATCATCAGCGAAGCGGTCGAATGGGTTTCCGCCCGCGAATGGCTCGATTTGAATATCGAAATACAGGCGACCCTTGAACGCTGGCGGCAGAACTGGGAGCAGGCAGACCTGGATGCATATCTGCAGATGTACTCCAGCAAGTTCTGGTCGAAAGGCCACGACAGTCACAGTTGGGGGACGTATAAGAAGCAGGTATTTGCCGGTAAAAAGTTCCAGAAGATCGACCTGTCCGATCTGACGTTGCTGGCCTATCCTGAGGTTGCCGACGGGCAGAAAATGCTGGTGGCGAATTTCGTTCAGAGTTATCGTTCCAATAATTACAATGGTGACATGCGCAAGCGTCTTTACATGATCAAAGAGGCTGGACAATGGAAAGTTCTTTATGAGGGGCGTCAGTAAGCGACGCTAAGGAGGAGATTATTGCAATGAAGCGTTTTATGCTGTTAGCCACCATTTTATCGTTGGTTTCCACGCCTGGCCTGCAGGCGTCAGAACTGATCGATCGCAACAACGGCACCGTGATCGATAAGGGGTCCGGACTGATCTGGCAACAGGAGGCCTCAGGGCGGATGCCCTGGCTGGAAGCGGTTCGTTTCTGTAATCAACTCGATTTGGCGGGGATGCGTGGCTGGCGGTTGCCGTTCAAAGATGAGTTGCGCACCCTGATCTCCCCCGGCAATGACAGCTACATCGAGAGTAAAGCCTTCCCTGGCACCGAAGCCGAGGTTTATTGGTCTCTCAGCCGTGAAGAACAACAGCCGGACCAGGTCTGGGGGGTCAGTTTTGCCGACGGTAAAGATTATTTGTTTGACCGGAAAAATTTTAATTTTCAGGCCCGCTGCATGATCGAAACGGCCGAAGCGGTCTATCTGCCTTTACTGAATAAATGGTCACAGGCCTGGTCGGCGCAGGATGTTGAAAAATACCTGGCCTGCTATGGGCAGAGCTTTGCACCGGAGAAAGGAACCCGGGAGGACTGGGCGAAACAGCGGCAGGTCAGGTTGACCAAGCCGAATAAGATTAAAGTTGAACTCGGAGAAGTGAAAGTGGTTTCCGAAGAAGGCAGCCGGGCCGAGGTGATGTTCAGGCAGTCGTACTCCTCTGACAGCTATCATGATCAAGTCATGAAAGTGCTCACGCTTGGACTGGAACGTGGCGAGCTGGTGATTGTCGGGGAGCGGACCATCTCGAAAATCAAATAGCCGGACCTGGCGGAATGAAACTCTAAAGCCGGATTCCTGTAGGGATCCGGCTTTTGTTGTTCAAGGCGCTTGAGAGGCCGTTGTCTCAGCGTCGTTCGATGACTCTGGATGGAAGCCGACACAACTATTACGTCCCTGCTTTTTGGCCTGGTAGACCGCGGCGTCGGCGAGGTTCAGCAGGTCGTAGACGTCGATACTGTCTTCCGGAAAGCTGGCTGCCCCGATTGAGATGGTCAGCCGCCCGGCAGGCTGGCTTTTGATCGCGTCGGGGAAAATTTCTTTTTCGATACAATGGCGCAGCTTCTCAGCAACAGCCATGCTGGCCGATTTGTCGGTCTTTGGGAGCAGGATGACATACTCTTCGCCACCAAACCGCGCGACCAGGTCGATGCCGCGGGTATTCTGCAACAGCAGCTTGGCAATGCGTTTCAGGATGACATCCCCTTTGAGGTGGCCGTGCCAGTCGTTGTAAAGTTTGAAATGATCGATATCGATCATCAGGAGGCTGAAGTGATTGAGAAACCGCCGCGACTGGGCCAACTCCCGGTGCAGGTACTCCTGGAACTGCCGGCGGTTGGCCAGCCCGGTCAGCTCGTCGGTGGCTGACAGGGTTTTGGTTTTTTCGAACAGGCGGGCGTTTTCGATGGCAATCCCCGCTTGATTGGCGATCGCCATGGCGATTTGCTGCATGATGTTGTTGAAGGCCTCGGGCTCATTGTGCAGCAGAGCGATTACACCGAGTAGACGGTTTTGCGCCAGCATCGGCAGGGCGAGCAGGCTTCCGTGGTCGAAACGTTCTGAACCGATTTCCTGCGCTTCTTCATCGCGTGCCAAGTTGGCGCAATAGACGAACTTCTGGTTGACCGCGGCTTCACCGATCAGCCCCTGTCCCAGGTTGATGAATAAAGATTTGATTTCGGTGTTCTGGAATCCCAGCCCTCTTATCGCCTGCAGCTGCTCCGATCCCGGAGGCAGCTGCAGGAGCAGAATCTTCGAGCAATGCAGGGTGCTCTTCAGTGCTTGTATGATTCGTTCCTGAAGGACTTGCGGGTCGAGGGTCGAGACCATCGATTGCGTGATCTGAAACAGCGCTGAGAGCTCTTGGTTCTGCTGTTTGAGGTTCAGGTTGCGCGCTTCAAGCTCCAGGTTGGCCTGACGCAGCTGACGGTTGTGTGATTTTAACTCGTCAGCGATGGCAATTTTTTCGTTTGAACCTGCCAGGAGTTCATCTTTTTCTGTTAATTCATCCAGCAGGCTGTTGCAGAACTCGCCAAGCTCGGTGAGCTGAGAGGACCTTTTCTGGTCGATTGCTACCCGCGAGTCACGGTTGCCCGATTTTATTTTCCAAGAGGTTTCCAGCAACGCTTGCAGTGGAGAGAAAGAACGGACCAATAGCGCCCGGTACAGACAGATGCCCAGCAGTAGTGTCAGGCTGATGAGTGTGAGGAGGTAAATGCTGTGACTTTGAATTAACTGCTCAATCGGCTCAAGCGGTTCTGCTGACCCGAGAATGAATAACCCTTCATTGGCGAGCGGCAGCGGGGTGAAAGAAAATAACATTGCTCTGCCAGTGTTGCTGTAACTGCTCGTGGGGGTTCCCGAATGTAGTTGGTTCAGTTCTCTGCTGGTCAGTTGCGGAAGCACCGATGGAGCTTTTGAGCTGGTGCCGATTAGTGCGCCGCGCCGGTCGAACAGAAAAAAGTCTCTTTGCAGGCGCTCTGCCAGTTCATCCAGATAGGCCCTGCCAAGCGGACGCTTCAGAAACAGATAGCGATCGGGCAACCAGAGACAGGCAACCAGGTTATAATCCTGCGAAGGCTGGTCCAGTATGATGGAGACCAGCGGTTCGCTGCTTTGCTGGGTGCGTATGGCCAGGTCGCGCAACGGTGCGGGCAGGTTGTTTAGTGCAAGGTCGCTACTGAGCAGCTGCGCCTGACGATCATGGCTATGAATGTGCTCCTGCAGCCTGTCCAGCGTTACTGGTAACATCAGTTTCGCGTCAATGACATGCTTGGCGAGCAGTCGCTCCTGATGCTTGAAATCTTGATAGGCCAGCTTCTGCACATGTTCAAGGCGTTGTTGCACCGATTTTTCGAGCCGCTCCTGCAGGAGAACCTTCCCCCCGATCAGGGTTCCCAGCGCCAACAGAAGGAGCAGCAGGATGAAGGGGATCAGAACCTGTTTGGTCAGCGAGAGATTTGCGAAGCGGAATCGATTCGGCATAGCTCAGCTATCTCACTTCACCGGCACTGGCCAGCTCGAGAAAGGCTTTGGCAACCATGGGGTCGAACTGACTGCCGGCATTGTTCTGAATTTCACTGAGCGCGACATGGTTCGGTAGCGCTTTCCGGTAGGGACGGTCCGACGTCATGGCATCGTAGCTGTCGGCAACCGAGAGGATCCGCGATTCGAGCAGCAGCTTGTCGCCGCTGATGCCCAGGGGGTAGCCGCTGCCATCGAACCGTTCGTGATGCTGGCCGATGATTTCACGGATGCGGGCCATGAAGTGGATCGGCTCGAGAATCCGCATGCCGATCAGCGGATGTTGCCGCAGCCGGTCGATATCGTTCAAGGTCAGTTTGTCGACCTTGTGCAGCAATGAATCATCGATACCGATTTTGCCGATATCGTGCAGTATCGCTGCCTGTTCGAGGTCTTTAACCAGATTTTCGCTGAGGTTGAGTTTTTTCGCCAGCTGCAGTGAAAAGCGGGTCACCCGCTCCGAGTGCCCGCGCGTATAATAATCACTCGCTTCGATGGCAGACACCAGCGCTTGCACGGTATTCAGATAGGTCTGCTGCTGTTCTTCGTACAGGCGGGCATTCTTGATGGCCACACTGGCCTGCGCGGCGATGGTCGACAACAGTTCCAGGTCTTCTTCGTAGAAGGATGAAGCGTCCGGTTTGTTCGCAATGGTGAGCGTGCCGATGATCTCGTCGCCGACGAAAAGCGGCGCGCAGAGGACCGAATCGCGGGCAAAGCCGAGCCGGCTCATGCGCGAGAATTCCCGTTCGTCGTCAATATTCCTGATCAACAGCGGCGCCCGGTTTTCCACCACCCAATTCGAGACGCCGCCCGGCGCCAGGGGGATCTCGATATTCGGATCGTAATGGGCGCTCGGGATGCCGATGACATCACCAATGTGCAGGCTGTTGGACGTTTTGTCGTAAAGCAGGATATAGCCGATATCCGCACCGAGGGATTCTAGGGCCTTCTTCAGCAGCAGGCTGAACAGGCTCTTTAAATCCATGGTCGAGTTGATGACCAGCCCAGTATCATACAGCGTGGAGAGCCGATTGACGGTTTGCGCCAGAGTTGTGTTGCGGTCCTCGAGCTCGCTGGCCAGGTCGGCGATCCGGAAGTTGGCTTCCTCAACATCTTCAATCCGTTCCTCCAGGGAAATGTTGAGATGTTCGATCTCTTTCAGGCGCTCCTCAAGGGTGAGGTTCATGCTCTCCAGCTTGTTTTTGTGATTCATTTTCTCGCGATTGACAGCCAGTTCGCTTTCGAACCGGACAGTGGAATCAAGCAGGCTTTTCAGGCGGTCGACCATGCGGTTGAATTTTTCGGCCAATAGTTCCATTTCAGCTGAACTGCGGATCGACGTGCTGGCATTGGAAAAATCCCCCTGTTCGAGCTGCGTCATCGCCGTAACCAGTTTGCGGATCGGATTGTCGACATAATAGAGCACAAAACCGATCAGGCTGACGATCATGATGATCAGAATCGACACCGAAGAAACCAGATTTGCTTCAGTGCCTTGTTTTTGAAGATTTTTCAGGGATTCCAATGACAGATGAACATTGAAAATTCCGAGCAGCTCTTTCCGGGGGTCATGGCAGCCATGGCAGTCTGGTGAGTTGGCGATCGGCAGGGTCGAAGAGTAGAGGCTGTCATCCTGGCTCAGCAGCGAAAAACCGCTGGGGTTGTTGCGGAAGGTGACCAGGTCGAGGGCGGCCACCGACTGTCCGACCTCATCAGGGTTGGTCGAGATCAGGATGGTCCCGTTCTCGTCGAAGATGCGGGGGGAGGAGATAGATTGTTCTTCATCGATATTTTTCAGGATAGTAATAACTTCATGATTACTCCCGGTCTGCATGGCGGTGGTGATGCTGTTGCGGATGGTCTGGGCCAGGATGCGGCTGTTCTGGCTGGCCATCTGCCTGACCATCTGGTTCTGGGTCTGCAGGTTATGCCAGGCCGCCGCAGCAACCGCAGCGATGGTAATCAGGATGGTGATCCCGAGTATTTTGACTTTCAAGGAGTTGATCAAGCTCAAAACCTCGTTAGAACGCAGCCAAAAGACAATTGCTTTGCGTCAGATGACGCAGAACGGGCATACGTTTTCGCCTGCAGGTCAGATCCTGGAAGAAAACAGCTTGGTTTTTCTGGCCGCCTGCTCTCATATTTCAAGGGCTTGCCACTGATTCATTAAAATTCTCGTTATTACGAGGAGTTATATTAAATGAGAATTTAGCAATATTTAAGCCAGTATCTGGTTTTGTCCAGAAATATTTACCCGAACAAGCATCCATCGGCTGCTCAAATCTGCGCCCATTGGCGGCTCTCGAGCGGCAGGGAAAAGCGATTGACTTTGGCTATTATCTATGATTTTCTAGGTCGCTGGTTTTATCCAGTCTGGAACAGGTTTTAATGCAGCTAAATGATTTCGATTTTTCGCTCCCGGAAGAGTTAATTGCCCAGCAGCCGGCCCCTGAACGTGAAGGCTCGCGGCTGATGTGCCTGGAGCGCTCTAAACAAGCTGTTACGGTCGGTAACTTCACCGATATTCTTGACTATTTCCAGTCTGGGGATCTGCTGGTCGTTAACGATACCCGGGTCATTCCGGCCCGTCTGCTCGGAAACAAACCATCGGGAGGGAAAATCGAGATCCTGTTGGTCCGGCGGATCATGACCAGCAGCCAGGAAGAGTGGCTGTGCATGACCCGCAGTTCCAAGCCGCTGCGACCGGGAACCTTTATCGAGCTAGACGGTGGCATCGAGGCGGAAATCCTGCAGGAAGAAGAGCCCCCTTATCGGCGGGTCCGCTTCCATTGCCAGGGGGATTTCCTGCAGCAGGTAGAAAAGGTCGGCCACCTGCCCCTGCCGCCTTACATCAAGCGGCCGGACAGTGCTGCCGATCGCTCACGCTACCAGACGGTGTTCGCCCGGGAAAGCGGCGCGGTCGCCGCACCGACGGCCGGGCTGCATTTTACCGATGGGATTCTGGAGCAATTGCGTGGCAAGGGAGTGCAGATTCTGTCTCTGACCCTGCACGTCGGATTGGGAACCTTTCTGCCGGTGCGCGTTGAAAATATCCGTGAGCATCGCATGCACGCCGAGCTCTACAGCATCCCGCAAGCAACGGCAGATGCGGTCAATACGGCCAAGGCTGAGGGGAGACGGGTCTTTGCCCTGGGAACCACCAGCTGCCGCGCGCTGGAAACCGCGGCGACAGACGGGAGCCGCCTGCAATCCGGGACCGGCGACAGCGAGATCTTCATCTACCCCGGTTACCGGTTCAAGCTGGTCGATGCGCTGATCACCAATTTCCATCTGCCCAAGTCGACCCTGCTGATGCTGGTGTCGGCATTTACCGGTCGGGAGTTTATCCTCTCGGCTTACCGGCGGGCGGTTGAGGAACGGTTCCGGTTTTTCAGTTACGGCGACTGCATGTTGATTCTATAAGGCAGGTCGGTTTGTCTCAGTTCAGTTACGCTCTTTTACAAAAAGACGAGAATTCTCAGGCGCGCCGCGGGCGGATTCAGACCCGCCGCGGCGTCATCGAGACGCCGGTGTTCATGCCGGTCGGGACCCAGGGGACGGTGAAGGGGATGCTGCCGGAGGCGCTGCAGGAGATTGGCGCCCAGATCATCCTCGGCAACACCTATCACCTTTACCTGCGACCCGGGCATCGCCTCATTCAGCAGCTCGGCGGACTGCACAGGTTCATGCACTGGGAACGGCCGATCCTCACCGACAGCGGCGGCTTTCAGGTTTTCAGCCTGGGAAATATGCGCAAGATCACCGAAGAGGGGGCGGCCTTTCAGTCGCACCTCGACGGCAGCAAACACCTGCTGACGCCGGAGCTGTCGATTGAAATCCAGCTGGCGCTCGATTCCGATATCGTTATGGTGTTCGACGAATGTATCCCGCACCCGGCCGAGCGCAGCTATATCAGCGACTCGACCAACCGCTCGGCCCGCTGGGCCAAACGCTGTCGCGAGGTCTTGCCGGCCGGCTCCGCTGCGGCCCTGTTCGGGATCGTGCAGGGGGGGATGGAGCTCGATCTGCGCAAGCAGAGCGCCGAACAGCTGCTGGAGATCGGCTTTGAGGGCTACGCCTTGGGGGGGCTTTCGGTGGGCGAGGAAACATCGCTGATGTACGACATGATGGAGTACAGCCTGCCGCTGCTTCCCGAAGATCGCCCGCGCTACGTGATGGGGGTGGGTACGCCGGAAAATCTGCTCGAGGGGATCGCCCGCGGTTGTGATATGTTCGACTGCGTGATGCCGACCCGCAACGCCCGCAACGGGGTGCTGTTTACCTCGTTCGGCAAGATCAGCATCAAGCAGGCGCGCTATCGCGAAGATGCCGAGCCGATCGATCCGCGCTGCAGCTGTTACGTCTGTCGCAACTACAGCCGTGCTTACTTGCGACATCTGTACCTCAGCGGAGAAATTCTCGCATCGGTACTTAACACGCACCACAATCTTTATTACTATCAGCAACTCATGGCCGGTGCCCGCCAGGCCCTGGAAGAGGGATGTTTTGGCGAATACCGTGCCGCGTTCTATCGGCAACGGGAAATAGCGAAGTAAAGCAGTTTTATTTAACAGGCACTTGTCGAATCGGTGCTTGAAACACTTATCAAGGAGGAAAGTCAAATGGTATCAGAAGCTTATGCAATGGCTGGCAACGCCGCGGGCGGTCAGCAGGGGGGCGGTTACGAAGGAATCATCATGCTGGTGGCGATGTTCGCCATCTTTTATTTCCTGCTCATCCGGCCGCAGCAGAAGCGGGCCAAGCAGCATCGCGAGCTGGTCGAGGCGTTGGCATCGGGTGATCAGGTGGTGACCGCCGGCGGGATTCACGGCAAAATTGCGACCGTCGAGGACACCACCGTGACCGTCGAAGTGGCGACCGGCGTCAAAGTCAAGATGAACCGTTCGTCGATCACCGAAGTCAAGAACAAGGGCTGATTGCTGCGCAAGCTTATTTCATCGGCAGGCCGATCCGGTTTGTCTGAAGCGGACCGCTGAGGCTCGCGGTTGAATATTCAAGGGAGATACGACGCAGATGTCCAATAGTATCAAATGGCGGGGAGTCCTGGTTCTGCTCTGTGTGGTCCTGGCCCTCTTTTCTCTGGCACCGACTCTGATGCGCGACAGCCTGCCCCAGTGGTGGCTCGACACTGTCGACCCGATCCACCTCGGCCTCGACCTGCAGGGGGGGATGCACCTGGTCCTCGGGGTCGATGTCGACAAGGCGGTCGAAAGCCGTATCGACACCATCATCGATCAGACCGAATCTCAGCTGCGCGAGAAGGATATCATCTTCAAGCGCCTGGAACGCCGTCAGGGCGACCGTCTCGCGGTGGTCGTCTATGACAGTGAAGAAGGGACCAAGGTTGACGCGCTGATGACCGAAACCTTCCCCTCGCTCGAGGCAGAGACGATCCCGGCATCGGGCGGCTACATTGAGAAGCAGTTCCGTCTGAGCGATGCCGAGATCGAGAACATCAAGGATTTTGCCGTTCGCCAGGCCCTGGAGACGATGCGCAACCGGGTTGACGAGTTCGGTGTCAGCGAGCCGACCCTGCAGCGGCAGAGCGGCAACCGGATTCTGATCCAGCTGCCCGGGGTCAAGGACCCGGAGCGGGCGATCTCCCTGCTCGGTAAAACCGCCCGCCTCGATTTCAAGATGGTGGCCGAAGAGGTCAACGTGCAGGACGCCATCGCTGGCAACCTGCCGCTCGGCACCCAGCTGCTCTACGAACGGAACGTCAACCGCAGCACCGGCGTCGCCACCGAGACCCCGCTGGTGGTCTACGACAAGACCGTCATGACCGGTGATTTGCTCTCCGACGCCAACGTGCGCATCGACACTCGCTTCAACGAGCCTTATGTTGCGATCGATTTCAATTCGGTCGGCGCCAAGCGCTTCGACCAGATCACCGCGGCCAATGTCGGCAAGCGGATGGCGATCGTGTTGGACGATACCGTTTACTCGGCACCGGTGATCCGCGAACGGATCTCCGGCGGCAGCGCCCAGATCTCAGGTGCGTTCACGCCGCAGGAAGCGACCGACCTGGCGATCGTGCTGCGCGCCGGCTCCCTGCCGGCACCGGTGAAAATCCTCGAAAACCGCACCGTCGGTCCTTCCCTGGGGCAGGACTCGATCGACAAGGGGATCAAGTCGATCCTCGTCGGCGGGCTGCTGGTGATTATCGCCATGGTTATCTACTACCAGTTCTCCGGGGCGGTCGCCGTGGTCGCGCTGGTTCTCAACCTCTTCTTCATCGCGGCGCTGCTGTCGCTGTTGGGCGCGACCCTGACCCTGCCCGGCTTGGCCGGGATCGTGCTCACCGTCGGTATGGCGGTCGATGCCAACGTGCTGATCTTCGAGCGGATACGTGAAGAGCTGCGGCTCGGCAAAGCGCCCAAGCTGGCGCTGCAGTCCGGCTATGAGAAGGCCTTCTGGACGATCATCGACGCCAACGTCACCACACTGCTGGCGGCGCTGGTGCTGTTCCAGTTCGGGACCGGTCCGGTGCGTGGCTTCGCCGTCACCCTGTCGATCGGGATTATCGCTTCGCTGTTCACCGCGATGTTCGTTTCGCGGGTTGTATTTGACTTTTTCCTGCAGGGCCGCAACGTCAAGCGGCTGAGTATATAAGGAGGCTGAACGGCATGCAGCTGATCAAGCCGGATACAAATTTCGATTTTGTGGGCAAGCGCAAGCTGGCCTTGATAATCTCAGCGGTACTGATCCTGGTCGGCCTGGCTTCGCTGGCGGTGAAGGGCGGTCCGAACTACGGCATCGATTTCGCCGGCGGGACTCTGGTGCAGGTGAAGTTCTCCGCCGATACCGATGCGGGTGAAATTAAACAGGCCCTCGACGGCCTGGACCTGGGCAGCCCGGTGGTACAGAGCTTCGGCGACGGGCAGAACGAGTTCCTGATCCGAGTGGACAGATCCTCGGGCGAGCTCCAGGGGCTCTCCGCGCAGATGCTCACGGCCTTGGAAGGCAAGTACGAAGCAGGGAACGTCGAGATCCGACGGGTCGAGATGGTCGGACCGCAGGTTGGTAAGGACCTGCGTAACAAGGGGATCAAGGCGATCTTCTACGCCATGCTCGGCATCCTGGTCTACATCTCCTGGCGATTCGAGTTCCGCTTCGCGGTCGGGGCGATCGTCGCCCTGGTGCACGATGTGCTGATCACCCTCGGGATGTTCAGCATTTTCGGCAAGGAGATCGACCTGCCGATCATCGCCGCCTTCCTGGCGATCATCGGTTACTCGCTCAATGACACGATCATCGTCTACGATCGGATTCGCGAGAACCTCGGCAAGCATCACAAAGAGAGCTTTCCGTTCATCGTCAACCGCAGCGTCAACGAGACTCTTTCGCGGACCCTGCTCACCTC
This sequence comes from uncultured Desulfuromonadales bacterium, assembly GCA_945787335.1. Taxonomy (GTDB): domain Bacteria; phylum Desulfobacterota; class Desulfuromonadia; order Desulfuromonadales; family Geopsychrobacteraceae; genus Malonomonas. The sequence goes on from CALZHR010000011.1 coordinate 21,561, forward strand.
CGGAACCACCTTATTGGTGGTCCTCGCCCTGTTCGTGCTGGGGGGAGGGGTGATTCACAACTTCGCTTTTGCTATGCTGGTGGGGGTAATGGTTGGTACTTACTCGTCGATCTTTGTCGCCAGCCCGGTACTGATTTTCTGGGAAGAGCGCAAAAAGGCCAAGGCCTAAGCTGACTGCGGAGGAGAAGAGACCGATGAAAAAAGAATCGATTCTGCTCGTTGTTATCGTCCTGGTGGTCGGTATCCTGATCGGGGTGATTTTCACCAACGCGCGGAAAAATGTCGCGACCAACACCAGCAGCGCGCCGGCCTCGGCGCCGGCGGTCAACTACCAGCAGCAGATCGGCATGCTGGAAGGGATCGTCGCCAAGGAGCCGGGTAACCGCAACGCCTGGGTGCAGTTGGGGCACAACTATTTCGACTCCGATCAGCCGATGAAAGCGATCGAGGCCTACGACAAGGCCCTGGCGATCAACGACAACGATCCGAACGTGCTGACCGACCAGGGGGTCATGTATCGCCGCCTCGGCTGGTTCGACAAGGCGATCGGCAACTTTGAAAAGGCCAATCGCATCAACCCGAACCATCAGCAGAGCCTTTACAACCTGGGGATTGTCTACCGCTACGACCTGCAGGACTTCCCCAAGGCGATCGACGCCTGGGAGAAGTTCCTGATCGTTAATCCCGGCGGGCCGGGTTCGTCGCAGGTGCGCGCCGAGCTGGAGAATCTAAAACGCCAGCCTGCCGTTCAACAAACTCAGTAATTTATTTCAGGCCGGGGTCCGCTCCGGCCTGATTTTTTCCAGCGTGACATCGCATGACCCGTCAATCCCTCTTGTCGAGACTGCTGCTGATTGCTCTGTTACCGGGGCTGATGACAAGCTGCGTCAAGCGACCAGCGTCGGACGTCATTACCGGTGAGCTGCATGGCACCGTCCATTGGCAGGGAGACGTGCAGCTGCGCGGCGACGTGGTTCTCGCCGAAGACGCGACCCTGACCATCGCTCCCGGCAGCCGGGTTCTGTTCCAGACGCCGCAATCCGGTGAAGATATCCTGACCGAACATCCCTATTTTATCGGCAGCGAGCTGATCGTACGGGGACGACTGATCGCCAAGGGGACGCCGGCGGCACCGATTGTCTTCAGCGCCGCCGACCCGGCCGCTGAGCCTGGCAGCTGGGGCGGCATCAACATCGAAGACTCGATTCAGGCGATTTTCAACCATTGCAGCTTTTCGCAGGCGGACAGCGCGATTCACGCCCGGCGTTCCTGGGTCAGCATTGCCAACTCACGGTTTCGCAACAATCTGGTCGGCATCCGTTTCCACGACACCGATATCCTGATTGAAAAGAACCTGCTCGAAAACAACGGCGCGGCGATCCGCTTCCACTTCGGTTCGCCGACCATCCGCCTGAACCGGATTCAGAACAACGAAAAGGGCCTTTTCATCACCGCCGCACCCTGGGGCTACCGCATCCGCAACAACAGTTTCATCAATAATCGCCCCTACCAGGTGACCCTCGGCGAAGCGGTCAATGAGAGGGTCGATCTGACCCACAACTACTGGGCGGAAGATGCAGATTACCTGACCGATTTTCTGTATGACGGGCGGCTGGACGATTGGCTGGGGGTGATCGAATTTCAGCCTTTGCTCAGTGCGCCACCGACGGAACGGGAGAGCGGATGGAACCGGTAACCCAGAAGCGCTGGCAACTGCGGGCAGCGGCGCCGTCGCCGGGAATGGTGGCCAACCTGGGCCAGGCGCTCGGCGTCCAGAACCTGACCGCTCAGGCGCTGCTGCTGCGCGGGATCGACAGCGCGGCAGCCGGCCAGGACTTTCTGCAGGCGCGGCTGGCGGCGCTGCCCGACCCCGATCTGCTGCCCGATATGGCAGTTGCCACCGGCCGCCTCGAGCAGGCGCTGCTGCGGGGCGAGAAGATCGCCGTGCATGGCGACTACGATGTCGACGGCATCACCGGCTGCTCGCTGTTGGTCGAAACCCTGCGGCAGCTGGGCGGGCTGGTGGAATACCATATCCCCCTGCGGTTGAAGGATGGCTACGGGCTCTCATCCGATGCCATCCGCCAGGCGCGGGACAGCGGCTGCGAGCTGATCGTCTCGGTCGACTGCGGGGTGTCAGCGAATGCAGAGGCCGACCTGGCTTCCGAGCTGGGGATCGACCTGATTATCACCGATCATCATCAGCCGCCGGAGGAGCTGCCGCTCTGCCTGGCGCTGGTCAACCCGCATCTGCCCGACTGTCGCTTCCCCTTCAAAGAGCTCTCCGGGGTCGGGGTCGCCTTCTTTCTGCTGGTCGGGCTGCGCCGCCGCCTGCGCGAGAACGGTTACTTCAACCGCCATCCGGAGCCGGACCTGCGTCGCGGACTCGACCTGGTGGCGCTCGGCACGATCGCCGACATTGTCCCGCTCGGGGGCGTCAACCGCATCCTGGTGCGGGCCGGGCTACAGCTGCTTGAGCAGGGATCACGCCCCGGGGTCGCCGCGCTGAAAAAGGTCGCCGAGGTCAAGCAGGTCAGCTGCGGCGTGGTCGGCTTTCGGCTGGCGCCACGGCTGAATGCCGCCGGTCGTTTGGAGGACGCCGCCCTCGGCGTCAAGCTGCTGCTCGGCGAGGATCCGCAGGAAGCGGCCGAGCTGGCCGGACTGCTCGACGATTTCAACCGCGAACGGCAGCAGATCGAGCAGCGCACTCTGGAGCAGGCGATCGCCGCGCTTGAAGAGCAGGGCAGGGCGGAGTGCTGCTCCATCGTCCTGGCCGATGAACGCTGGCACTCCGGGGTGATCGGGATTGTCGCCAGCCGTCTGGTCGAGCGTTATCACCGGCCGACGGTGCTGATCGCCCTGGAAGGGACGCAGGGCAAGGCCTCGGCTCGTTCGATCAGCGGCTTCCATCTCTTCCAGGCGCTGCAGCGCTGTGCCGATCCGCTGGAAGGCTACGGCGGGCACGCCATGGCCGCCGGGCTGTCGATTGCGGCGGATAATATCGAGCAATTCACGGAGCTGTTAGAACAGGTGGCGAAGGCCGAACTGGATGAGGAAGATCTGCTGCCGCGCGCCGCGCACGATGGCGAAGTGCAACTCGCTGAGCTGAGCATGGCGCAGGTAGCCGAGCTGGAGAGTCTCAACCCCTTCGGTGCCGGCAACCCGCAGCCAGCGTTTGTCAGCCGTGGCTGTCAGGTGCTGGCGCCCAGGGTTCTGGGAGAGAAGCATCTCAAGTTCGACGTCGAACAGAACGGCTGCCGCGCCGCCTGCATCGCCTTCGGCATGGCGGAGCGCTACCAGGAACTCTCCGGCGAGATCGACCTGCTCTACCGGCCGGGGATCAATACCTTCCGCGGCAACAGCTCGGTGCAGCTGCAGATCGCCGATTTCCGCGCCGCAGAATAATCCTTCTCACCCCGTATTGCGCAACCCGGCGGCGATGCCGTTGATCGTTGCGGCCAGCACGTAATTCAACTCTTCGCTCTCCTGACCGCTTCTTTTCCGCTTCAGTAACTCGATCTGGATCAAACTCATCGGGTCGACGTAGGGGTTGCGCAGACGCAGGCTGTGAGCTAGGTCGGGGTTGGTCGCCAGCAACCGGTCCTGACCGGTGACCTCAAGCAGCATCCGCCGGGTCCGCTGCAGCTCATCCACCAGCATCTCAAAGACCCGTTCGCGCAGAGCGCTGTCGGTCACCAGCTCCGAATACTGCCGGGCCAGGGGCAGGTCGACCTTGGCCAGGGCCATCTCGACATTGCGGATCATGTCGAAGAAGAAGGGGAAGCGGCGCATCATCGTCCGCAACAGCTTGCATTCTGCTGGCCCGCGAGCGGCGAACTGCTCGAAGGCGCTGCCGACGCCGAACCAGGCCGGAGTCAGCAGGCGGCTCTGAATCCAGCCGAAGCCCCAGGGGATCGCCCGCAGGTCATCCAG
>CALZHR010000012.1 GCA_945787335.1 uncultured Desulfuromonadales bacterium
CCGACTCCGGGGGTCTCACCCCTGCAGAGCGGCATCGCGATCAACGCACCTGAAAATCCGATCGCCGGGGCGATGCGTGCCGATACTGCCGCTAACGCCGATAATGTCGCGACCGTCAGCTTTACTGTGCAGGTCGATGCGGCAACGGCCAGCGGCACCGTTATCTCGAATCAGGGGTTTGTCAACGGTGCTGGCATTGGCAGCGGCGCTTTTCCGCAGCAGCTGTCCGATGACCCGTCTACCGCTGCTGTTGATGACCCGACCCTTAATGTTGTCAGCAGCCTGGAATTCCGCAAATCGGTGTTTAATGTCACCAGCGGCGGAGATGGTGCCACGGCAAGCCCGGGGGAGCTTTTGCGCTACCGGCTGGAGATCACCAATACCGGTACGGTCACCCTTGCTGACCTAGCGATCGTTGATCAGCTTGAGAGTCTGCAAGCGACGGAGCCACGTTACTTTGTCCCCGGCACCCTCAGCCTGATTTCGGTTCCGGCCGGAGCTGACGTTACCGCCACCGATCCCAACGGCGGCAGTAAGGGTACCGGGCTGGTCGATATCCGCGACCTGAGCGTGGCTGCGGGCGGAACCGAGAGTGTCGAGTTTCGCGTCCAGCTGGCGCCAGCCATCACCAGTGGCACGCAAGTGCTGAACCAGGCAGAATTAACTGCTGGCGGACAGCCGTTGCGGCTCAGTGATGATGACGACCCGGCTCTGCCGGGTGCGGAAGATCCGACCGCAACCCTGATCAGCTCGGCGCCGGCGTTCGAGGTGCTGAAAACCTCGACCATCCTGGACGCTGATCCGACCGTGCTGCTGGCCGGCGAGAGGCTGCGCTATACCATCAGCGTCAATAATATCGGCAGCGAGGACGCGGTCGATGTTCTGCTGCAGGATTTCACCCCGGCCAACACCAGTTACCTGGCGGGCAGCACCAGTCTGAACGGCGTTGCCGTGGCCGACCCTGCTCCCGGCGTCAACCCGCTGCAAGACGGCATCCTGGTCAACGCCGCGGAAAACAGTACCCCCGGTTACCTGCGGGCCGACGCGTCGGCCGGCGAAAGCAACGTCGCCACGGTCTCTTTCGAGGTGCTGGTCGCTGCGGACGCCATGGACGGTTTGATCATCGAAAATCAGGCTTTTGTCAACGGCGACGGTGCCGGCAGCGGGCCTTTCCCGGAACAGCCGTCCGATGACCCAACGACCCCGGCAGTGAACGATCCGACCCGTAACCTGGTCGGGAACTTGCCGCTGTTATACGCGCAGAAAACCGTCGAGATCTTGACCGACAACGGTTCCGCGGGGATCGTCGATCCGGGTGACGTGCTGCGCTACCGGATTGTTATCAATAACTCCGGGGCGATTCCGGCTACGGCGGTCACGTTCATCGACAGCGTGCCGAACCATACCCTCTATGTCGCCGATTCCCTGCGGCTAAACGGCCTGGCGCTCGGAGCGGACGGCGGCATCTCGCCGCTGATCGCCGGGCTGCCGGTCAATTCCAGCGACAATCCGGGCGCGGGGATTATTTCACCGGGGCAAAGCGCCGAGATCAGCTTCGAGGTTCAGGTCAACGCCGGGGTGGCAATCGGGACCCTGATCAGCAACCAGGGGACGGTCAACAGCGCTGAACTGGTGCCGGGATTGACAGATGCCGACGGTTTGGCCGGCAACGGTTTTCAACCCACCATTATCGCGGTCGGTGACGTCCAGCTGCTCGCCGTAAGCAAGAGTGTCTCGGTTGTCAACGGTGCCAGTGCCGAACCGGGCGCCGAGTTGGCTTACCAGATCCGGGTTACCAATATCGGCAGTTTGCCGGCAACCTTGGTCGTGGTCAGCGACGATCTCAACCCGCCCCTGGGCAATCAGCTGACCTACCTGGCCGGTTCGGCGAGCATGAACGGAAATCCCGCCGGAGTGTCATTTGCCGCTGGTCTGCTCAGCGCTGATTATGCCGCCAACTATGGCGATCTGCCCCCGGGGTCTAGTTTCGTGGTGCGGTTCCGGGTCCAGATCAACCCGACCCTTGCCTATGGGACGACCATCACCAACAGCGCTGTGGTCAGCTGGAACACTCCGCCGCAGACTGCGAGCGCCGCTGTCTCCCTCGATGTCGGCGGTACTCCGGGCAGCGCAGCGCTCAACGGTCAGGTCTGGCATGATGCGGATTTTGACCGGAGCTATGCGCTAGGCAGCGAGAACAGCCAGCCGGACTGGTCGGTTGACCTCTATCTGGGGGGGCAGCCGGTCGCCACGGCGACGACCGATGGCAACGGTCAGTATCGCTTCACCGGCCTGGTCACCAGCGCCAGCCTGACGGATCTCTACGAACTGCGCTTCTCGGCACCGGGTGCCGCAGCAGACACCGCTGCGCTCGGCGACACCGATTCGCCCTTTTCCGACGCCCCCCAGCGGATTAGCGCTATCAGTGTGGCCGAAGGCAGCAACCTGCAGAATCTGAACCTGCCGCTCTGGCCGAATGGAACTCTCTACAACTCGGTGGCCCGCGAACCGGTGGCCGGCGCCCGGCTGAAGCTGCTCAACTCCACCACTGGCGCAGAGCTGCCGAACAGCTGCTTTGCTGACCCCGCGCAACAGAACCAGGTGACGGTCGCCAGCGGCTTTTACAAATTCGACCTCAATTTCAGTGACCCCGCCTGTCCGGCGGGCGGCTCCTATCTGATCGATATCAGGTCACCGGCGACCGGCTACCTGGCGACCCCCTCGCTGATCATTCCGGCGACCAGTGACGCGAGCACGCAGCCGTTTTCCGTGCCGACCTGTCCCGGCAGCGGTTTTGATGCAGTGCCGGCCACGACCGATTTCTGTGAAGTGGTCGCCTCGGCCGCCGCACCGCCCTTAGCGGTTCCCGCCAGCGCTGCCAGCGTTGTCCGCGCCGCCGGCATCGGCGGCAGCGGTGGTGCCAGCTACCACCTGCATCTGACCCTGAATAACGGCATCATCCCCGGGCACAGCCAGATCTTTAACAATTTCATCCCCATCGACCCGGTTCTGGACGGCGCCGTGGCGATCACCAAGACGGCGTCCCTGACCAATGTGAGCAAAGGGTCCCTGATTCCCTACACCATCACTTTGACCAATATTTACGGTGTGCCGCTCGAGGATCTGAACATCGTCGATCGTTTCCCGCCCGGCTTCAAATATGTCTCCGGCAGCGCCCGGCTCGATGGCGAGCCAGTGGAGCCGGTCCGCAACGGCCTGGAGCTGGTCTGGTCCGACCTGGATCTGACGACCAACCAGGTTATGACCCTCAAGTTGCTGTTAGTGGTCGGCTCCGGCGTTGCCGAAGGTAAGTACGTCAATCGGGCGCTGGTACTCAATAACATCCTCGGCACCGCCGTCTCCGGGGAAGCGACTGCAACCGTGCGGGTCACCCCCGACCCGGACTTCGATTGCACCGATGTGATCGGCAAGGTCTTCGACGATCGCAATCTGAACGGATGGCAGGACAGTGGCGAACCGGGACTGTCTGGGGTGCGCCTGGCGACGGCGCGCGGGCTGATTGCCACCACCGATCAGCATGGGCGTTACCACATCACCTGTGCGCTGGTGCCCGACGAGGATCGCGGCAGCAACTTCATTATGAAGCTGGATAATCGCAGTTTGCCGACCGGTTATCGCATGGTCACTGAGAACCCGCGGGTCCAGCGTGCCACACGTGGCAAGCTGATGCGGTTCAATTTCGGCGCCACTATCCATCGCGTGGTCACCATCGATATCGCTGACGGCGTATTCGAGCCGGAGAACAGCCTGCTGCGCTTGCAGTGGCACTCAAAAATCGACGAGTTGTTGCAGGTGCTGAAAGACTCTCCCTCGGTGCTGCGGCTGTCGTATCTGGCGGATGTCGAGAGTGAAAAGCTGGTGAAAAATCGACTCAAGGCACTGAAGGGCGAAATTGAAAAACTCTGGGAGCGGGATGGGAAAGGCTACCAGCTGACGGTAGAAACCGAAGTGTTCTGGCGGCGCGGCAGTCCGCCACAGCACTGAAGCGAGGCTGACAACCTCTTGCTGGATGCCGGCAGCGGCAACCGGGATGACTGCCGAATTGTTCAACTAAATGAAAAGTAGAAGCAGCAACTAAATGAAAAGTAGCAGTATCCTCATATTCTGCATGAACCTGATTCTTGTGGCCGGGGCGGTCAGCTTTGCCGCCACAGAGGCTGAGTTGCATGCTAGCGAATCCCCGGTCCGGGTACGCCAGGCGTCCAGCTACGGCAAGGCAACCGAGATGCATCTGTCCACCGATCTCGCTACCACGCCCTGGATTCTCGATCCTGCGATCTTTGCCGAGGACCAGGGCGACCAGGTCGAGGTTCGTCAAGCGGTTACCGAGGATGTTAACACCGTTAAACTGGCCGACCAGGTTCCGCCAATCCGCTTCCCGGAAGGGCAGACGGAGATTCCGGAAACTTATCTCAACCGCCTGCGTGAGCTGCTTGACAGCATGCGCGACAGAAACAATGTCCGGCTGCATTTTGTCGGTCACGCCGATTCCCAGCCGCTCAGTGCTGCTTTGCAGACCCTCTATGGCGACAATGTCGGATTGTCCCGCGAGCGGGCAGGAACCACCGCCGAATATTGCCAGCAAGCCCTGAACCTGTTTCCCGAAGCGATTTCCTATGAAGGTGTCGGCGACAGCAAGCCGCTCGCCGATAATGCCACCGAGCAGGGGCGAGCGCACAATCGCCGCGTCGAAGTCGAAGTCTGGTACGACGAAATCGGTGAAAAAACCGTCGCGGTAGAAGAGATCGTTCCCCGCGAAGTCAACCGGGTCAAGGTCTGCCGCACCGAAACCGTTTGCAAGCTACGCTACAAGGAAGGTTACGCGCACCGTGCCCGGGTTAAAAACCTGATCGCACCGCTCCGTTACGACGCCGACCAGCTCAGCGTTCCACAGTCTTTTCTGCAGCAGGTCAGGCAGGCCTGGATAAATCTTCAGGGTAAACAGAACCTGGTCGTCAAGTTTATCGCTCACACCGACAACCGCCGCCTGGCCGGGCGTCAGCAACGCATCTACGGCAACCAGCTCGGTTTCTCGAAAGCGGTCGCCCGCCGCGTCGCCCTGGCGGTTCAGGATGGGCTGGCCTTATCCGGTTTCATCGTTGCCAGCGAAGGTCGGGGTGCGTCACGCCCGGCGGCAACCAATGATACACCGAAAGGGCGGGCGCTGAACCGGCGCATCGAGGTGGAATTCTGGCACGATGATTCCCTGCAGGCCCTTCCTGACGAGCCGCAGATCTGCCCCGACGAAGCCGGCGCCGAGACCGTCCCGCGAATTTACGAGTCCCCCTCAGGAGCGATCAGCCCGATCCTGTTCGAAAACGGTCAGCCGGTCGTGCCGGAGGAAACCATTGAGCAGCTGCGGCAAGTGCTGGTCGAGGTCGCCGATAAGGACAATGTCCGGCTGCGCTTTATCGGCTATACCAGCAATGAACGACTCAGTCGCCGGACGGCGGCGATCTACGGCGACGATATCGGCTGGTCGACGGTGCGCGCCGGTCGCGCCAAGCAGGTCGTCAGCGAAAGGCTCGGGCTGACCGACGCGCAGACCGAGTTTGAAGGGCGTGGTTACGTGCAGAGCGATGACGTGATCAGCGCCGGGTTCATCGAGGCCGACCGGTCGCGGGTCGAAGTGCAGGTCGTCTACGATGAGCTGCTGATCCTGGATGAATTTGAAGGCGTGGAGATTACCCGCCTGGTTCGCGAGGTGGCAACGGAAAACCCCTTTGCCCTGAACCTGATGCGCATCACGGTTGACGGAAAACCGGTTGACGACCCGGGCAAAAGTATCCCGGATGTGCAGCGCTGCACCGACCTGGCGCTCGACCGGGCGCAAGTCCGTTTCAAGCACAGCAGTCTCGAGCAGGAACCGCGCCTGAACGTCACCGCCTGGCCGCGTTCGGTCCGTTATCGGGACGTTTCAGAGACGCCGTTCGCGGAAAACCGGGTCGATTTCCGCCTCTACACCAATTACCGCAGCTTTATCGACCGGGCTGAAGTGAGGATCTTCGCTGAACAGCAATCGGTGCGGGAGACGCCACTGGCAATTCGTGAGATGAACAGTGCCGGGCTAACCCATTGGCTGCCTGATTTCGAGACTTATACCGCTTCGGGCCGGACCCTCAAATACCTGGTTCGCGTTTATGATCAAGACGGGCGCTTCGATGAAACGATTCCGCAGCCCTTATGGCTGATCGATCAGGTTGCTCCGAACGTAGTGGCAGCGAACCCGCACAAGGAATTGCTGGCCGGTTACGGCGCCAGTCGGATCGCCAGCCAGAACATTCCACTACGCGGCGGGACGATTCAGGCCCAGGGCCAAGCGGTTCCCGACGGTCACAGTGTCTGGCTGGCCGGCTATGCCGTGCCGGTTGATGGTCAGGGGAACTTCATCGCCGAAGAAATCCTGCCGGAAGGTCTGCATACCGTTGAAGTTGCGGTTCTCGACGCCGCGGGAAACGGCAATCTGTTCCTGCGCGACCTGGCGATGAGCAAAAGTGACTGGTTCAGCGTCGGCATCGTCGATCAGACCCTGTCCGGCAACATCACCAACGGGCCGGCCAAGCTGCTCTCTCAGGACAACCCGCGCTACAGCGAAGACCTGAGCATTCAGGGGCGGCTGGCGTTCTACACCAGCGGCAAGTTTGATAACGGTTGGTCACTGACGGCGAGCGCTGACACGAGAGAAGGGCCGATGGACGAAATCTTTACCAATTTTATCGATAAGTCGTCTTCTGCACTGTTCCGCAGATTGGATCCGGATCGCCATTACCCGACCTTCGGCGACGACAGTACTCTGGAGGAAACCGCGCCGACCAGCGGTAAGCTTTATCTTAAAATGAAAAAGAATCAGACCTTCGGTCTCTGGGGCAACTTCAAGGTCAGCTATCTGGACAATGAACTGGCGCAGGTCGACCGCGATCTGTATGGCGCCAATCTGCATTACCAGACTCTTGGCACCACCAGTTTCGGTGAGCCGCGCTTGCTGTTGGACGGGTTCGCTGCTGATCCGGGCACCGTCGCGGAGCGGGATGAGTTCCGTGGCTCGGGCGGTTCCCTGTTTTATCTGCAGCAGCAGGATATTCTGCAGGGCTCCGAGAATATCCGCATCGAAGTGCGCGATAAGGATTCCGGGATTGTTCTGGGGAGCAAGCCGTTGGCGGCGGAGCTTGATTACGATATCGACTATCTTCAGGGCCGGATTCTGTTGTCAGAGGTGCTGCCGACCTCGGCGAACGACAATCTGCTGGTGGCGTCCGATGGGTTCAGTGGCCATCCGGTTTTTCTCGTCGTTCGCTACGAATATACCCCTGGATTTGTTGACCCAGACACCTGGGTGAGCGGTGGCAGGGTCCACTACTGGCTCAATGACCAGCTCAGGCTCGGTATGACGGCCAATTTGGAACAGGAAAGCGGCGAAGAAAACAATTTGGGGGGAGTCGACTTGACCCTGCGCAAATCTTCGGCGACCTGGCTCAAGCTTGAGGCCGGTCGCACCCGGGGACCAGGTATCGCGACGACAACTTCCAATGATGGCGGCTACAGCTTCAGCACCTCCGAACCTGACGAAAACGACAATGTCGAGGCCAGCGCCTACCGTGTTGATGGTAGCCTGGCATTGAGCGATTTTTTCGCTGGCTGGCGCGGCCGGACATCCTTCTACCTGCAGGATTTCGCCGCCGGCTACTCGGCTCCTGGCCAGCTAACAGACAAGGAAACAACCCAGTATGGCGGAACATTCGAGTTGCCGGTCGCCGATCGTTGGCTGGGCCGCCTGAAGCTGGATCGGCAGGTTCAGCAGCATGGACTCGAGACTGAGTCGGGCGAGCTGAATATCGACTACCAGCTGGCTCAGAACTGGACCTTGAGTTCAGGGCTGCGCATCGATAACCGTGAGGATAAATCTGCGGATCTGCCCGCAACCCAGGAAGAGGGCAAGCGGATCGATGGCGTGGCGCGGGTGAGCTATAATTCGCAGGCCAGCTGGACGGCTTACGGGTTTGTCCAGGAAACGCTTGAAGCGACCGGCGACCGCGATGATAACGGCCGGATCGGCGCCGGCGGCAGCTGGCGGCTGACAGATCGGTTCAAGCTGCTCGGCGAAGTGTCTGAAGGCGATCTCGGCAGCGCTGCCAGCCTCGGAACCGAGTTCCTCTACAGCGACCGAACCACCCTCTATGTCAATTACTCGCTGGAGAACGAACGTTCCGACAACGGTCTGCTCTCCAGGAAGGGCAATATGACCTCCGGCTTCCGCAGCCGTTATTCCGACAGCGCCAGCGTTTACCTGGAAGAGCAGTATGCCCATGGCGATGTCCCCACCGGTCTAGTGCATTCCGCCGGTGTGGAGCTGTCGCCGACCGATCGGCTCAATTTCAGCGCCAATATCGACGTCGGTACCCTCAAGGATCCCGATACGGCGGCCGAACTGGAACGGACCGCGGTGGGCGTCAGCGCCGGTTACGGTTTTGAGCGACTGAGTATCGCCAGCGGCCTGGAATGCCGGGTCGATAACAGCGAGCAAAGCGATGCCAGTTTTACCAAGCGCACCACCTGGCTGTTCAAGAACAGTTTCAAGTTCCAACTGAGCCCCGACTGGCGAATTGTCGGTAAATTCAACTATTCGCAGAGTGAGAGTTCGTTGGGCGACTCCTTTGACGGCGATTATACCGAAGCAGTCCTCGGCTACGCCTATCGACCGGTCCGTTTCGATCGCCTCAATATCCTGCTCAAGTACACCTATTTTAAAAACCTCCCAGCCAGCGATGCTGCAGCGGCAAGCGCTACCGGTTTTATCCAGCATAGCCACATCGGCGCACTGGATCTAACCTACGATCTTACCCCCCGATTAACCCTGGGCGGCAAGTACGCCTATCGCCTTGGCAAGGTCGCCCAGGAGCGGGAGGACCCGGAGTTCTTCGACAGCCGCGCCCAGCTGTTCGTGGTTCGTGCCGACTGGCATGTTCTGCATCGCTGGGATGCATTGGTGGAAGCGCGCCTGCTCGACCTGCCTGATGCGCAAGACCGGCGCAGCGGCGCATTACTGGCGTTGTATCGGCATCTGGGCAATCACCTCAAGGTCGGGGGCGGTTATAACTTCAGTGATTTTTCCGATGATCTGACCCAGCTGGATTACCGGCACCAGGGCTTGTTCATCAACCTGATCGGGAAGTTTTAACCGGTCGGAACAGCAGGGCAGGAAACAAAAAAATGCTTAAGTGGAAGGTTGCAGAGATGAACAGAGTAATGAAAACAGTCATGTTGGGACTTTTTATCTGCCTCTGGAGTTGTGCCGGTTACGGGCAGGACGTCAGTCGGGAGCAGATCAAGGGCCTCGACGAGCAGGTTCAGGAGATCAAGAGCGATGTCATTGCTATTGCCGTGGAGCTGAACCAGTTGGAAGAGAAGCTGCTCTATCCGTCCCACAGCCAGATTTCGTTGTTTCTGGCCCTGGCCGAAGGTGAACAGCTCAGACTCGATGCGGTCGATATCCTGCTCGACGGCGAGCCGGTGGTCCACCATCTCTACAGTTTCAAGGAGCTGGAAGCGTTGCAGAAAGGAGGCGTGCAGCGGCTCTACACCGGAAATGTCAAAACCGGCGAGCACGCCTTGCAGGTGAACATCAGCGGCCTCTCCAAGGGGGGAAGTGCTTTCGAGCGCTCGGAAAGTTTCCAGGTGCATAAGGCTGTCGGGCCAAGTTTCGTTGCCATCACCCTGGCTGACCAGGGGATAACCTTGAGTGACAGGTAAACCATGTATCGGCTGGTTGTTGTTCTGACATCTCTCTGGTTGCTGGCCTCATCCGCGCTGGCCGCCAGCACCACAGCGCCGCAAAAGCTGCAGGATCTCTATTTCGGCGAGACCCTTTTTTACGCTTTTCAGGATGAATGGTTCGACGCCATTACCCGGCTCGATGGCGAACTGGCGCTACACTATCAGCTCGACCAGCCGCAGCTTGACTCCCTGTATCCGCACCTCGGACTGGCCGAGTTCGCGGTCGGCGATTTCGAACTGGCCTACCGGATGCACCAGCGCGCCGGTCGCGCCATCAGCGCGGTCATCAACGGCAATGTCGCCGAAGAGGTGCGCAACGAGGCGATCTATCGCCTGGCGAGGATCTATTTGCAGAAAGCCCAGCCGCTCAATGCCCTGCACGCTCTGGAGCGGATCAGCGGGACTGTTTCAGAAGTCCTCCGCGACGATCTGGCGTTTTTACACGCACAGGTGCTGATGGCCAATGGCCGGGATGCCGAGGCCGTGCCGATCCTGCAGGAGCTTGAGGATGTCAAGAGTCTGACCGGCTTCGCCGGCTACAACCTGGGGATCGCCTTACTTAGACTTGGCGAGGAGCAGCAAGGCCGCAAGCATCTCAATCTAAGCGGCCAGCTTGCCAGCGACAGCTCGATGTCCCTGGCGATCAGGGATAAGGCGAATCTGGTCCTCGGCGACCGGCTGCTGGGCGAAAAGGATTTCGATGAGGCCAAGCTGGCGCTTGACCGGGTCCGTCTTGAGGGGGTTTTTTCCAACCGGGCCCTGCTCGGTTCGGGTTGGGCCGATGCCTCGGCAGAGCGCTATGAACAGGCCCTGGTTCCCTGGACACTGCTGGCCGCGCGCGCGGTAACCGACCTGGCGGTACAGGAGGCACTTCTCGCCCTGCCCTACGCTTACGGGAAACTGGGAGTCTACAGCAAGGCGGCCTTGCTCTACGGCCACGCCCTGCAAGCCTTCGGCGGCGAAATCGACAAGCTCGGTGCCTCGATCAAGAGTATTCGGGAAGGCCGATTCCTTGCTGCTCTGCGCCGGGAGGAGCTGAAGCAAGATACCAACTGGGTAGTCAAACTGCGCGAACTGCCGGAGGCTCCGGAAACTTACTACCTGCTCGATCTGATGGCCTCGCACGACTTCCAGGAATCGCTGAGAAACTACCTCGACCTGGAGCAGTTGCGCCGCAAGTTGGAAGGCTGGAGCGGGGACCTGGACGCCTTCGAAGAGCTGATTGCGCAGCGCCGTGCCTACTACCAGCCGCTGCTGCCGGAAATCGACAATACTTTCCGCCTGCTCGATTCACAGATGCGCCTGCGTCTCGAACAGCGGGAACGCATTGAACAGCGGTTGCAGAGCATGCTGGTGGCGCCGCAGCCCGATTACCTGGCCTCGGCCGAGGAAAGAATTTCCCTGGAGCGCCTTGACTTGCTTGAACAGGCCGTGAGTTCCGGCAGCACGGATATCCTCGACGGTAGTGATGAGCGGATCGAGCGGCTGAAAGGGGTCCTGATTTGGAACATCCGGACCGAATATGACCAGCGTCTGACTGACGCTCACCATAATCTGCAAGACCTGAGTCTGGATATCGAGCTCCTGCAGCAGCAGTATGATTCGTTTGTGCGCGTCCGCCAGGCCGCCACGCAAAGCTACCAGGGCTATGATGACTCGATCCGTCGCCAGCGCATCCGCATTGCTGCGGCTCTGGAAAAGGTGCAGCCCCTGATGGCCCGACAAGGACATCTGCTGGAAGTGCTGGCGGTCAACGAACTGAGCCAGCGCCGCGAGCGGCTGGAAGAATTCCAGGTCAAGGCGCGCTTCGCCATGGCGGACAGTTTTGACCGTGCCGCACGTAATAAAGAGCAGCGGGAGGATGTACAATGAACCGGTTGCTGCTTTTACTCATCGCCTTGCCACCGCTGCTTGCCGCCTGCTCTTCGCTCGACAAGCAGGGAACCATCGCCCAGTTGCGCAATCAGCGGGTCGAAATCAGCGATGCAAAGATTGATGGCGGTCTCGAACAGGCGATGGCGAGTTATCAGCGGTTTCTGCAGGAAACCCAAGACTCGCCGATGGCTCCCGAGGCGATCCGGCGGCTGGCTGACCTGAAGGTTGAGCAGGAATACGGTTACATCAGCGATGCGGCACCGGCAGTCACTGAAGGGCCGGAATTGGCCGCTCCCGAAGCGGCGCCGCGCCCGGATGTCTTGTTGACGGCGCCGCAGCCGGAGAGCGTCCCGGCAGAAACCGAGCCGGTCAGTGATTTTGAACAGCGGGCGACGCTCAATCAGCCGCTGCCCGCTGGTTCAGCGGCCGATTCCTCAGGGGATCCGGCGCTCGACGATCTGGAAAAGGCCGGTCCGCTCGAGGCGATCGCGCTTTATCAAAAGCTGCTGCGCGAGTACCCGCTTTACCCGCGCAACGATCAGGTCCTTTACCAGATGTCCCGCGCTTACGAAGAGCTTGGCCGGATCGAAGAGGCGATGGCGGTCATGCAGCGGCTGGTCTCTGAGTACCCGCAATCCCGCTATCTCGACGAAGTCCAGTTCCGGCGTGCCGAGCACTTCTTTGTCCACCGGAAATTTCTCGATGCCGAGGATGCCTATAGCAGTATTGTGACTATCGGCGTTGGCTCTTCCTATTATCCGCTGGCGCTCTACAAGCTGGGCTGGACCTTCTATAAACAGGAGCTTTACGAAGAAGCGCAGCACAAGTTTATCGCCCTGCTCGATTACAAGCTGTCGGTGGGCTACGACTTCGAGCAGACCGAAGACGAGCCGGAGCGCAAGCGCACCGAAGACACTTTCCGCGTCATCAGCCTCGGTTTTTCCTATCTCGGTGGAGCCGAGTCGGTGATCGACTACTTCTCCCGTTTCGGCCAGCGCGCCTATGAGGACAGGGTCTATAACAATCTCGCTGAATACTATTTCACCAAGCGCCGTTACAGTGATGCCGTGGCCGCCTACAGCGCCTTTGTCAGTCGCAATCCGTTTCACAAAAAATCGCCGCTCTATGACATCCGTATCGTCGAGATCAATACCGCCGGTGGTTTCCCCAGTCTGGTGATCGAAGCAAAGAAATCCTTTGCAGCGAACTATGGCCTGACGGCTGAATACTGGCAGTATTTTGAGCCGCAAGAGCGGCCGGAAGTGATCGCTTACCTGAAAAGCAACCTGACCGATCTGGCCAACCATTACCACGCCCTCTACCAGAATCCGAAACGGAAAGACCAGAAACCGGCCAACTTCAGCGAGGCGCAGCACTGGTACCGGGAGTTCCTCGTCTCCTTCCCGAAGCAGCAAGAGAGCCCGGCGATCAATTATCAGCTGGCTGACCTGCTGCTGGAAAACCGTTCCTTTGCCGCGGCGGCGGTTGAATACGAAAAGACCGCCTACAGCTACGAACCGCATGAACAATCCTCTAAGGCCGGTTATGCGGCGGTTTACGCCTATCGGCAGCAGCTGAAACGAGCTCCGGAGGATGACCAGCTGCCGGTCAAGCAGGAGGTGGTGCGCAGCTCGCTGAGCTTTGCCGAGACCTTCCCCGAACATGAGAAAGCGCCCGTCGTGCTGGGTGCGGCGGCGGACGATCTTTACGCCATGGCCGAACATGAGCGGGCCCTGGCGGCAGCGCAGCAGCTGATCGAGGTTTTCCCGGCCGCCGAGGTGAATGTCAAACGTTCCGCCTGGCTGGTGGTGGCCCATTCCTCCTATGAGCTTGAAGCCTACCCTGAAGCCGAAACCGCCTACCTGGAGACGCTGGAGCTACTCCCCGAGCAGGACGACTCGCGAGCCGAGCTGATCGATAACCTGGCGGCGGCGATCTACAAACAGGGCGAACAGGCCAGGGACAGCGAGGATTTTGCCACGGCGGCGGAACATTTTTTGCGCATTGCCGTCATCGCCTCGAGCTCCGGGATCAGGCCGACGGCCGAATATGACGCCGCTGCGGCGTTGATCCAGCTGCAGGACTGGGCTCGGGCGGCGACCGTGCTGACCGGCTTCCGCGACAACTTCCCGGGTCACGATCTGCAGCCTGAGGTGACCAAGAAGATCGCTTTCGTCTACCGTGAGGACGGCAAGCTGTCCCTGGCCGCCGCTGAATTCGAACAGATCGAACGGGAGTCGGATGACGACCAGGTACGGCGCGAAGCCCTGCTGACGGCGGCGGAGCTGCATGAACAGGCCAGCGGCGGCGAGCGGGCGCTGGAGGTCTATCAGCGCTATGTTGATTACTTCCCTAAGCCGGTCGGAATCAACCTGGAGACGCGCAACAAAATTGCCGGAATCCTCAAACCGCTGCACCGGCAGGATTACCTGGACGAACTGCGGCGGATTGTCGCCATCGATGCTGCCGCGGGCCCGGAACGAACCGACCGAACTCGCTATCTGGCAGCCAAAGCGGCTCTGGTGCTGGCCGAGGGGAGCTATGAGAGCTTCCTGGCGATTGAGCTGGCCAAGCCGTTTAAAACCAATCTGCGCAAGAAGCAGCAGCGGATGAAGGCGGCAAGCAAAAAGTTCAACAAGCTGCTCGATTACGAGGTCGGCGAAGTGACCGCCGCGGCAACTTTCTACCTGGCCGAGATCTATGCCCATTTCAGCGAAGCGCTGCTGGGGTCCGAGCGGCCGGACGATTTGAGTGCCCTTGAGTTGGAGGAATATGAGCTGGCTATCGAGGAGCAGGCTTATCCGTTTGAAGAGCGGGCCATTGCGGTGCATGAAAGCAATCTCGAATTGATTTCCGTGGGCGTCTACAACCAGTGGATCGACAAAAGCCTGGCGCGGCTGGCTGTCTTTCTCCCGGCCCGCTACGCCAAACCGGAGACCGAGAGCGCGATTATCACGTCGATCGATTCCTACCGTTTCGAAATTGTTGCTCCGCCAGCGGAAATTACCCCCGAAAGGCAGGCAGCGGCGCAGGTTGAAACTGTGGCAGCGGAGCAGATCAGTGGCCCAGAGGACGTGGCTGCTTCCGGCGAGCAGGCCGCTGTTCAGCAAGCTGTGCTGGAAGCGGATGGCTCTAAAGAGGAACGGTCAAGCGAGGACACTGATGAATAGACTGCTGCTGAGTTTAGTGCTGTTGCTGGCCGGTTGTGCTGCTGGCGGCGATGTCGTATCGAAGCCCAGAACCGAGGCGCCGCGAATTCCGGACGGACCGAGCGTGACCCGATTCGAGGACGGCCGCAAGGGCTTCATTCTAAGCGAAAAAGCCGACCTGGATGCCGACTTGCGCGGCGATTTTGACCAGGCGGTGGGGTATCTGCACAGCGGCGACTACGAGCCGGCGATCGAGTTACTGGAAGAACTGATCGACAGCCCACCTGGAATTACCGCGCCTTACATCAATCTGGCGATCGCTTACCGGAAGATCGGCGTACCTGAAGAGGCC
>CALZHR010000013.1 GCA_945787335.1 uncultured Desulfuromonadales bacterium
CTGATCAACGCGCAGGACATCGCCGACCTCAAGGGCAATATCCTGGCTTCGGGCCTGTCGATCTCCCAACTGGTCTCCACCGCCTGGGCATCGGCCTCCACCTTCCGCGGCTCCGACAGGCGCGGCGGGGCAAATGGGGCGCGCATCCGCCTCGCCCCGCAGAAGGACTGGGATGTTAATCAGCCGGCCCAGCTGCAGAAGGTGCTGCAGACCCTGGAAGAGGTGCAAATGCAGTTCAACAGCGCGCAGTCAGGCGGCAAGCAGATTTCGCTCGCCGACCTGATCGTGTTGGGTGGCTGCGCAGCTGTCGAGCAGGCGGCGAAGAATGCCGGTCACGCTGTGACCGTTCCCTTCGCCCCGGGCCGCACCGATGCCTCGCAGAAGCAGACCGACGCGCACTCTTTCGCCCCGCTCGAGCCGGCCGCGGACGGCTTCCGTAACTACCAGAAAGCCAAGTACAGCGTATCGGCTGAGGAGCTGTTGATCGATCGGGCGCAGTTGCTGACCTTGACCGCTCCCGAGATGACGGTTCTGGTTGGCGGCCTGCGCGTCTTGAATGCCAACTTCGAACAGTCCCCGCACGGCGTCTTCACCAAGCGGCCAGAGGCGCTCAGCAATGATTTTTTCGTCAATCTGCTCGACATGGGGACCACGTGGCAGGCGGCCTCGCAAGCCGACGATCTGTTCGAGGGGCGTGATCGCGAGAGCGGCGAACTCAAGTGGACCGGCACCCGGGTCGACCTGATCTTCGGTTCACACTCCCAACTGCGGGCCGTGGCGGAAGTCTACGGTTGCGAGGATGCCCAGCGACGCTTTTTGGACGATTTTGTCGCGGCGTGGAACAAGGTGATGAACCTTGACCGTTTCGATCTCGCCTGAGCGGAGCAATAACCTTGAGGGCTTATGCAGCCTGTTCAGTACGCCCATGGCAGCTGTTGGCAGCCTATGAGGCGGCGTTTCAGTACAATCTGAAACGCCGCGCTTTTTTAACCCTACACAGTCAGCTGTCACATAATCGGAGTCAGCTGAAACTGCCCGGACCACAACAAAAGCGCTGACAAAAAAAGGCCCCGCAACGATGCGGGGCCTTTTTTGACTTATCCGTTGCTGTCGAGACTATTCGCGAACGAAGGTATCGATATCGGTTTCGTGCGGCATGCCCATCAGGCGTGCGTACTCTGACTCGATCAGCATGTAGTGATTGTGGGTCGACTTGGCGTTCTCTTCAAAGATCGCGCGGACATCGGCATCTTCGATCTTGGCAGCCATCTCGCGCAGGCTCTCTTCGAGCCGCTTCTCTTTTTCCATCGCCAGTTCCATCGCCTTACGGTCGTTGAAGTTCGACAGCAGCGCCTTGTCGAGGTCTGACAGCCACTCGCCTTCCTGGTCGGGCTCGGCAGCGATGAACTCTTCGAAGGACGGCAGGTCGTCGCCATCGTACTGGTCGAAGAAGTGCTTGGCGTGCTCACGCTCTTCGCGGGCCAGCAGTTCAAAGGTCTTCACGGCATCAGCGTCTTTCATCTGCTTGGCCGCAATCTGGTAGAAATTCATCGCATTCTTTTCGGTCTGAACCGAGCGGATCAGAGCATTCTTTACATCGATGTCGCTAAGCATAGGGTGTTTCCTCCTTCTCTCTCTTTATTTAAGATGTCATTCAGCTGCAATCGGGGTGAAAACGCGTTGGGCTCACTCCTGGTCGATCA
>CALZHR010000014.1 GCA_945787335.1 uncultured Desulfuromonadales bacterium
CGCTGATGACCTCGATCATGGGCCGTCGCGGCCAGCCGGTCCCGCGCCCGCCCTACCCGGCCCAGAGAGGTCTCTGGGGCTACCCGACCCTGATCAACAACGTCGAATCCTACGCCAACGTCGCACCGATCATGGACCAGGGCGCCGACTGGTTCGCCAGCTTCGGCACCGAGAAGAGCAAAGGGACCAAAGTTTTCGCGCTCTGCGGCGAGGTGGTCAACTCAGGCCTGATCGAAGTGCCGATGGGGATTTCCCTGCGCGACATCGTCTTCGAGATCGGCGGCGGCCTGCCGGACGGCGGCAGATTCAAGGCCGCACAGACCGGCGGCCCGAGCGGCGGCTGCATCCCGGCCGAGCACCTGGATACCCCGGTCGACTACGAGAGCCTGCAGAAGCTCGGCTCGATCATGGGCTCGGGCGGGCTGATCGTCATGAACGAAACCAGCTGCATGCCGGACGTCGCCAAGTTCTTCATGGAGTTCTGCATGGACGAGAGCTGCGGCAAGTGCGTCCCCTGCCGGGTCGGCACCGTCGAGATGCTCGAACTGCTCAAACGGATCACCGACGGCAGCGCCATGCCGAACGACCTGGAGACCCTTGAGGAACTCTGCCGCCTGGTGCAGGAGACCAGCCTCTGCGGCCTGGGGATGACCGCGCCCAACCCGGTGCTCAACACGCTGCATTACTTCCGCGACGAGTACCTGGCGCATATCAAGGACAATCAGTGCCCGGCCGGGGTCTGTCAGCTCGACCAGATCCCGCTGCTCAAGCTGCCGGAGCACGTTGAAGAGCTGACCATCTTCAAGGAGAAAATCTGATGCCGGTTATCACTCTGACAATCAACGACGAGCTGGTCAGCGCCCGCACCGGACAATCGATCCTCGAGGCGACCCGCGATCACGGCATCCAGATCCCGACCCTCTGCCACCTGGATGGCCTAAGCACCCGCGGCGGCTGCCGCCTCTGCCTGGTCGAAGTAGCCGGCAGCTCGCGCCTGCTCCCCGCCTGTACGACTGAAGCAACCGAAGGCATGGTCGTCACCACCCACAACGACAAGATCGACCGCTACCGGAAGATGATCCTTGAGCTGACCTTTGCCGAACGCAATCACACCTGCGCGGTCTGCGTCAGCAACGAGCACTGCGAGCTGCAGACGCTGGCCGCCGAGCTGGGGATGGATCACGTCCGCTACGACTACCTGAACCCAGAGCTCGACATGGACACCAGCCACGAGCGCTTCGGCGTCGACCACAACCGCTGCCTGCTCTGCCTGCGCTGCGTGCGGGTCTGCGACGAGGTGGAAGGCGCGCACACCTGGGACGTCAAGGGGCGCGGCATCAACAGCCGGGTGATCACCGACCTGAACTGCCCCTGGGGGCAGAGCGAAAGCTGCACCGAGTGCGGCAAGTGTGTCGAGGTCTGCCCGACCGGCGCCCTGTTCGACAAGGGGGTCGCGGTCGGCGAGATGAAAAAGGAAGCCCGCTTCCTGCGCCGGATTCTCGACGGGCGGGAAAAGAACCAGTGGCGGCGCTGAAACGCGCAGAAAGATAGAACATGGCCAAAGCAAATAAAAAAATCCGTCTGGCGACCGCCTGGCTTGGCGGCTGCTCCGGTTGCCACATGAGCTTTTTAGATCTCGATGAGCTGCTGATCGATCTGGCCGAACAGGTCGAGATCGTCTACGGCCCGTTGGTCGACGCCAAGAAGTTCCCCAAGGATGTCGACCTCTGCCTGGTTGAAGGGGCGGTCACCAACGTCGAGA
Organism: uncultured Desulfuromonadales bacterium; assembly: GCA_945787335.1. GTDB lineage: Bacteria > Desulfobacterota > Desulfuromonadia > Desulfuromonadales > Geopsychrobacteraceae > Malonomonas. The sequence continues at coordinate 1,763 of CALZHR010000014.1, forward strand.
ACCTTGAGCTGGCGCGGCAGATCCGCAGCAACAGCAAGCTGGTGATCAGCTTCGGCGACTGTGCGGTGACCGGTAACGTCACCAGCATGCGCAACCGGATTCCGGTCAAGGACCTGCTGACCGCCGTTTACCACGAGGCCCAGGCGCCGATCGGCGCAGAGTCTCTCAAAGTGCTGCCGGCGCTGCTGAAAAAGGCCCTGCCGCTGCACCAGGTGATTACCGTCGATGTTTATCTGCCCGGCTGCCCGCCCGACCCGGAACGGATCGCTGCAACTCTGACCGCCCTGCTCGAGGGGCGCGAAGTCAATCTCGAACCGCAGATGCGCACCTTCGGTTGAACACTTCAGGAGTCAATCCATGGCCAAGACCATTACCATAGAACCCGTTACCCGCATCGAGGGGCACGCGAAGATCAGCATACAGCTCGACGACGCCGGAAAGGTCGCCGACGCCCGTTTTCACGTCACCGAGTTTCGCGGCTTCGAAAAGTTCTGCGTCGGCCGCAGCTTCTGGGAGATGCCCGGCATCACCGCCCGGGTCTGCGGCATCTGCCCCGTCAGCCACCTGCTCGCTTCGAGCAAGGCCGGCGACGCGATCCTTGGCGTACGCACCCCGGCCCCGGCGGTCGCGCTGCGCCGCTTGATGAATCACGGACAGCTGGTGCAGAGCCACGCGCTCAGTTTTTTCCTGCTCTCCGGGCCCGACCTGGTGCTCGGCATGGACGCCGACCCGGCCAAGCGGAACATGGCCGGACTGATCGCCGAACACCCCGAGCTGGCCCGCGCCGGCATCCGCCTGCGCGCCTTCGGCCAGCAGGTGATCCGCATGCTCGGCGACCGCAGCATTCACCCCTCCTGGGCGGTTCCGGGCGGCGTGCGCAAATCGCTCTCGGCTGAGCAGAAGAGTGAGCTGCTCAAGCAACTTCCGGAGATGTACACCACCGTCGACATGGCCCTCGACCTGATGAAGGATGCGCTGGATAAGTTCGCCGACGAGATCGACGCCTACGGCGACTTCCCGAGCCTCTACCTGGGGCTGGTAAACGAAGAGGGGGGTCTTGAGCACTACGACGGCAAGCTGCGTGTCATCGACAGCGAAGGAAAGATTCTCGAGGACGGAGCGGCGCCGGAAGATTACCAGGAGCTGATCGCCGAAGCCGAACAGCCCTGGAGCTATCTGAAGTTTCCCTACTACAAACCGCTCGGCCCCGAAAAGGGGATGTACCGGGTCGGGCCGCTGGCGCGCTTGAACGTCTGCGACTTCGCCGGTACGCCCAAGGCCGACCGCGAGCTGCGCCAGTTCCGCCACTACGGCGGCCAGGGCAAGCCGGTCAGCGGCAGCTTCTACTATCACTACGCCCGGCTGATCGAGATCCTTTTCTCGCTGGAAAAGATCGAGGAGATCCTCGCCGACGAAATCCTCATCGATCACCACATCCGCAGTCAGGCCGGGGTGAATCAGAATGTCGGCATCGGCGTCAGCGAAGCGCCGCGCGGCACCCTCTTCCATCATTACAAGGTCGATGACAACGGCATCCTCGAAGATGTCAATCTGATCATCGCCACCGGGCAGAACAACTCTGCCATGAACCGCACCGTCAAACAGATCGCCGAACGCTTCATCAGCGGAAACAAGCTCGACCAGGGGCTGCTCAACCGTGTCGAGCACGGCATCCGCGCCTTCGACCCCTGCCTGAGCTGCTCAACTCACGAAGCCGGCCGCATGCCGATGCAGGTACAGCTGTTCTCCGCCGCTGGCGAGCTGATTGACGAGGTACAGCGCGGCTGATGTGGCTGATTATCGGCTACGGCAACCCCTTGCGGGGGGACGATGGCGCAGGGCCGATTTTTGTTGAGCAGCTCCGCACGAAGCTCGCGCCCGATTTCGCCCGCATTATCACCGTGCATCAACTCACACCGGAACTGGCGCTCGAATTAAGCAGACCGGAGATCACCCGCGCGCTGTTCGTCGACGTCAAACGGCAGCAACACTCAGCAGCGGAAATTCTCCCCCTGCCAAAGGACAGCGTGCAAAGCAGCTTTGGCCATCAGCTGCAACCGGACATTCTGCTGCACAGCGCCGAACACCTTTACGGGCGCCCCCTCCCCGGTTGGCTGCTGACCCTGCCGGGGAGAGACTTCTCTTTTAGCGAGCAATTGAGCAGCACAACCTCTGACGCGTTTGAATCCGCGCTTGAAGCATGCCTCTCTTTTCTGCGCAGCGACACAGCCCGCTCGCAGCTCCCACAAAATAATTAAAGATATTAAATTTACCTTGACAGAAAATTAACACTTTGTAATTATTTTGCTTCTGGTAAAAGTCTTTAACCATTGGAGGCAAAAATGAAAAAGTGGACAATTTCAGGACTGATCATCTCACTGCTGGTATCCATAATCGTTGCCGGCTGCGGCGGCAGCGGAAGCGGCGGCGCGAAATCCGGCAATACATATACCGGCCCCGGTTCATCCTGGACCTTCAACCTGTATGATGATGGCAGCTTCGAAGCGACTGAAACCGACGCCAACCCGGACTTAAGCGTTTCCGGGACCTGGTCGACGACAGCTGCCGGCTTCAAGAGGCTGACCGTCACGACGACCAGCGATGCAGGTTCGGTGGCTGTGGGCTCGTCCGGCTATGCGGTCGATATTCCGGGCGTAGTCTTCCTGCTGAAGCCGTTTAACGGCACCCAGATCATCTCGGCGGTGAAAAAAGGGGAGTGCCCGCAAACGGATATTACCGCCAACTGGATCATGGCTAACAAAAATACTGATATCGGGAATGACATCTTTGGAACTTTTAATTATAACAGCACCACCGGAGATGCCGAGCTCCCCTCGATGTATTCTCTCGGCGCGGCCGCCTTCGGAACCTGGCCGAACCCTCTTGGAACCTTCTCCTGTAGCGATGGGACCGCTGACGTTTCCGACGCTCGGATGTATCTGACCCAGATCGGCGCGGCGATTGTCCATACCGGTCGGACCACTACGGCCGATAAAACCGACGACAATTATATCGTCGCCATGCAGGCGCAAAATCTGGCTTCCATTGATGATCAATACATCGGCCTGGTGTTCGAAACCTCGACGGCAAACGGCGATAACCTGTTCCCGGTCTATGTCAATCTTTCCGGCGGCACCGGCACCGGTCAGGAAATCACCAACGTCGATACCAACACCCTCGACCCGGGGACGGTCGCAATCAGCTATTCCGGCGGCGGCCTTGGGTTGAATATTCCTTCGAACGGTTTTGTCAACGCGACGATTGACGGCAGCGATCTGCACTGTGCAGCCAACACGGACGTCAACGGCACAGGAAAAAACTTCCTATACTGCGTCGGTGAAAACCCCGGCGAAGCCGGCAAACTTTACAATCTGTTGCTGCTGAGCAAGTAAACCCAGTCAGCCCCAACAAAAAAATGCGCTGCCGAATGGCAGCGCATTTTTTGTTTTCCAGAGATGCATAAACGAATGCAATTAGAACAGGTTGTAACCGGTTTCCGAATGCGCGGTCTGGTCGAGTCCTTTGAACTCGTCCTCTTCGTTGATCCGCAGGCCCATGGTGTGCTTGAGAACAAAAAGAAGAATCAGGGTCACAACCACGGCGTAAACGCCAGTTGCCGCCAGCCCGATAAATTGGACCCAGACCTGGTAGGGGTTGCCGGCGATCAGGCCGGTGGCACCGACAGTCGCGAAGATACCGGTCGCGATGGCCCCCCAGGCCCCGCCGACGCCATGGACACCAAAAGCATCGAGAGAATCATCGTAACCGAGCCGGTGCTTGAGCAATACACCGCCGTAGCAGACCGGACCGGCGGTCAATCCCATCACCAGCGCCCAGCCGGGAGTCACGAAACCGGCGGCCGGGGTAATGACCACCAGACCTGCGACGATGCCCGATGCGGCACCCAGGGCGCTCGGCTTGCCGGCATGAATCCACTCGGCGATCATCCAGGAGAGCGCACCTGCGGCGGCCGCGGTCTGGGTGGTGGTGAAAGCCAGTGCGGCGCTGCTGCCGGCGGCCAGGGCGCTGCCGGCGTTGAAACCGAACCAGCCGAACCAGAGCAGACCGGCCCCGAGCAGGGTCATCGGCAGGTTGTGCGGCGTCATCCGCTCCATCGGGTAGCCACGCCGCTTACCGAGGATGACTGCCAGCACCAGCGCCGTGATCCCGGAGGAGAAATGAACCACGGTGCCGCCGGCGAAGTCGAGATCGCCATGCTCCAGCAGCCAGCCGCCATCGCCCCAGACCCAGTGGCAGACCGGATCGTAAACCAGGGTCGCCCAGAGCAGGATAAAGACGCAGTAGGTGGAGAACTTCATCCGCTCGGCGACCGCCCCGGAGATCAGCGCCGGGGTGATGATGGCGAACATCCCCTGGAACATGACGAACACGTAGGTGGGAATGGTCCCGGTCAGGCTGTCCGGGGTAATTCCAGAGAGGAACAGGTTGTCAAAGCCGCCGATAAATTTCCCCGATCCGCCGAAGGCCAGGGTATAGCCGATGGCCACCCACTGCACGCCGATGATCGCCATCGCGGCAAAGGTGTGCATCGAGGTGGAGAGGACATTCTTGGAGCGCACCATGCCGCCGTAAAACAGCGCCAGGCCGGGCAGCATCACCAGCACCAGGGCTGCGGAGACCAGCATCCAGGCCGTATCACCGGTGTTCAGACTGTCTTCGGCAAAAGCCAGGGTCGGGAACAGGGTCAGGGAGCAAAGGGGCAGGAAGAATCCGGGTAAGATTCGCGACATCGTTGTAACCTCCGTCTTTGGTTTGGGTCCGCTCCCGTCGTTGGAAGCATTCCAAAAGCAGAGCAACGGCTGTGCCAGAAATCTAACCTCAGCAATAACGAGGGATTGGCGATCCAATGGAGAATTTCAACAGACCAACTGCCTACTTCTTGGGCAGCCCTGCCTTAGAATCAGGCGCCTGGGATAAAATGAAACGGGCCCACTCGAATCTGAGTGAGCCCGCCGGCTGCAATATATGGGTAAGAAAAGCTCAGGCTTTGGCAGCCCAGTGCCCATGCAGGTTGCAGAATTCACGGGCGGTGACACTGGTCGCGGTGAGATCGAAGGTGGCCTCCGGCGCCTCGCCCGGGTTCAGGAACTGTCGATAGACTTTCCCGTCGGCAACCAGTTCAACCCACTCGATGTAGTGAGCCTCTTCCATCGGGTGAGCGACGCTGCCAACCTTGACCGTGATCGTCCCGTTGCCCATTTCGATCACCGGGACATGCTTTTCGACCGCTGCATCGACCGTGTTCTCCGACATCAGATCCATATTCTGGCTACAGCAGACCAAGGCCCCGGCGCCCCCATGCATGATTTCAACGATATTTCCGCAGATTGAGCATTTGTAAACTTCGAGACGACTCGCCATTTTGCCTTCCTCCCTTTCGTTGATGCCCAGAAATCAAATCGATCCGGAAGATGCCCCCAGTCCAGGCGCGCCCCGAAGCATCCAGCTGATTAATGACTTAGCGGGTAAGCATAACAGCTTTAGGGGCAGATTTCATCCCCGGCAAATTTAATATTTTTCTTACTGACCTTCACGAGAATTTTTTATATACTGAGGTCAAATCAAACTGTCTCTCTACCCTGCAGGTGAGGTCAGAACGTCCACTCGGAATAGCATTATTTCGGGGTCATCTCAGGGATCCGGTGAGCCTGCCCACCACGAGTGGGACGCCTAATGGATCAACAGAAGATCCCACCTCATTGGCACTCGATGTGAGTCCAATGACCCACGGTAGCGGTGGAGAGACGATTAACAGACAAGGCACCTTTTTTCGGGTGCCTTGAGTTTTTTCTCCAGCAGGTTTTTTCCCGGTAGCCCACCCGTTTCTCCCTGTGCTAGACTTGCCCGCTGATTTGCCAATTCTCATTTCGGAGGGCCGCGTTTTTTATGACCGAAGCAACATCCACTGACTACACCCGGGTGCAGGTTGACGACAAAGAGATCATCCTGATCGGCACTGCGCACATTTCTCAAGATTCGGTTGATACCGTCATCCGGACCATTGATGAGCTGCTGCCGGACGCGGTCTGCGTCGAACTCGATGAGCAACGCTACAACGCCCTGATCAACCAGAAGGGCTGGGAATCGCTCAACCTTAAAGAGGTGATCAAAAAGGGGCAGATCCCCTTCCTGCTGGCCAACCTGGCGCTCTCCTCCTACCAGAAACGGATGGGGCTGCACACCGGCGTCAAGCCGGGAGCGGAGCTGGCTGCTGCGGCACAAACGGCTGAAGAGCGAGGCATGGAGGTTGAGCTGGTCGATCGGAACATCCGTACCACCCTGCTGCGGGTCTGGCGAAAAACCGGCCTGTGGAACAAAATGAAAGTAATGGCGGCCCTGTTCGGCAGCCTGTTCGAGAAGCAGGAATTGGATGAGCAGGAGCTGGCACGCCTGCGTGAAAGCGACACCCTCTCCAGCATGCTCGAAGAGATGGGTAAGCTGCTCCCATCGGTCAAGCAGATCCTGGTCGACGAACGGGACACGCACATGGCCTATTATATCCGCAACGCTCCCGGCGAACGGGTTCTTGCGGTGGTCGGCGCCGCCCACCTGCCCGGCATCCTCAGCAAACTGCATGAAGAGATCCACCCTGAGCAGATCGCCGAGATCACCAGCATTCCGCCGAAAACCACTTTCTCGAAAATGGTCCCCTGGCTGATTCCGGGGATTGTCGTCGCCCTGTTCATCGGTGGGTTCTTCTTCGGCAACCGGGATCAGCTGGCCAACGCGGCAACCGCCTGGGTGCTGGCCAACGGCCTGCTCTCGGCGTTGGGCGCGCTGCTGGCGATGGGGCATCCGATCACGGTGGCCTGCGCTTTTGTCGCCGCGCCGCTGACGTCGCTCAATCCGACCATCGGCGCCGGCTTCGTGACTGGCTTCGTCCAGGCGCTGGTCGCCGCGCCGACAGTGCGTGACATGGAACAGGTCGGAGATGATCTGACCACGCTGAAAGGCTGGTGGCAAAATCGGCTGGCGCGGGTCATGCTGGTCTTTCTCTTCTCGTCGATCGGTTCGGCGGTCGGAACCTTCGTCGCCCTGGGCTGGCTGAAAAATCTGCTTTAACGCAAAAGCGCAGATGGCGGGTCAGTCGGGTTGACCGTTTTGCTCTTTCATCCGCTGATAAATGTCCGGCTGGTGCTCCTGGAAGCACTCCTCGCACATGCCGTGGGAGAAAACCGCTGAAGAGCGGGACTCGATGTAGGAATCGATTCTCTGCCAGGTCCCTTCTTCATCGCGAATCTTTTTGCAGTAGGAACAGATCGGCAGCAGACCGCTTAAGGTTTCGACATCGTTCAATGCGGCAGAAAGCTCCTCGATCAAGCGTTCCTTCTTCTGTTCCGCTTCGGTTCGCAGGCCGATCTCCTTGCGCAAACGGAGATTGAAGCGATAAAGAGCCAGCGCGATCAGAGCGCTCAACAGCACCGCCGCCGCAGAACCGAACAGCAGCCGCCGATAGTAACCTTCGTCGACCGGCGGATTCGGATCATAGACGAACCCCTTCAGTCTCGCGGAATCATCAACCAGCCCGTAACCGACGAAGATGTCGGCCATATGCTGCCAACGGCCGGGGTTCATATGCCCGACTTCGATGACATCGGGCATCAGCAACTGCGCCATCCGCTGCGCCTCAAACTGCAGGTGAGCGCGGCTTTTATCTGACTGATATTTGTCGATAATCAGAGTGATGATTTCATCCGGGTTCCGCATGGCGTACTCCCAGCCCCGCAGGCTGGCGGCCCGGAAGGCCTTGACCCGTTCCGGATGGTCCTGCATCTCCTGCTCGGAGGTGAACAGGCAGTCCCCGTAAAAATCGATCCCGTAGGTGGAGGGGCGAATGATGACGTAACCGACCTCACGCTCCTGCAGGTAGTAAGGCTGGTTGGTGATGTACGCGGCGACCGCGTCCAGCTCGGGGGCGAAATAATCGTCATAAGAGGCAAATCCGTCAACCACCTCCAGGTCATCCAGGCCGACCCCCTCCTGGTTGAGTGCCGCCACCAGCTCGACTTCAATCCCGGCGCTGGCCATTTTAACCCGCCGACTGACCAGATCCTGAATATGATTGATCCCTTCGTCGAGCCGGGCAACCCAGACCAGCGGCGAGTGCTGCATGATCGCGGCCAGCGCAACCAGCGGCTCACCCTGCAGCCGTTTGAGCAGCAAGCTGGAATTGGTCGCTCCATACTGGGCGTTTCCGGCCAGCACCTCTTCGATGGCGTTCGGGCTCTCACCGCGGGGACGGATCTCGACATCCAGGCCGGCCTCCTGGTAGTAGCCCTGCTCAAGCGCGGCGTAATAACCGGCGAACTGAAACTGATGAGTCCAGCGCAGTTGCAGAACGACCTTGTCAAGCGAATCCGCAGCAAACAGGGTGAACGGGCAGAGACCGCAATGAACAAAGAACAGTAATTTCAAAAGTCGACTGGCATTTGGCATTGTCACACCTCTGAGCCGATTCTCAGTCAGATGACTGCCCCCCCTCCGCATATTAATGAGAAGGTTAATTATTGCTGGCGACTCCCCCTTTAGCAAACGCTAACACCAAACAAAGCCAGCCCGCGACCGGGTCGGTCGCGGGCTGGCGCAAGTCGTTATCCCGCCGCAGAGTCACGCGGCAGGCTGTTTCAGTGCTTGATAATCGGCGACTCTTCTTTTTCAGTTTTGCTGATCACCCAGTAGGCTGCGGTCGCGGCAATGACCAACACCGCCAAACCGATCAGCGAAGTATAATCTTCCTGATGATAATCGACCAGCACCAGCTTTCGCGCCAGCGCCAGCAGCGCCACCAGAATCACCGCGCGAACCTTGACGAGCGCCGTCCCGCTGGAGATCTCCGGCAGCACGGTGTGGTTGAATTCGAGCGCGATCAATACGGTCATAAAGGCGCCGAACACGGAGACAAACTGATCGTGCCCGAAATGCTGCGGCCCTTTCAGCATGACGTGATAGAGCTCTACGCCGGCATGCAGCAGAGTCAGGGCAACGGAAATCGCCACCATAAGTGTCA
>CALZHR010000015.1 GCA_945787335.1 uncultured Desulfuromonadales bacterium
GACGCCACGCCCTTGGATCGCGTAGCTTCCGGCTTTATCCATCGGCTCTCCAGTGGCAATGTAGCGCGCGATTTCCTCGTCTGTCAAATCACGAAACCGCACCACTGTGCTGACCGCTTCCGCCCTTTGCTGCCCGGTCTGTCGGTCCAGGATGGCGTAACCGGAGAGTACCCGGTGTTCGCGCCCGGACAGCATCCGCAGCATCTGCGCGGCGTGTTGTCCGTCTTCCGGTTTGCCGAGGATCTGTCCGTTACAGAGGACGATGGTGTCGCTGCCGATGAACCAGCGGCCTTCGACATCATTGCGCCCGGCGACTTCGGTGGCTTTATCGATGCTTAAGCGCACCACATGCTCTTCCGGAGTCTCGTCTGGAAGAACGACTTCTTCTGCATTACTCGGGATAACCTCAAACTCGAGATTTATCTGTTCGAGTAGTTCTTTGCGCCGTGGCGAAGCCGAAGCGAGGATAACCTGTTGATTCATGAGCTTTCCTCTGCACGTTTAGCCGCAATCGGAGCCCACCAACCCAGAAGGGAATCGAGTGCCCGGGCCGCCATCGCCAGCCTGCGATCGGCACGCTTCATTTTGCGTTTCAGTTCCAGGGGCGGGAACAGACCGTAATTTACGTTCATCGGCTGGAAGTTTTCCGCCTCCGCTTCGCTGAGATGCGTCAGCAGGGCGCCCAGGGCCGTCTCTTTCGGTGGCAGCGGTTCCTGTTCGCCGCGCAGGCGGTAGGCGGTGAAGATTCCTGCCAGCAGACCGCAGGCTGCAGATTCAACGTAGCCTTCGACACCACTCATCTGACCGGCCAGAGAAATGTGCGGGGCCGCTTTCAGCTGCAGGGTTTTGGTCAGGCAACTCGGGGCGTTGACAAAGGTATTGCGATGCATGCTGCCCAGTCGGGCGAACTTGGCGTTCTGCAGCCCGGGAATGGTCCGGAAGATCCGCTTCTGCTCCGGGTAGGTCAGCCGGGTCTGGAAGCCGACCAGGTTGAACAGCGAGGCGTGCTTATTGTCCTGTCGTAGCTGAACGACCGCATGCGGCCACCTGCCGGTGCGTGGATCATCCAGACCGACCGGCTTCATCGGCCCGAAGGAGAGGGTCTGCGGGCCGCGGGCGGCCATCTCTTCGATCGGCATGCACCCCTCAAAGTGGACCAGCTTTTCAAACTCGCGCCCAGCAACCTTGTCGGCATCAAGCAACGCCTGGACAAAGGTTTCGTATTCTTCCTTGCTCAATGGGCAGTTCAGGTAATCCGCGCCGCCCTTGTCGTAACGTGAGGCCCGCCAGGCGATATCGTCGTCGATGGAGTCGGCTTCGACGATCGGGGCGATGGCATCGTAAAAATAGAGATGTTCGCTGCCGGTCAGTTTGGCCAGTTCGGCGGAGAGGGCATCGGAGGTCAGTGGGCCGCTGGCGAGGATGACATTGCCCTCGGCAGGCAGGCTGATGACCTCTTCGCGAATCAGTTCGATCTGCGGATGCTGCTCGATTTTCTGACTGATATAGGCGGAGAACTCATCCCGATCAACCGCCAGGGCGCCGCCGGCAGGAACGGCTGTGGCATCGGCGGCTTCAATGAAGAGCGACCCGGCCCGGCGCAGTTCTTCTTTCAGGCAACCGACGGCGTTGTTCATGCCGGCACCACGCAGGCTGTTGGAACAGACCAGTTCGGCCAGATCTTTGCTTTCGTGGGCTGGAGAGAAACGGAGCGGCTTCATCTCGTATAATTTAACGCTGCAGCCTTCTTTGGCCGCTTGCCAAGCCGCTTCACAGCCGGCCAGGCCGGCGCCGATAATGGTGATTTGCATCTTCCGTTGTCCTTTGCTTACCCTCTCCCATCGGGAGAGGGTGCCCGAAGGGCGGGTGAGGGAGTTGGTTACGCAGCATCCCCCCCTC
>CALZHR010000016.1 GCA_945787335.1 uncultured Desulfuromonadales bacterium
ATGGAGCGGGAAACGGGACTCGAACCCGCGACCCTCAGCTTGGAAGGCTGATGCTCTAGCCAACTGAGCTACTCCCGCCCAACCTCTTCCAGGTCCTGCTTGCGGATAAGGACTCCACGCGACTCTGCCCCAGTTCCTTCGGCTCGAAGAGCCTCCTGGCGCACAGCAGCCGGGCTTCATCCGGCATGTATCTTTAATGGTGGAGGGGGGAGGATTCGAACCTCCGAAGTCTACGACGTCAGATTTACAGTCTGATCCCTTTGGCCACTCGGGAACCCCTCCAGGGGATATTACGTATTCACTTGTCAGATCTTGCGACCCGCTTGCTTTTTCAACTGGAGCTGGCGACAGGAATCGAACCCGCAACCTGCTGATTACAAGTCAGCTGCTCTACCAGTTGAGCTACGCCAGCACAAGGCGGGATTTATACCCCAGGAAAAACGCGAATGCAAGGAAAAAAATCAGCTTCTTGCATTCCGTCCGGCCCCGGCGCGGCAGCGAAGGATTTATAGTGCATCCGCCAGGAAGTTGTCAAGGATTAACCCGGAAAAAAATCCCTCACCGGCAAACGCACCAAGGGCGGATTATCGAACCCCAAATAGCTTTTCAGGCAACTCAGTAATTCAGCTGCTTATCCTTCCAGTACTTGCTGCCGGCCAGATTGACTTTGGCCATCAGGCCGGCCTCGGTCATGGTGTACATATCGATCTCGGAACTGATCGACACTTCACCGGTGGCCGAGCCCCCCTTGTCCTCGGCCTTGGCCGCGGCGTCCGCTTGAGCGCCGAACTCCCAGCCGCTGTTGATAAAGCTGCTCAGTGCCTTCCGGCTGTGAAACACAAAAACCACGCGGATATCCTGCACGCCGACACCTAAGCCAAGGCCGCCCTGCAGCATCTTCATGTACGTATTGCGCCCACTGGCATAATCAACCGCGACGCCATATCCGCCACCGGCGCCGACAAACAGATACTGGCCGCTGACATTACTGAAGACCGCGTACCCGTCGGCGCGCTCAACATTCTGCCGCGCTGTAGGCCGCTGCCGGTAAAGTTCCGCGAGAGTTTCCTGGCGCATGGCTTCGATCGCCGCGCGCTTCCCGGCCGGGGTTTCGGCGCGCGGAGACAGGCAACCGGGCAAGAAGAACAACAGGACTGCACCCATCGACAAAGTCAATATTTTTCGTTTCATTGCGACTCCTCCATCGCGCTCGGGCTGAGTAATTCGGAGCTAACGGCCGTCCCGCCGCTTCTCAAGCAGCTGGTGCTGACTCGAGATCAGCACCAGCTGCTGAATGAAGCTGATAATCCGCGGGTCATCGATATGATTGTGGTCATGGATCAATTCATCATCCACCTGCACCACCAGGTAAGGGTTGCGGCCGGCCGAGGTCTTGGTGCGCTTAAGTACAGAGCCGGCAAATTCGATCTGGCTGCCGGACTCATCATTCTCCCAATCGCCGCTGGCCCGGTAGAACAACCGCGCCGCCGCGCGCGGTGACGAATCGGCCGACCGGGTCGTTGCCGGCTCCAGCCGATGCGTTCGATAAGGGCGGAAATGGCCGACGGCGGTGACATTTGCGCTCCCCTCCTTGATCACTTCATCCTCCCCGGTCACGGCGTTGAAGCGGCTGATCCGCTTTTCCTTTTCGAACATGGTCGCCAGCCAGCGGCCGGCCGGGAAGGCGACCCGTGTGGCGTCATCCGCCTCGGAGGTGAGGATCGCCAGCACCGGCAGCTGGCCCTTGAAGTAGGTACCGCGCTCGCTCGACATGTCGCTGAGAGACGTGTAGCGCAGGGCTTCAAAAGCAGGGTTGATCAGCACCACCAGGTCGCCGAAGCCGCCGACATCGCCGGTCGCGTCCGGGCCGCTGAGCGTATGGATAAAACGTTCCTGCAGGATCTGCGTCAACGCCGAATGGACCACCGCACCGCCGAAGCTGTGACCGATGACGATCAGCCGGGTGTGGTTGTTGCCCTCGCCGGCAAAGGAGCTGCGCAGGTTGCGAACATTCTCCAGCCGGTTGAGCACTTCACTCACCGCCCCATGCCCGACTTTATGCGCCGTCTCCTTACGATCCCAGAAGGTCAACTGCTTCAGAAATGGCAGCGTCAACGAGCCACCCCGCCAGCCGAGGTAAACCCCAACCACCTGGCGGGCTTCGATCCCCCGTCCCTTGCCGCGGCTCAGCTCGGATTCGAGCAGACTGATCCGTTTGAGAGCCTCGCGAAAGGTGCGGATATTACCGTCGCCCGGCGCAGCGCTGTGTTTCCAGCCATGGACGAAGACCACCAGCAGGTAATCCCGCTGTTCGATGCCGCGCAGCAGCGAATCGATCACCCGATCCATCTGCCGCCGATTGAACAGCTGCCCCTGATCGTCGAACTCGATAAAGTTCAGCAGGTAGTCTTCCGCCGGATCGCTGCTGCGATAAGCCTGCAAAGCGTGCTGCGCGCACTCCGTCTCCGGGGCGGCGCTCTCACAAAGCTGATAATCGGTCCGATAGGAGCGGTGCGGCGCACAGCCCCCCAGCAGGAACAACAGCAGCGTCACCGGCAGCAGCCAGTGGCCGAGCCTTTTTAACCAACACCCAGCGACCGTCCTCTCGCTCGCAATTTGCAGCATACGCGCCCCCTGTCTGGCTTTCTCATGAGTCTGAAGTGACTTAAAGCATAGCAAAGAAATCAGCTGCCGGAGGAAAATGGGGCAGAGCTAAATGGCATGCGGCGCTCGGAAAAAGCGTGAATCGGGGGAGAACAGAGAGAATGCCGGCAGCGGCGAGGCGTGCACTGCCTTATCGATGTGGAACAGTTCAACCTGTCGGCTGTTCCGTGCCACTTCGGTCCTGCCGCAGAACTTCGAACAAGGCGATGCCGGCGGCGACTGAAGCGTTCAACGAACCGACCTGGCCGCGCATCGGAATCGCCAGCAGCCCGTCGCAATGTTTGCGGATGTTCGGCCGCAAGCCCTTCCCCTCGCTACCGACCACCAGCGCCAGGTTGCCGGACAGGTCGCTGGAGAACAGCTCTTGCGCGTGCTCCTCCCCGGCCAGGCCGTAGCACCAGATATTCTCCTGCTTGAGCTCCTCGATGGTCCGCGCCAGGTTGGTGACCTGGCACAACGGCAGCGTCGCCAGGGCCCCGGCGGCGGTCTTTTCCACCACCGGCGTCACCGGGCAGGCGCGATCCTTGGCGATGATCACCCCCTGGCAGCCGACCACCTCGGCACTGCGCAGGATCGCGCCGAAGTTGTGTGGATCGGTGATCCCGTCGAGCAGCAGGAAAAATGCCGGGCGGCCGCTGCGTCGCCAGGCATCGAGCAGTTGCCCCAGCTCGGCGTAGCGAAACGGCTCGATGCGCAGCAGCACCCCCTGGTGATGGCTGTGACCGGCGAGCCGGTCGAGCTCTTTGCGCTCGCGAAAACGCACCGGCAGCTGTCGGCGGCGTGCCTGCTCGACCAGCCTGGCCTGACGGGGGTTCTGCCCCTCGCTGGCCACCAGCAGCTCGAGCGGCGCACGCCCCGCGCCAGCGAGGGCAGCCCCAACCGGGTTGATCCCGTAGAGGAAATCGGCCATCAGCCGGGCAGCGCGGCTTCGATCTCGGCGAGGATTTTCCCCGCCGCCTCGAGCGGGTCGGCAGCAGCAGAGATCGGCCGGCCAATCACCAGCGCCGTAGCCCCGGCGGAAATCGCATCAGCCGGCGTGGTGACCCGTTTCTGGTCATCCAGAGAGGCAAAGGAGGGGCGCACGCCGGGAGTGACAATCTGGAAGTCCTCACCGCAGGCGGCACGGATCAGCTCGACCTCTTTGGGCGAAGCGACCACGCCGTCGAAGCCGGCCTCCTTGGCCAGCCTGGCCAGCCGTGGCACCATCTCGCTGATCGGCCGGTCGATGCCGACCGCGCGCAGGGTCTCTTGGTTGGACGAGGTGAGAATGGTCACCGCCAGCATGACCGGCCGTTCGACACCGGCGGCGCGGCAATAAGCATCGACCTCTTCGACCGTCTTGCGCATCATCTCGGCACCACCCAGGGCATGAACGTTGAACATCTTCACCCCCAGCTTGCAGGCTTCGACCGCCGCCTTGGCCACGGTGTTGGGGATATCGTGGTACTTCAGGTCGAGGAACACCTCGCCGCCGCGCTCGCGCACCATCTGCACCACGGCAGGTCCGCATCTGGTGAACAGCTGTTTGCCGATCTTGAACAGGCCGACGTTCTCCTGCAGCTGGGCGACCCACTTTTCCGCGTCACTGAATTCATCAACGTCCAGCGCAAAAATCAGGCGCTGCTTGGCACTTGCTGTCATTCGGTCCTCCCGATCAAAGTCTTCACCCTGGTGGTAATATCCTGCACGCGGGCGATCAGCGGCTTGGCCTGCTCGGCCTCCAGCTCACGTCGCACCGCCATGGTTTCCAAAAAGACCAGTTCGCAGAGCGAATCGGCCAGCAACTTTTTCTTGTCCCCCTCTTCCAGCCCCGCCAGGTTGGCGACGATCCGGTGACCGTCCAGCGACCCGTCGTCCAGCAGCTCGACATCGCGCAGCACAAAGGAGTAAGGCTGCGGCAGGTCGCGCAAGGACTGCGCCACCTCCTGGGCGAACTCCGGGAACGGCTTGGTCATCCGGGAGTAAATCGCTTTGAGCAGGCTGTTGTAGATGGTCAGGACCTGCCCCAGGTCGCCGCTGATCTCGGCTGCCGGAGCATCCTCCATCCGGATGAACCCCTTTTCAATCAAGCCGTAGAGGATCCGGATGCCATCGAATTCGCGCAGCCCGCACGTGCGGAACAGGTCGCGCGCGGTCAGCTGCCCGGCTTGCGCGAAATTGAGCATCCGCGCTTCCTGCTGATCCAGCTTGTGGGAGCTGCGGCCGCTTGGCATCGGGAAATGATCAAGAGAGATGATCCGGCGCATGAACAGGGCGCGCTCATCCAGCCGGCGCAACCCCTCCATGATCAGGTTCTGGGTGCTCATCGACAAACGCAGAATCTGCTCCTGATCGAGGGAGCGCGCCTGAAAGGAGAAGCCTCCGGCGTGGTAGGCGAACAGGTTGTAAACGATGCTCTCGACCTGACTGCGGGCCGCCAGCCAGAGGTCCTTGGGCGCCACTTCGCCGCGCTGCACGAGCATTTTCCCCAACGTGGTGCGCCCGCCGGCCAGTTGTCGGGCCTGCTGCAGCGATTCGCGGCTCACCTTGCCCAGGGCAAAGAGCACTTCACCCAGGTCGTCCCTGGCGAAGGTGCTGGTGGCGAAGACGATCTCACCCTGCTGAAAATAGAGGGCTTTGCTGCCGCCATCCAGCTCGAAGCTGAGGATGCCGGTCTTGCGGAACATGTTGAAAAAGGAAAGCAGATCAGGGATTGAAATCTCGCCAAGGAAACCGGTGATCAACACCGGGCTGCCATTGCCCGGCCGGCTGAGCAGCAGGTGCCCGGTCGAACTGGACACCACCTGCAAGGGCTCGTGGCCAAGCTGATGGCGCACCGCCAGCGGCAGTCTCAATTGTCCGTCTGAATCGACCTTCAGCTCGCTCATGCGGTCTCTCGACAGCCCCCCGTTTGTGTCCGGTTCAGTCCGCGTCCAGCGCTTCGGCGACCAGCTGCCGCACCCGCGTGGCCGCCTCGCCAAGCTCCAGCAGGCTCATCTCGCCTGACGCGCGCTGCGTCAGCTCGACCTTGCCTTCTTTCAGATTGCGCGCGCCGACGGTCAGGCGCAGCGGCAGTCCGATCAGGTCGGCGTCCTTGAATTTGATCCCCGGGCGCTCGTCGCGGTCATCGAGCAGCACCTCGATCCCCAGCTCGCCAAGCTGCCGATAGAGCTGCTCGGCGGCTTCGCGCACCGCGTCATCCTTCGGGTTGACCATCGACACCAGCACCTGGTACGGGGCCAGCGCCAGCGGCCAGATGATGCCGTTTTCGTCGTGGTTCTGCTCAATCGCCGCGGCCACCGTGCGGCCGATGCCGATCCCGTAGCAGCCCATCACCAGGGTCCGGGCCTTGCCGCTGTCATCCAGAACGGTGGCGTTCATCGCCTCGGAGTACTTGGTGCCGAGCTTGAAGACATGCCCGACCTCGATGCCGCGCCAGCTCTCCAGCTTGCCACAGTCACAGCGCGGGCAGGGGTCGCCGCCCACCGCCTGACGGATATCGGCAAACTGGCCGACCTCGAAATCGCGGCCGAGGCTGGCGCCGGTGTAGTGCACATCGACGGCGTTGCCGCCGATGACGAAATCGGCCATCCCCCTGACTTCGCGGTCAGCAATCACGCGGATGTTGAGACCGATCGGGCCGGCAAACCCGGTCGGTGCGCCGGTGGTCTTCTGCACCACCGCATCCTCGGCCATCAGCGCCCAGTCGACCCCGAGCAGGTTGGCCAGCTTGATCTCGTTCAGCTCGCGGTCGCCGCGCAGCAGCACCGCCAGCACCTCGTCGGCGGAGGTCTGGATGATCAGGGTCTTGACCAGCTGGCTCGGCTTCAGTTTCAGGAAGGCGGCCACCTCTTCGATGCTCTTCTGTGCCGGGGTGTCGACCTTCTGCAGTTCGGCAGTCGCCACTGGCGTCAGCTGGTTGCGGTAGATCAGCTCGGCCTTCTCGACGTTGGCGGCGTACTCACAGGCGTCGCAGGAGACGATGGCATCCTCGCCCGACTCGGCGAGCACCATGAATTCGTGCGAGAAGCTGCCGCCGATCGCCCCGCTGTCCGCCTCGACGGCGCGGAACTTCAGCCCGCAGCGCTGGAAGATGCGCCGGTAGGCCTGGTACATCCTGTCATAGGCTTTATCGGCGCCGGCATCGTCGGTATCGAAGGAGTAAGCGTCCTTCATGATGAACTCGCGGCCGCGCATCAGCCCGAAACGGGGGCGGATCTCGTCGCGGAACTTGGTCTGGATCTGGTAGAGGTTGAGCGGCAGCTGCCGGTAGGATTTGACCGTGTTGCGGACGATGTCGGTGATCACCTCTTCGTGGGTCGGCCCCATGCAGAACTCGGTCTCCTTGCGGTCCTTGAAGCGCAGCAGCTCCTTGCCGTACTTCTCCCAGCGCCCCGACTCCTGCCAGAGTTCGGCCGGATTGGCCATCGGCATCAGGCACTCGATGGCGCCGGCGCGGTCCATCTCTTCGCGAACGATCTGCTCCATCTTGCGGATCGAGCGCAACCCGAACGGCATATAATTATAGATCCCGGCGGCAACTTTGCGGATCATCCCGGCGCGCATCATCAGCTGATGGCTGATGACTTCGGCGTCGGCCGGGTTTTCCTTCAGGGTCGGCAACAGATACTGAGTGTAACGCATGGCAAGTCGATCCTTCTGTAAATTTCAGGCGATTTCGGCATCTTCCAAGAAGAGGGAAAGTAACCTGTTTCACAGCGAAAAGCAAGCCACTTGCAGCCTCCGGCAGGCCGTCGCGCCGCTTGCGAAATCACCGCGAGCTTTTATCCTTAAGAGAGATTCCGCTATCCACCCACAGCAAGGGGAGCCCCATGGCCGATCGCCTGCAAATCACGCAAAACTGGCTGCCGCGTTACACCGGGATGCCGCTCGATGCCTTCGGCGACTACATCCTGTTGACCAATTTCCGGCATTATGTCGAAACCTTCGCAGAGATGTTCTCCTGCACGATCGAGGGCGAAGACAAACCGATGCAGGCTGCCACCAACAGCAGCGGCCTGACCATCATCAACTTCGGCATCGGTTCGGCCAACGCCGCCACCATCATGGACCTGCTCAGCGCCATCCAGCCCAAAGGGGTCCTGTTCCTCGGCAAGTGCGGCGGGCTGAAGAGATCGACCGAGATCGGCCACTTTATCCTGCCGAATGCCGCCATTCGCGGCGAGGGTACCAGCAACGATTATTTTCCAGCGGAGGTTCCGGCGCTGCCATCGTTCAAACTGCACAAATTTGTTTCCGAGAAAATTCTTGAATACGGCTACGACTACCGCACCGGGGTGGTCTATTCAACCAATCGCCGCATCTGGGAACATGATCAGGAATTTCTGGCCAAACTGAAAAGGATGACCAGCATCGGCATCGACATGGAAACCGCGACGATCTTCATTGTCGGTCATTACAATGTCATTGCCCGAGGGGCGCTGTTACTGGTTTCGGATGTCCCGCTCACCCCCGAGGGGGTTAAGACCGAGGAGTCGGACTTGAGGGTGACCCAGAAATGGGCCGACAGCCATCTGCGCATCGGCATCGATGCAATGACCGAGATTGGCGAAAAAGGGGAGCAGATCAAGCATTTCACGTATTGAAAACGCCCTGCTGACAACGCGGAAAAGCAGGCCTTCGGTCCAACTGAGGCAGTTAAAGGAGCTGCACTACGAAACCTCAGGGCTGCTGTTCTCCGGCATCTACCATCTCCCAGGCCGCATCGACCAGCGCATCGGCCAGTTCGCTCTGCGGCACTTTGCGCACCAGCTCGCCACGGCGAAACAGGATCCCCTGCCCTTTGCCGCCGGCGATCCCCAAATCGGCCTCGCGCGCCTCGCCGGGGCCGTTGACCACGCAGCCCATCACGGCGATGGTCAGCGCTTTGGGCAGATCATGGAGGCGCCGCTCGACCTCTTCGGCGATCTCGATCAGGTCGATCTGACAGCGGCCGCAGGTCGGGCAGCTGACAAACACCGGCCCGCGCTCACGCAGCTGCAGGGACTTGAGGATTTCGAAGCCGACCCGCACCTCTTCAACCGGGTCGCCGGTCAGCGACACCCGCAGGGTATCGCCGATGCCGTCATAAAGCAGCGTTCCCAGGCCGACGGCGCTTTTGATGGTGCCGCTCCAGGTGGTGCCGGCCTCGGTGATGCCGATATGCAGGGGGTAATCGACCTGTCCGGCGAGCAGCCGGTAGGCCTCCACGGTGCGGCGGATATCGGAGGCTTTCAGGCTGACCTTGATCTCCGGGTAGTTCAACTCTTCCAGCAGGCGGATATGCCCCAGGGCGCTCTCGACCATCGCCTCCGGGGTGGGGTGGCCGTACTTCTCGAGCAGCTCCTTCTCCAGCGAGCCGCCGTTGACGCCGATGCGGATCGGCACCGCGCGTTCGCGGCAGGCACTGACCACTTCCTCGACCTTCCAGCGCGCGCCGATGTTGCCCGGGTTCAACCGCAGGCCATCCACCCCCGCGTTAAGCGCGGCCAGTGCCAGCTGGTAGTCGAAGTGGATATCGGCGATCAGCGGGATTTGCATCCCCTGCCTGATCGCCGCCAGGCTTTCAGCGGCCTGCTGATCGGGCACCGCGCAGCGCACCACCTCGCAACCGGCAGCCTCTAGCGCCTCGATCTGCCGCAGGGTGGCGGCAACATCGCGGCTGTCGGTATTGCACATCGACTGGACCGAGATCGGCGCAGCACCGCCGATAGCCAGTTCGCCGAGCCGGATCTGCCGGGATTGACGTCGCATAGATTCTTCCTTGTTGGATTGCAATCAGATCTGTCGGTCTGTGAGATTAGCCAGCGTGGAATCGGGAAGTCAAGCGTCAGAATGAATGCCGCAGGGATTCCGCTGTGAGCAATCGCGCAACCAAGGAAACGGCAAAGGGGTAAAAAAGGACAATGGGAGGGAAGAGAGCCAGCGCAGATTCAACGGATCAGATAGGCACAGATCTTGGGTATGCCGGTGCTGTTTTGTACCAGCAGCACCTCAACCATCCGTTGTTTGTTGGTGGTCTGGGTTTCGAAGGAGATCAGCAGGTAATCGCCATCGGGCAGGCCGGAGAAGTTACTGACCGAACGTGTCGTCTTCAGAGTGCGCAGCAACGTCTCCCCCATCAATCGGCGCACCCGTTCGGTCTGCCTGACCCACTGCTGCTCATCGTTGGCCAGTTGCAGCAGCGCGGCACCGCTCCAGTACGCTGCCAGCGTGTCCCCCTGGTCGACAACCTCGACAAAGGCGTAGGCCGCCTCGACGGCCCGCTCGGGATAGCTTCCGGCGTTGACAGATGAGAGGGCCAGTGTCCAGCAGAATGTGATAAGAATGGCATTGCGCCAGTATCTCATAGGGCACCACGGGAGAGGGTTAGCATGCATATTGAATGCATTGTGTTATACCCCTTGCATCTGACAAAAATCTGAACCGGACTTTTTCTTGTTTTAGACCGACTGAAAAAACTCCTGCGTCAAGGTTTGACAGGCTCCCCTCCCGAAGAGTAATCTGCCTCTTTGCTCCACGGCCCGCCGAGGGCTCTGCCTCATTATCTCTACTTATATAAGTACACGGAAACGATCAGATCTGTGAAAAAAACTAAACGCAAGCCGCAGCCGCGCCCTGAAGTCTTGAAGCTGAGCATCGACCGGCTCGACGATGAAGGGATCGGCCTGGCGCAACATGAGGGGAAAACCGCCCTGGTCCAGGGCGCCCTGCCGGGCGAGACGGTGCTGGCCGAGGTCGAGCATGTCGGGCGGACCCATATCTACACCCGCTTGCGCAAGGTGCTGCGCAACGCCCCGCAGCGCGCCGCCAACATCCCCTGCAAAAGAGAGCTGAACTGCCTTGGCTGTCCGCTGATCGCCATGCAGTACCCGGCGCAGCTGACCTATAAACAGCAGCGCGTCTCCACCGCCCTGGCCGCCCAACAACTCCCCGGCTGCGACCTGGTCCTGCCAACCCTCCCCTCGGAACCGGCCCTGGACTACCGCGCCAGCGCCAAGCTGGTCTTCGGCCGACAACGGGAGAAGATACTCATCGGTCTCTACCAGCGGGGCAGCCACGCGGTGGTCGACTGCCCCGACTGCCCGGTCCATCACCCGCTGATCAACCGGATCGTCGCCGTGGTCCGCGAAGAAGTCCAGCGGCAGGGGATCTCGATCTACAGTCCCAAACACCAGAATGGCCTGCTGCGCTACCTGCTGATCCGCGTCAGCCCGATCAACGATAAGGCGCAGGTCACCTTCGTCAGCCGCTTCCGCGACCTGCAGCAGCTGCCGAAGCTGGGCAAGTGGCTGATGCGCAAGGTGCCGGAAGTGATCGGCGTGCACCAGAACGTCAACAGCTCGACCGGCAATGTCATCCTCGGCCAGGAAACCCTCAAGCTGCACGGCCTGCCCGACCTGCTCGAGCGGGTCGGCGAGGTGCGGCTGCGCATCGCCCCGACGGCGTTTTTCCAGGTCAACACCCGCCAGGCGAGCAGAATCTATCAGCTGGTCCGCGACTGGGCGGGCCTGACGAAACAGGACCGCGCCGTCGATCTCTATTGCGGCATCGGCGGCATCGCCCTGCACCTGGCCAAAGATGCCGGACAGGTCTTCGGCATCGAGTATGTCGCCGAAGCGGTGCGTAACGCCACCGACAACGCCAGGCTGAACGAGCTGAACAACTGCCGCTTTGTCGCCGGTGACGCTGCCGAAGAGCTGTACAAGCTGACACCGCAGCTGGGCAGGCTCGCCCTGGCCTGCCTCAACCCGCCGCGCAAGGGGTGCGGCGCCGAACTGCTGCAGGCGCTGGGTGAGCTGGCCCCGCGCCAGATCATCTATGTCTCCTGCGACCCTGACAGCCTGGCCCGCGATTTGCGCTACCTGGTCGATCAGGGCTATCGTATAGAGAAGGTGCAGCCGGTTGACATGTTCCCCCAGACCGCCCACGTCGAAACGGTGGTCCAGCTGCTACGGGAGAGTGGATGAACCCAGTTTTCAGCGAACCGACCACGGCCGCAATAATTCTGCTGTGCGCGGGCGTGATTCACAACTACAGCTTCATGTGCCGCAAAGTTCCGGCAGCAACCCTGAATGCCTACTACCCGGCGACGCCGAGCGGCAAGTTCCTCTTCAATCTCAGCT
Source organism: uncultured Desulfuromonadales bacterium (assembly GCA_945787335.1). Lineage (GTDB taxonomy): Bacteria > Desulfobacterota > Desulfuromonadia > Desulfuromonadales > Geopsychrobacteraceae > Malonomonas. Next base: position 11,769 of record CALZHR010000016.1, read on the forward strand.
GGATGAGCATGGCCGGTTACGGCTTTCTGCTCTGCAGTAAAATCTCAACCCTGCTGTTCTGGGTGGCGGTGGCGGTCTATTTCCTGCTGCTGCCGTTTCTGCTGCAGCCGCAGCTGGCCCGGCTGCTCGGATTCAAGAGCCTGAGCGATTATATCGCCACTGTCGACGAGCAACAAAACCGTACTGATCGGTCACCCGAGGAGCCCCCATGCTGAAATTCGACTACCGCCAGTTTCAATGCCCCCACCCCATAGTGGAGACCCGCAAGCAGCTGCTGGCCAACCCAGGACAGCCCCTGGTGATTCTGGTCGGCGACCGGATGGCCAGCGAAAATATCGAACGGCTGGCCGGGGTCCAGGGATACGCCTTCGAAGCCCGGGAGCTCGAAGGTGGCTATGCCCTGACCCTCACCCCGCAGGCCGGGACAGCAGCAGCAGAGTCGACCGCGGCGATCAGCGGCAAAACCGTCATCTTCTGCAACAGCGATCAGCTCGGCAGTGGCGATGAGGAGCTGGGGCGGATCCTGCTGAAGAACTTCTTCATCACCCTGACCGAAGTGACCAGCCCGCCCGAGCTGATCCTGTTTGTCAACAGCGGCGTCAAGCTGACCTGCGGCGGTTCCGAAATCCTCGAAGCGCTCGACACGCTGGCCTGCATGGGGGTCGACATCGCCTCCTGCGGGCTGTGCCTCGACTTCTATAAGCTCAAAGATCAGCTGCAGGCCGGTCGGGTGACCAACATGCTCGAGATCGCCGAAGCCCAGCTGCAGGCCGGTCGGGTGATCAAGCCCTGAGCGGCCGCGGGACCTCCTCTTGCTGGCCAGGGCAGCATCTCCGAACCTGGAAGAAAAAGGGGATGGCCCCTTTTCGTTATTCAACAGCTTGAACCATTTGCTTCTATGAGCTATTATTCATTTTCATTCATTTATTTCCAAGGTCACCAGTTCTGCCACCTGGAGGGAGGAGCCGGACATGAAAAAACGGATTCTGGTTGTCGACGACAGTGCGTCGATCCTTGAACTTGAAACCACCATGCTCAAACTGCTCGGTTACGAGCCGGTCGCGGTCAGCAGCGGCATGGAAGCCCTGAAGGTGCTGGCTCAGGAGCCGTTCGACATGGCCCTGCTGGATGTGATGCTGCCCGACATGGACGGCTACAAGATCTGCCAGCACATCAAAGGCAATCCGGCGACGGCGCATATTCCCGTGGTCATGGTCACGGCAAAAAAAACCAGCGCCGATGTCGAGCAGGGCAGAAAAGCCGGCGCCGACGAATATGTCGCGAAGCCGTTCAAATCAATGGAAATTGCCGCGCTGATCAAAAAACTGCTCGATGAAAAGAATTGATTCGAGCCGTTTTCCGGCTATGCTTTAGCTTTCCACCCCGAATGGAAAGCTTTTTCTTTGTCCGTTTATCTCCGCCTGACTGCGGCTCCACGGTGCTGAAAATGATTCAGCGGGAGACCTGATGAAAACCACCAGACGTAGCGGCATCCTGCTGCACCCGACATCCCTGCCCGGCCCCCAGCCGGTCGGTTCGCTCGGACAGGAGGCCTACGACTTTATCGACACCCTGGTCGCTGCCGGCCAGTCGGTCTGGCAGATCCTGCCGCTCGGCCCGACCGGCTTCGGCGACTGCCCCTACAGCAGCTTCTCCGCCTTTGCCGGCAACCCGCTGCTGATCGACCTGCGCCAGCTGGTTGCGTGGGGCGACCTTGATAGTTCCGATCTGCCGGCGCCGCCCGCAGCCAGCGACCGCGTCGACTTTCAGGCGGCGGTCAGCCAGCAACTGCCGCTGCTGAAAAAAGCCAGTCAGACCTTTTTCACCACAGCCGACCAGGACAGGGCCGCCGCCTTCAAAGAGTTCTGTCAACAGCAAGCCCACTGGCTGAACGACTACGCCTTTTTCCGGGCGATGCGCGAAGCGGAAAATGGCGCCGACTGGCGCGACTGGCCGAAACCGATCCGCCAGCGCCAGCAGCAGGCGCTGCATCAATGGGGCGTTAAATTCGCAGCGCAGATCGACCTGCACAAATATCAGCAGTTCATTTTTTTCGAGCAGTGGTTCGCCCTCAAAAAATACGCCAACCAGCGCGGCGTGCAACTGTTCGGCGACCTGCCGATCTTCGTTGCCGGCAACTCGGCCGACGTCTGGGCCAACCGTCCACTCTTTCATCTGGACGAAGAGGATCAACCGACCCTGGTCGCCGGTGTGCCACCCGACTATTTCAGCGACACCGGGCAGCGTTGGGGCAACCCTCTCTATCGCTGGGAGAAGCTGGCTGAAGACGGCTACTCCTGGTGGCTGGCGCGGTTTCGCTGGAACCTGCAACTGTTCGACCTGGTCCGGGTTGATCACTTCCGCGGCTTCGTCGCCTGCTGGGCGATTCCGGCCAGCGAACCGACCGCCATCAACGGCAGCTGGCTTCCCGCTCCCGGCGAGCAGCTGTTTCAAGCCCTGCTGGCGGAGTTCGGCGAATTGCCGATCATCGCCGAGGATCTGGGGCTCATCACCCCCGAGGTTGAGCAACTGCGCGACCGCTTCGGCCTGCCCGGCATGAAAATTCTGCAGTTCGCCTTCGACTCCGGCCCCGACAACCCCTATCTGCCGCACAATCATCAGCCGAACGCAGTCGTCTATACCGGCACCCACGACAACAACACCAGCCTCGGCTGGTGGCAGGAACTGTCCGCTGCCGGCCGTGAACAGGTCAGCGACTACCTGCGCCGCCCCTGCCGCGATATGCCGGATGCGCTGATCGAAACCGCCCTGGCGAGCGTCGCCCGGCTGGCGATTATTCCGCTGCAGGACCTGCTCGGCCTGCCCGGTTCGGCGCGCATGAACACGCCCGGAACCGCCCAAGACAACTGGCAGTGGCGGCTCCTCCCGAACCAAATGAGCCGCGAAATAACTGTTAAATTCCGCCACGTTACTCATCTATACGGACGTCTTCTGTGCATTCCCACAGAAACGTAATTCCCCCATGCAAAGCGCTTGTATCTCTTTTATGGGCTATGCTATCGTCTGTGTGATGAAAAATTCATAACCCGCGCATTTACCGCGGTAAACACTCTGTTGGAGGAAGAATCCCGTGAAAAAATTATTGACCCTGCTGACCGTTGCAATTGCTGCTCTCTCCCTCGCTGCCTGCAGCAAGGATGAACCTGCCAAGCCCGCCGCCCAGGCGCCGCAAGCCAGCGCCCCCGCCAGCATGGCGGCTCCAGCCCCGGCCGGCAAGTCGGGCGGCACCACCGGCTCCGTGGTCGAGACCATGGACGCGGCTGGCTACACCTACGTTCAGGTCGACAACGGCACCGAGAAGATCTGGGCCGCAGCGCCGAAATTCACCGTCGCCGTCGGCGATCAGGTGGTCGTGCCTGACGGCATGCCGATGCACAACTACCACAGCCAGACCCTGAACCGCGACTTCCCGGTTGTCTACTTCGTCGACTCGGTCCTCAACGGCAGCGCGCCGGTCGGTGGCGCCGTCTCGGGTGCCGAGCTGCCGCAAGGCCACCCGCCGACCAACGTCGCTGCGGCACCGGCCGACGTTGACCTGTCCAATGTGACGAAGGCCGAAGGTGGCATGACCGTCGGTGAAGTTTTTGCCGGCAAAGATGGCCTGTCCGGTCAGCCGGTCATCGTCCGTGCCAAGGTGGTTAAGTTCAGCCCGCAGATCATGGGTAAAAACTGGATCCACCTGCAGGATGGCAGCGGCGACGAAGCCGCCGGCACGCACGACCTGACCGTCACTACCGCCTCGACCGCCAACGTCGGCGACACCGTGGTGGTCAACGGCCCGCTCACCCTCGACAAAGACTTCGGCTACGGCTACCAGTACAACGTCATCATCGAGGACGCCAGCGTCACGATCGAATAAGCGCAGCTGCAGCAATCCTGATCGCAAAGGCCCGCGGAGCATTCCGGGGGCCTTTTTTCTTCGGACCGACAACCAAAACGACCAAGGCACGAAGAAAAGCTTTTTAACGCAGAGACGCGGAGTCGGAGAGAAAGCGAATAATCTTTCTCTGCGAACTCCGCGTTCATGCTTATGCTTTTCCTTGGTGCTATTGGTGTCTTAGTGGATAGCCTTCTTTTGAATGAGAGAACCGTTTTTCTTAGCCACGCCGAGACTTCATCTTTGCAGATCGCCCAACCTCTGATATAAGTTAAAAACTACAAACCTTTATCCGGAGTTCATGAGTGATCAGTGATTCAACAACGGCGAATGCCGCCCGCCAGCAGAGCCACGGCAGCATCCTGACGATCGACGACGAACAGGCCGTCCGAACCAGTTTCGTGCTGATGCTCGAAGACCTCGGCTATCAGCCCTTTGAAGCGGCCAACGGCCTGGCCGGCCTCGACCAGATTCAGCTGCAGCGCCCTGATCTGGTGCTGCTCGACCTGAAGATGCCCGGCGTCAGCGGCCTGGAAACCCTGACCCGGCTGCGGCAGCTCGAACCGGATTTGCCGGTGATCGTCATCTCCGGAACCGGCCTGGTTACTGATGTGGTCGCCGCGCTCCACCAGGGCGCCTGGGACTTTCTGCTCAAACCGATCGAAGACCTGGCCGTGCTGCAGCATACCATCGAAAAGGTCCTGGAACGGGCGCGGCTGAAACGAGAGAACCTCGACTATCAGCGGGCGCTTGAGGAAAGAGTCGCGCAGCGCACCCGGGCCCTGGAAGCGGCCTGCCAGCAGCTTGCAACCAGCGAACAGCGCTACCGCAACGTCTTCGAAAACCTGCAGGATGCCTATTTCGAAACCTCTCTTGGTGGCGAAGTGCTTGAGATCAGCCCCTCGATCGTGCGGATCATCGGGATCACCGCCGAGGAGATTCTGCACACGAATATCACCAAACGTTACAGCGATCCGCAACTGCGGCAGAAATTTATCGCTGCCCTGCGGGCCAAACGGCAGATCAACGATTTTGAAATCGAGATCATTGCCGCAGATGGTCATCCGGTGCCCTGCTCGGTTAACGCCAGCCTGGTCCTCGATTCGCTGGGCGAGCCGCTTAAGATCACCGGCGCCCTGCGCGATATCAGTCAGAGGAAAGCCGACGAAAATCGCCTGCGGCAGGTCAACCAGACCCTGGCAGCGCTGTTCGAAGCGGCGCCGCTGGCGATCATGGCGATCGACACCAATTATCAGGTGACGCTCTGGAACCGGGCAGCCGAACAGATTTTCGGCTGGACGCGGGCCGAAGCACTCGGCATGCCCTACCCCCTGGCGCCGCCGGGCAAGGAAGCGGAAGCGCAGCTCAACCTGGCGCGGGCGATGGCCGGCGAACAGTTCAGCGGCCTGGAGGTGATTCGCCAGCGCAAGGATGGTCAACTGCTCGAACTGAGCGCATCTACGGCACCGCTCTGCGATGAGCAGGGCGAAATCCGTGGCCTGATACTGATCGCCGAAGATATCAGCGAAAAGCATCGACTGCGCAATGAAGCGGACCGCGCCGCGCGCCTGGCCTCGCTCGGCGAACTGGCCGCCGGAGTCGCCCACGAAATCAACAACCCGAACGGTCTGATGCTGCTCAACCTGCCGACCTTGCGGGAATTTGTCGCAGATGCTCTGCAGCTGGCCAAAGGGCTACCCGCTAAGGTGCCGGAGCACAAGCTGGGCGGACTCAACCTGCCGCGCGCGACTAGTGCGTTTCCGCAGCTGCTGGAGGAACTGGAAGACGGCGCGAAGCGGATCAAGCAGATCGTCGAAGACCTCAAGGACTTCGCCCGTCAGGACAGCGATGCTCCCAAAGAGCCTTTCGACCTGAACGCCTCGGTCGACAAAGCGCTGCGGCTGGCGGGCAACCATCTGAAGAAGGCGACCAACCACCTGCAACGGGACCTGCAGAAGGAGCTGCCCGAGATCCTCGGCTCGCCGCAACGGATCGAGCAGGTGATCGTCAACCTGCTGGTCAATGCCTGCGAAGCGCTCAGCGACCGCGAGCAGTCGATCCGCCTGCAGACCAGCTTCGACCCGGACAGCCGGCAGGTCCGACTCTGCATCCAGGACCAGGGCCGCGGCATCGCCGCCGAGAACCTGCCGCATGTCACCGACCCCTTCTTCACCACCCGCCGCGAGACGGGCGGCACCGGCCTCGGCCTGTCGGTCTCGGCCCGGATTATCAAAGAGCACGGCGGCCAGCTGCGGTTCAGCTCGCAACCGCAACAAGGCACCACCGCCTGCATCCTGCTGCCGATCGCGCCCGAAAGGACCCACCGATGACCGACCTCGCCAACATCTCTGTCCTGCTGGTCGATGACGAAAAAGCCTGGCTCAACGGCTTGTCGATCGCTCTGGAGCGGGCCACCGGCAGCGCCGACATTCACTGCTGCAATGACAGCCGCCAGGTGCTCGACATTCTCGCTACGAAGATGGTCGACCTGGTGCTACTCGACATCACCATGCCGCACCTCACCGGTGATGAGCTGCTGCCGCAGATCGTCGAGCAACACCCGCAGCTGCCGGTCATCATCCTCACCGGGATCAACCAGATCGAGATGTCGATCAAATGCATGCAGCTGGGGGCCTTCGATTTTTTCGTCAAGAGCGTCGAGCAGCAGCAGCTGATCGCCGGCATTCACCGGGCGATCAAGATGCTCAGCCTGCAGCAGGAAAACCAGCAGCTCAACCGGCGCTTTCTCAGCACCCGGCTGGAAACCCCAGAAGCCTTCGTCGGAATCAGCAGCAGCGATCCGCAGATCCTGTCGATCTGCAAGTATCTGGAAGCGGTCGCTCCGGGGCCGAACCCGATCCTGATCGGCGGTGAAAGCGGCACCGGCAAGGAGCTGTTCGCCCGCGCGGTGCAGAAACTCGGCCGCCCGGACGGGCCCTGGGTGGCGCTGAACGTCGCCGGGCTCGATGACAACGTGTTCGCCGACACCCTCTTCGGCCACTCCCGCGGCGCCTTCACCGGCGCCGACCAGGCGCGCGCCGGAATGATCGAGAGCGCTGCCGGTGGCACCCTGTTTCTCGACGAGATCGGCGACCTGAGCCTCGCCTCGCAGGTCAAACTGCTGCGCCTGTTGCAGGAAGGGGAATACCTCCCCCTGGGCGCCGACCAGCCGAGCCAGTCGCAGGCCCGGTTGGTGCTGGCGACCAACTGCGATCTGCAGCAGAAGATGAATCAGGGCAGCTTCCGCCACGACCTCTACTACCGGCTGGCAGCGCACCAGGTGCAACTGCCGCCGCTGCGCGAGCGCAAGCAGGACCTGCCGCTGCTGATCGACCAGCTGGTCGCCAAACACGCCGCCGAGCTGGGGAAAACCGTCCCCGACATTCCGCCCGAGCTGGCGGTGCTGCTCGGCACCTACCACTTCCCCGGCAACATCCGCGAGCTCGAAGGGCTGATTGCCAACGCCCTGGCCACGCACCAGAAAGGTACCCTGTCGCTGGCGAGCTTCCGGGCCGCGCTCGGCGACGCGACACAGCCGCCGGAAGCTGACGAAAAACTGCGCAAGCTGATCTTCACCGATCGCCTACCGACCCTCGAAGAAGCCGGCCGGCTGCTGGTCGAAGAGGCCCTGCAGCGCGCCCAGGGCAATCAGACCATCGCCGCCGGGCTGCTCGGCATCTCCCGCCCGGCGCTGAGCAAACGGCTGAAAAAATATCAACAGCGCACCAATGACGAAAAAGGGGTGTAACCAGAGCGACCGAGCCAATTCTGGCTACACCCTGAAAAAGCCGAGCCGTTAGCCCTTTCCCCCTGCTCAGTAGTTTTCTTGCGTAACCCAGGCTACACCCCCCAATAATCCTCATGAAGCTCCCTGCCTAAAAAACATTAGCAACCACAAACAATTAGCGATCACTAAAAAAACTGGCACCCCCTTTGCTGTAATGAGCAGTTTCAATCACTCGACCCTGCAGGGAAACGCCATGCCCGAACAACCCGACATTCTGGTTCTGGCCCATCAGCCGGAGCAAGCCGCCAACCTCAAGTTTTTGTTGCACCTGGCAAATTTCAGGGCCATCCATATCGCTGACGATATCGAGGCCTTCAACTACCTGGTGCAGAGACAGAACAGTCCCCATCCGGTCGGCTTGCTGCTGATCTTCGATGTCGATATCAATCAGCCGTTCCTCCATCTGCTTGAAGAGCTGAAGCGCCGTCAGGCCCTGGTGCCGATTCTGCTGGTGCGTCGCGACGGGCCGATCGACATCGATCAGGTGACGAGTGATCCCGAAATCAGGCTGCTGCTCCGGCAGTGCGACCAGAGCATTACCCATTCCTGCGTGCGCGAAGTGCTGGACGGCGTCTGCTCAAATTGCGTCATGGCCAGCTGAACACCGGCTTCAAGGAGCTATTCACCGAATGAATTTCATCAAACACCTCAATATCGGCAAAAAGATCTACCTGGTGACCAGCCTGCTGATCGCCATCTTCACCCTCAGCAGCCTCTGGCTCTACACCAGCTACCGCGATCAGCTCTTCGAAGGGCGCCGCCAGCAGCTGGTGGCCGCGGTGGAAACCGCCTGGGGAATCATCGACCACTTCAGCGAATTGTCCGGCGAACAGATGCCGGTCAGCGAAGCCCAGCTGCTGGCAAAGTCGGCGGTGGCCAACCTGCGCTTTGAGGGGGATAGCTACTTCTGGATCAACGATACCCAGCCGCGCATGGTGATGCACCCGATCAAGCCGCAGCTGGATGGAAAGGACCTCTCCGCCAGCAAGGATCCGGACGGCAAGGCCCTGTTCGTTGAAATGGTCAACGCCACCGCGGCCGACGGTGCCGGGTTTGTCGACTATCAGTGGCCCAAGCCGGGCATGGACAAGCCACAACCGAAGCTCTCCTTTGTCAAAAAGCATCCGACCTGGAACTGGATTGTCGGCAGCGGTATGTACGTGGATGACCTCGACGCCGAAGTCAACCAGGTCTTCTACACCGTGCTCGCGGTTTTGTTGCTGGCAGTGCTGGTGTCTGCCGGCCTGGTCTTCTTCCTCGCCCGGTCGATCTCCAAGCCGATGCACGAAGCGGTCGAGATGATCGAAGAGATGGAGATGGGGCACCTGAACCGGCGCCTGGGGATGAACCAGCGTGACGAAGTCGGCCGGATGTCGCGCGCCATGGACCGGTTCGCCGACAGCCTGCAGAAGGAGATGATCGACGCCCTGCAGAAGCTGGCCAGCGGCAACCTCAACTTCGAGATTCTGCCGCGCGACGAAAAGGATCAGGTGCGCGGCGCGCTGAAGAGGCTGGAAAGCGACCTGTCCAAAATCATGAGCGCTATTCAGGAAGCCGGCGAACAGATCTCTTCCGGCAGCATCAATGTCACCGACTTCTCACAATCGCTCTCGCAGGGGGCCACCGAATCGGCCGCCTCCCTCGAAGAGATCGCCAGCTCGCTCAACGAGCTGTCGAGCCAGACCAAGTTCAACTCGGAAAACGCCAACCAGGTCAACCTGCTCTCCAGCGAAGCCAAACAGGTCGTCGAAGAGGGGAACAGCCGGATGGAGCGGATGGTCGCCGCCATGGGCGAGATCAGCGACGCCGGTCAGAGCATCAACAAGATCATCAAGGTGATCGACGAGATCGCCTTCCAGACCAACCTTTTGGCCCTCAACGCCGCGGTCGAGGCCGCTAGAGCCGGCCAGCACGGCAAAGGCTTCGCCGTCGTCGCCGAAGAGGTGCGCAACCTGGCCGCCCGCAGCGCCAAGGCCGCCCAGGAGACCGCCGACCTGATCGCCGGCTCGGTGGAGAAGACCAACAATGGCGCCGAGATCGCCAGCCAGACCGCCGAGTCACTCGGTTCGATCTTCGACCGGGTCACCAAGGTCTCCGACCTCGCCGAAGAGATCGCCGCCGCCTCACACGAACAAGCCGAAGGGATCGTACAGATCAACCAGGGGCTGAACCAGATCGACCAGGTCGTGCAGCAGAACACCGCCACCGCCGAAGAGAGCGCCGCGGCCGCCGAGCAACTGTCCAGCCAGGCCGGTAAACTGATCGACATGATCAAACACTTCCAGCTCAAGGACCAACCTGAAGATCAGCAGGCTCCGCTGCTTGCGCAGAAGGTCGCGGTTCGGCCACCACCACAGCCGAAAGCACTGCGCGCCTGGGGCCAGGCGGCCCAGCCAGAGGAGCCTGCTCCCAGGCAGATGATCGAACTTAACGACAACGAGTTCGGTTAATTCTGACCGCCGACCCTGAACCCGGTTGCAAATCCGGGCGAACGCAAGAAACAGACCTCCCCCCAAGGCCCGACGGCTTGTACTGCGTCGGGCTTTTTTGCTGCGCTAACGGCAAGACAGTTTACTTTTCATCCTCAGTTTGCTAGAAAATGGACAGTTTGATGTGATGTTTTATGGGAGGGGAACCATGAATAATCAGCCTAAAGACAACAACAGCCGCCCGGCGCCCTGACGCCCGGCGGCTGTTTGCGTTCTTTGACATCAGAAATCGACCGGGCTGCGCACCGCCACCCCCGGCTTGTTCAGCACATGGGTGTAGATCATCGTCGTCGAGACATCCGCATGCCCGAGCAGCTCCTGCACCGTGCGGATATCGTACCCGGCCTCGAGCAGGTGAGTGGCAAAGGAATGGCGCAGGGTATGCGGCGTGACCCGCTTACTCAAACCGATACTCAGCGCCGCCTCGCGCACCACCCGCTGCACCGCCGAGTCATCAAAATGATGCCGGCGCACCTTGCCGCTCTCCGGGTCGACGCTGACCCGCGTGGCCGGAAACACATACTGCCAGCGCCAGTCACGCGCCGCGCCGGGATACTTTTTATGCAGCGCCGTCGGCAGCCAGACCTCGCCGTAGTTGCGCTTCAGGTCGGCGGCATGAGCAGCGCGGGCGCTGGCGACCTGCTCCTTGAGCGGCGCCCGGCAACACTCCGGCAGCATGGTGACCCGGTCCTTACGCCCCTTGCCGTCGCGAACCAGAATCTGCTGCTGAGCAAAATCGACATCCTGTATCCGCAGCCGGATCACCTCCATCAGCCGCATTCCGGAGCCGTAGAGCAGGTTGCAGATCAGCGAAAACGGCGACGCAAGCTCCGCCAGCAGAGCGGTCACCTCCTCGCGCGCGAGCACCGTCGGCACCTTGATCGGCTTTCTGGCGCGGATGAAATCGGAGAAATCGTCCAGCGGGATCTCCTCCGACTCCTGAAACAGGAAGACCAGAGCATTTAAGGCCTGTTTCTGCGTATTGACCGCCACATTGTGATCTTCAACAAGAGAGGTGAGATAAGCCTTCACTGAGTTGGCGTCCAGCTCAGAGATTTTCCGATGCGGATAGTGCCCCAAAAAGCGCGTCGCCCAGTCGAGATAGGCACTGATCGTGCGCTTGGCATACAGGCGACCGATCAGGTTACTGCGCAGCTTCTGCAGCGTCGCCTGATGAGCTTTTGAAAGGTTTTGAGCGGTCGGCTTTTCCGGAGCGGCCGAGGTCTTCCGCAGAGCAGACTCACCAACCGCCCAATCGATCTGCAGATGGTCACGGAACAGATGCCACAAGGCACTGCGCGCCTGGCTCAGCTGCCAATCCTTGAAAGCCGCGCTGGCGCGCAGATTATCAAGGAACGCAGAGACATGCTCCGGCTGGCAGTCCGCTAACGGCAAAGCGCCGATAAAATGAACAAACTGCTGGCACCAGCTCAGGTACCATTTAAAATATTGCGGTTTGATCTGCTGTTTGATCAGACAGTTTTCGTAAGCACGCCAGAATTGAGAATCGAGGGCGGTCCCCCCCACAGATTTCAACATGATCCCCCTCCAAGATCGCTAGAAATATGAGTAAAAACTTGCTAAAAAATGCCTCCTCCGCAGAATCTGTGGGTAGGTGGCAGTAAAAATAGAGCATTGTCTTTTCGGGATGGATAAGATGGTTTTTGCGGAAACTATCAAACCCAAACCCGAAAAAGACAATGCTGATC
>CALZHR010000017.1 GCA_945787335.1 uncultured Desulfuromonadales bacterium
ACCGCCGAGTTGCACACCCAGCGCCCCAGCGGCGGCGGCTTCCGGCCACCCTGCATTAGGACTGGCATGTTTAGCGGCATCGCGGCGCATGATCTGCAAAGCCGCATGGCCATTCAACTGCAGAGGAAAAGCCGCCAGCACGAACAGAAAACCGGTTAAACGGGCCGGGATGTAATTGAGCAGATCATCAAGTCGCGCCCCGGCCCAGCCGAATTAGCGGTACTTTTCGTTGTTGTAGCCAACCATCGAATCGAGGGTGCTGACCGTTTTAAACAGCAACGCCAAAACTGGACCGCCAATCAACAAGTAAAAAAGTGGCGCGATGACGCCATCGGAAGCATTTTCGGCCACCGTTTCCAATGTCGCCTTGAGAATCTCCTCCTCATTCAGGTCCCCGGTTTCCCGGCCGACGATCATCGATAACGCCTGCCGCGCCGCCTCCAGGTCGCCAGCTTCCAGTTCCTTGATGACCGCAGCACTTTCCACATGCAGTGACCGAAGCGCCAGGCAGCTCCATCCCAGCCAGAGCGAGATTAACCAGGCCAGCCCAGCGCCGAATGCCCCGGCAAACTGCAACAGCAGACCTGAAGCTGCTGCGGTCACCAACAAGGTCAACAGCACCAGCAGGACCCCGGCCAACCGCAACTGTTTGATTTTCTCCCGCAACAATTCTTCCAGGCTGGCAATAAGCCGCCCGATCCAGACGATCGGATGCGGCCAGCCGCGCGGATCACCAAATGCCAGGTCAAGGATCAGAATGGCAACAAGCAGGCTGGAACTCATCCCAATGACTCCGGCTGCTGCAGCCAGGAACAGATCTGCTCGATATCAAGATGTTCTTCGAGATGATCGGCCAGTTTGTCCAGTTCGGCATCAAGCGACTGCTGGAAAGAACTGAGCGCCGGGGACGTACCGCGCCCGGCCCGTAACGGCGCCAGCACCGCGTAACGCACCTGGTCATCATCAAAAAAGCCGTGCAGATAGGTGCCCCAGACCCGGCCATCGGCAGAGACCGCTCCGTCATTGATATTGACCGCTTCGCCGGAACGGCTGAGCAGTTGCAACAGCGGTCGGCTCATGAGGCCGCACTCGCTCTCCCCGGCGTGGATCTCGTAACCCTGGATATCGGCCAGGCCGCCGAACCCGGCCGCGTAAGCCGCCTGCTGAAACCGCGCCGTGACCTGGTGGGTCTGCTTGCCCGGCTTGAGCTCTGTGTCGATATCGAGCAGGCCCAGTCCGGTGGCAGCAAGCCGTTCCGACTCGACCCCTTCTGGATCGCGCAAGCTGTTACCGAGCATCTGGAAACCACCGCAGATGCCAATCACCCGGCCACCGGCCGCATGATAACTGCGGATCGCCGACGCCAGGCCGGTTTCCTCCAGAAACTCAAGGTCGGCCAGGGTGCTTTTGGTTCCGGGCAGAATCAGCAGGTCGAGTCCATCGAACTGGTCCGGCCGCTCGATATACTGCAGGGCAACATCGGTCTCCCGCTCCAATGGATCGAAGTCGGTGTAATTGGAAATCCGCGGCAAGCGCACCACGCCGATCCGGAGACCGCTTTTCGGCACCGGTTGTTTTCGATCAAGCGCCACCGAATCCTCTTCCGGCAGAC
>CALZHR010000018.1 GCA_945787335.1 uncultured Desulfuromonadales bacterium
ATAGCATGGAAATTCCGCCTGGAATTCTGGGCGGTGAAATTAGTGGCCGCGCTGATGCGTCGGCTGCCGCGCGAAACCGTGCTGACGCTGGGCGGCCGACTCGGGCTGCTGGCCGGAATGCTGCTGACCAAACGCCGTAAACTGGCCGAAGAGAACCTGCGCCGCGCCTTTCCGGAGTGGAGCGCGCAGCGCGTTGCGACTATGGTTTGGGCCAATTTTCAGCACATCGGGCTCTGTGGTGTCGAGATGTTGCGCCTCGACATGTTCCGCAGCGGCAGCGACGATCTCGAGCAGTATTTCGAAATGGTTGACCAGCATTACCTGCAGGAGGCCCTGGCGCTCGGCAGGGGGGTGATTGTCCTGACCGGTCATTTCGGTTTCTGGGAGGCGGGCTTTTTCGCCATGCCGGAATCCGGGTTCAAATTCGACGCGGTCACCAAACCGCTGAAAAATCCGCTCACCGACGCGTACTTCAACAATATCCGCGAAGCGTTCGGCGTGCGCACCCTCGACAGCCGCAAGGGCGCGCGGCGGGTTTTCAAGGCGCTGCAGGAAGGCAGCTCAGTGGCGATCCTGCTTGATCAGCACATCTCCCCCCCGGGTTCGGTGCCGACCGAGTTCTTCGGCCGGATGGCTTACACCACCACTGCCATCACCAACATGGCGATGAAATACCAGATCCCGGTGGTCCCGACCTTCTGCCATCGGACAGCGGCGAACCGCTACAGAATCTGGTCTGAACCGATGCTGATGCTGGAAGGGGAAGGGGAGGACGCGATTGTCCGCAACACCCAGCTGCTGACCGATAAAATTGAAGAAGTCGTCCGGCGCGACCCGGCCCAGTGGTTCTGGGTGCACAAACGCTGGCGGGTGCCGGAAAATCAGTAACTATCTGTCTGCATGGATAAAGGTTAAAGGAAAACTTAGTGAGTAAAGCATTACAGAAAGAGATCGCCAAACGCCGGACCTTCGGCATCATCAGCCATCCGGACGCCGGCAAGACCACCCTGACCGAAAAGCTGCTGCTGTTCGGCGGGGCGATCCAGATGGCCGGTACGGTCAAGGCGCGCAAGTCGAGCCGCCATGCCACCAGCGACTGGATGAGCATCGAGAAGGAGCGGGGGATTTCGGTCTCCTCCTCGGTGATGAAGTTCGACTACCGCGACTACGAAATCAACCTGCTCGACACCCCCGGCCACCAGGACTTCTCCGAGGACACCTACCGGGTGCTGACCGCCGTCGACAGCGCGCTGATGGTGATCGACAGCGCCAAGGGGGTCGAGCCGCAGACCGAGAAGCTGATGGAGGTCTGCCGGATGCGCAACACCCCGGTGCTGACCTTCATCAACAAGCTTGACCGTGAGGGGTTGTCGCCGCTGGATGTGCTCTCCGATATCGAGGAGAAGCTGCAGATCGAATGCACGCCGCTCTCCTGGCCGATCGGCATGGGCAAGCGCTTCCGTGGCGTCTACAACCTCTACCGCAAGGAACTCAACCTGTTCAAGTCGGGCGACGACGTGCGCAGCACCGAGACAGTCAAGATCGCCAGTCTCGACGACCCGAAGCTCGACGAGCTGCTCGGCAACCAGGCCGCTGAGCTGCGCGAGGATATCGAGCTGCTCGAAGGAGCGGCCAACCCGTTCAATCTCGCCGACTACCTCAAAGCCAGCCAGACCCCGGTCTTCTTCGGCAGCGCGATCAACAACTTCGGCGTCCAGGAGATGCTCGACGCCTTCGTCGAACTGGCTCCGGCGCCGGGGCCGCGCGAGACGGTCGAGCGGGTCGTCGAGCCGGACGAAGAGGCGTTCTCCGGTTTCGTCTTCAAGATCCAGGCGAACATGGACCCCGCCCACCGCGACCGGATCGCTTTTTTGCGCATCTGCAGCGGCAAGTTCACCAAAGGGATGAAGGTGCGCCACCACCGCATCGGCAAGGACGTAAGCCTCGCCAACGCCACCATCTTCATGGCCCAGGACCGCGCGCACGTCGAGGAGGCCTACCCCGGTGACATCATCGGCCTGCACAACCACGGCACGATCAAGATCGGCGACACCTTCACGCCGAAGGAGCCGCTCAAGTTCACCGGCATCCCCAACTTCGCTCCGGAGCACTTCCGCCGCGTGCGGCTGAAGGATCCGCTCAAGTCGAAGCAGCTGCAGAAAGGCCTGGTGCAGCTGGCCGAAGAGGGAGCGGTGCAGGTCTTCAAGCCGCTTTCCGGCGCCGAATTCATCCTCGGCGCGGTCGGCGTGCTGCAGTTCGACGTGACCATGGAGCGGCTCAAGGCCGAATACAACGTCAACGCGGTCTACGAGGGGGTCGATTACAGCACCGCCCGCTGGATCGAATGCGCCGACAAGAAACTGCTCGACGACTTCAGCAAGAAAAACCAGCACCACCTGGCCCACGACGCCGAAGGGCACCTCACCTACCTGGCGGCCAGCGAATGGCGGCTGGGGCACACCATGGAACAGTGGGAAGGGGTGAGCTTCCTCAAAGCGCGGGAACACAGTTAGGTTCACGCTTATTGTCTCAGTGAAAAAGGGCCGCATTTATGCGGCCCTTTTTCGTTTCGCGCTGGTATCAGTGAAGGCTAACGTGTTATTATTTTATTTTTCTAATAAGGATAGGTTCGCGCGGCAAGAGATATATCCGCCCTGCGGGCTATACTTGGTCTGGGATTATCTGCTGCAAAAGGGGTGCGTTCGATGCCGTTGACTCGCGGTCTGGTCATTTGCCTGTCTGTACTGCTCCTCTGTCTTGCCGGGCAGGCTCTGGCTGCCGATAAGGTGCTGGTGGTCTTCAGTTACGAAGAGGATTTTCCCTGGGACGTCGAAATCCGCGAAGGGATCGAGGCGACCTTCAAGGGGCAGGCTGAACTGCACTATTATTACATGGACACCAAGGTCAACCTGGCCACCGGGGCTCAGAAAGCTGCCGGGGCCTTCGCCCTGTATCAGGCGCTGCAGCCGGCTGGTGTGATCGCCGCCGATGACAACGCCCAGGCAATGTTTGTCGTCCCCTACCTGCGCGACAAGGTCGAGACGCCGGTGATCTTCTGCGGCGTCAACGCCGCGCCGGAACGCTACGGTTATCCGAGCCGCAACGTCACCGGCATCCTCGAGCGGTTTCACCTGGAAGAGACGATCGCCTTCAGTCGGCAGTTCTCGCCGCAGATCAAGACCTTTGCTTTTCTGATCAAGCAGGGTCCGGTCGCGGAACTGATTCAGAAACAACTGGCGGCCGACGCCGGCAACCTCTCCGCAGAGCTGGTCGCCTTTCACCCGGTCAGCCGCTCTGCCGAGGCCTTGGCGGTTGCTGCCGGTCTGCGGGGGAAAGCGGATCTGTTGCTGATCGAATCCTTGCAGGGGGTGGTGGATGATAGGGGACGAACGATTCCCGAGAAACGTCTGGTTGCCCAGGTGGTCGATGTCTTCGCCGGGCCAACGGCGGCGACCAACGCCTACACGGTCAGGTACGGTGCCTTGAACGCGGTGATCAAGAGCGGCCGCGAACAGGGCAGCGTTGCCGCGCAGATGCTGCGCAAAGCGATGCAGGGCACGCCGGTCGCAGAGCTGCCGGTCACCCGCAACTATCAGGGCAAGCGGATGCTCAACCTCGGCAGCATGCAAAAACTGGGGATTTCGCCGCCGGCGATGGCGCTGCGTGGCGCCGAACTGGTCTTCACCGAAAAGAGCAATTGATTCTTAAGATTGAGCTGATGACCGAACCCAAGATTGCGAAAAAATCGATCGCCAAGCGCCTGCGGCTGGTGAATTTTCTCACCCTGATCAGCTTTTTCCTGATCGCCGTGACGTTGGTCGTCTCATTCATCAAGGTCCGTGGTCAGATCGATCAGGTGGTTCAGAACCAGCTGAAGCAGACCGCTGAAAATTCCGAAGTGAGCCGCGAGCTGGCGGAGTTTCTGTCCCGGCTGCAACTGCTTGGCAGCACCTTTTTCGGTCATGATTCCTACCTCGAGGTCGAAGGCGCCGAACTGCAGCGGCGGCTGGTCCACCTCAATGAAAAAGCCAGCAATCCGCAGTTAAAGCAGCACTTGCTCGCTATGCAGGGGCAGCTGTCCCGTTACCTGAATAACTGCCAGGAGGTGAACAATCTGATCCTCTGGCGCAGCTATCTGGATGAGGATATCGACGACGCGCTGAAACTGCTGGGGGAACTGGTTGCCGAGCGGATGATCGAAGTCACTCTGCAGAATGGGGACATCGAATATCTTGAGCAGCTGGTGATGCTGCTCTCCGGGTACCGGGAGAGCCTGCTGGAGATTGCGGTCAAGAATGCTGCAGAGAACTACCAGCAGCTGCTGGTCAGCAAAGCCTCCGAACCGCCGCCCCGCTCGGCCGAGATCGCCGGTTTGTCGCTGCGACTGCGGACGTTGACCGCTTCCGAGCCGCCGATCGACCGGCTCGGCCGGCACCTGATCGATCAGCTCGCCTATTATCAGCATCTGATGCGGCTCTATCAGTTGGAGATGATCCTTCTCGGTGAAGAGACCGCGGCCCTCGATGCGCTGACGACGCGGTCTCTGGCGGAGATGGCGCAGATCGATCTGGAGAGCACCCAGGTGGCCCAGCGGGTCAGCGAGCAGATCGTGCGGAATGTCGCCATCGGCGGATTGACTGTGCTTGGCCTGTTGCTGGTGCTGGGGTGTCTGCTCGGTTTGACCCACCATAACCTGTTCGTGCGGCATATCCGGCGGCCGATGGAGATTATCGTTCAGCGGCTGCAGAGCTTCCGTGACGGGGATTTCTCCACGCCGATGCAGCTGCAGCGCGATGACGAATGGGGGCAGATCGAGGCGGGCTTTAATGCCATGCTGGGCGACCTGGTGAAGAGCTGGTCCGACCTGCAGGCTTCGGAGCAGCGCTATCGGGACATTTTCGACAACGCCTCCGAAGGGATTTACCAGAGTACCCTGGAAGGGCAATATCTGAACATCAATCCGGCCTTGGCCGAAACGCTCGGGTTTGCATCTCCCCAGGACGCGATCGCGGCACTGACCGACCTGCGTGAACAGATCTATCCGCTGCCGGAAGATCGTGACCGGCTGGTGGAACAGATTCGCGAGGAAGGCATGGTCAAGGGCTTTGAAACCCGACTACGCCGCCAGAGTGGCGAGATCTTCTGGGCCTCGGTGAACGGTCACCTGGTCGAAGACGATACCAATAACCGGGTTTTTTTGGAAGGCACGATCAACGACATCTCCGTGCGCCGGGCGGCTGAAGAGTCATTGCAGAAGTTGCGGGCGTTTTTGCAGAACATCGTTGACTCGATGCCATCGATCATGATCGGGGTGGACGCCGACTGCCGGGTGACCCTGTGGAATCAACAGGCCGAGATTCAGACCGGGGTGGGGTCCGAGCAGGCCAGGGGACAAATGCTCGCGGAGGTCTTTCCTCTGATCGACGCCTATCTTTTTCTGCCCCAGGTCACCGAGGCGCTGCGCAACCAGCAGCAAAATCGACTGCGCAAGGTTCCCGGTCAACAGGAACAATCGACCTCCTACGATATTCTGGTTTTCCCGCTCTCCGCGGGCGAACCTGCCGGTGCGGTGATTCATATTGAAGATGTGACCGAGCGCAGCCAGATCGAGGAGGTGATCGTGCAGTCGGAGAAAATGCTTTCGGTCGGCGGGCTGGCGGCAGGAATGGCGCATGAGATCAACAATCCACTGGCGGCCATTCTGCAGAATGCCCAGGTGCTCGGGCGGCGGCTGTCACCGGTTCTCGAGAAGAATCGCCAAGTGGCTGATGAGCTGGGCATCGATATCGAGCAGATCGCCGAGTATGCCCGGTTGCGCGGGGTTGAGCAGATGCTGCAGGCGATAACCGCCTCCGGGCAGCGAGCGGCGCGGATCGTCGAAAATATGCTGGCATTCAGCAGTAAACGGAGTCTCGACTTCATTCCGCACTCATTGGTCGATCTGGTTGAACGGGCCCTGGAATTGGCAGCCAGCGACTTCGATTTGAAGCAGAATTACGATTTTCGTTCCATCCGCATCCGGCGCGAGTTTGCTCCGATGCCGGATGTCCCCTGCGAAGCGAGTCAGATTCAGCAGGTGCTGCTCAACCTGCTGAAAAATGCCGCCCAGGCGCTGAAGGACCAGCCCGAGCCGCAGGTCACTTTGCGCATCAGCAGCAGCCCGACCGAGGTGTGCCTGCAGATTGAAGATAACGGCGTGGGGATGGATGAAGAAACGCGCAAGCGGGTCTTTGAACCGTTCTTCACCACCAAAGACGTCGGTTCAGGGACCGGTCTCGGTCTCTCCGTCTCCTACTTTATCATCGCCGAGACCCACAAGGGGGGGCTGACGGTCAGCTCGAAGCCGGGGCAGGGGAGCTCTTTTTCGATTGTCTTACCGCTGGGAAACAGGGAAGAGCACTAACGAATACTGGGGACTGGCATGGCGATCATCAGCTGGAAAGACTGCTACGAGACGAGAATTCAGGTGTTTGACCGACAGCACCAGGCGTTGGTTGAGCAGGTCAACCTGCTCTACAGCGCGATCCGCAAAAAGCTGGCGGCCAGCGAAGAGGTGGCGGCCAGCGAAGTGATGGGTTTTCTGCGTGGCTGGCTGCTGGGCCACATCGTCGATTGGGATCTGCAGTACGGCCCTTACCTGGAAAGTCGGGGCGGGCGCTTTATCGCCTGAACTATACCTTCGCGAGCACTTTCAAAGGCCACCTGTTGCGGGTGGCCCTAATTTTTTCTGACCTATATTCCAAAAGAAGGTTAGCCACTAAGACACCAAGACCACCAAGGAAAACATAAGCATTAACGGGGAGTCGGAGAGCTGTAGAGAGGATCAAGAGCCCAAAATTGAATCATTATTGGTTGAAATTAGGAATAGATAGTTTTATTGCCTTTCTCTTCGTACTCAGCGTCTCTGCGTTAAAAAGCTTTTCTTCGTGCCCTTGGTGCCTTGGTGGCAGTGGTTGTCGGGTTGGTTTTTTCGCCTGAAACAGGCTTGCAGAAACACCAGTTGTCCTGTGATAATCAAGGCTTATTTATTAGCTCGGGATGCGACGAAAGGGAGCGCTGATGAACAGAGATGTCAGGACAACCATCAAACAGGTGTTGCAGGCCGATCAGCCGGGCAGTTTCTGTGTCCAGGGCTGGGTCCGCTCTGTCCGCCGCGGCAAAGAGGTCAGCTTCATCACCCTGAACGACGGCTCCTGCTTTGCCTCGCTGCAGCTGGTGCTGAGCCCCGAACTGGAGAATTACGCCGCGCTCAGCCGGGCGGGAACCG
>CALZHR010000019.1 GCA_945787335.1 uncultured Desulfuromonadales bacterium
CTGCCGAGGCGGATGACTCCGTCGGCCGGCAGGCGTTCGCCAGCCGCGACCGCGATCCGCTCGCCCGGCTGCAGCTGCTCGCTGTCGATGCTGAGCCATTCGTCTCCCCGCAATACCATGGCTTTGGACGGGGCCAGCTTCAGCAGCCGATCGACGCCCGCCGAGGCCTTGCGCCGGGCGCTGTTCTCGAACAGGCGACCAGCCAGAATCAGCGTGATGATCATCGCAGCCGTGTCGAAATAGACCTCCCCGCCGCGACTTAAAGCAAACAGGCTGTAACCGTACGCGGAGAGGGAACCCAGGGCGATCAGCAGGTCCATGTTCGGCTGGCGGTTGCGCAGGCTGTACCAGGCGCCCCGCAGGAACGGGTAACCGGAATAGAACACCACCGGTGTGGTCACCAGGGCGGCAAAGACCTGCAGCAGGTTGCGGGTTGCCGCGTCGATGCCCTGAAAGTAGCCGGCGTAAAGGGCGATGGAGAACCCCATCAGCTGCATCGACAGGAAGGCGGCGGTGCCGAACCGAAACAGCAGGCTGCGGGTTTCCTGCTCCGCTTGTTTCTGCAGCTCGTCGGGTGAATAGGGCCGGGGCAGGTAGCCGATGTCGGCCAGCCGGTTGCAGATCTCCAGCGGCGTGATCTGCTCCGGCGCGAACTCGAGCAGCAGGCGATGGGTGGCGAAGTTGACCCGCGCCGAGAGGATGCCCGGCTGCTTGCCGAGGATCTTTTCGATCAGCCAGATGCAGCTCGCGCAGCGGATGCCGTCAATGATCAGGCTGAGGCTGGCTTTTCCGTCGCCGGTGGAAACGAAGCGATCGAGGTAGTCGCCGTCAAAGCGGGATTGAAACGCCTCTTTGACCGTCCCCGCCAGCCGGTCCTGGCGCTGGTAGAAGCTTTCCAGTCCCGCGCCGCTGATGATCAGGTAGGCGCCGCGGCAGCCGAAGCAGCAGAAGTTGTGGATCTTACCCTCAACCTCTGCGGTGACGAGCTCGCCCGGGGGGAACAGATCACCGCAGTGGCGGCATTCCAGTGACGCCGAGCTCATCAGATATTCAGCAGCAGCTGGCGATTGATGCGGGCTCCCTCACGCTCGAAGTCGATCCTGACGCTGATCTCGCCACGCAGGTGGTCAGGTAGTTGAATCAGGTAGGTTCCGGGGGAGGTTTCGGCGAGAGCCAGCGCTGGCACGCTGCCATCATCCTGCCGATAGAAGCTCAGTTGACCGTTCGCGCCGGCGACCAGTTGACCTTTGCCGTCGACCAGCCGGATCTGCAGGCGTCCGGCCTGCAATTCGGTTTCCAGCTTCCAGCCCAGCACCGAGGCGGCGCGTTTCTCGACCAGGGTGGTGTTGTACCTGAGCCCCTTGCTGTAATAGTCGCGATCGGTGATCTGGCTGCCGTGGATCGAGGCACGGTAGGCGGACCAGCCGGCAAAGAGCAGAAAGGCGCCGAGCAGAGTAATGATCAGGCCGGGGTAAAAATGTTTGGGCATGTCAGTCTTCCTTTGTTGCTGCAACCGGAGTGAGCTGGGCAGCCGCCAGGTCGAGTTCGCGCTGCAGCTGATCGAACAGTACAAATTCTATCATGGTTGGCTGCCGAACGGCAGGGGAGACCAGCACGAAGTCGAGCTTGCGGTTCTCTCCGCCCTGCAGTTTGAGGTCGGTGGTCTGCCCTTTGATCGTCAGCGCGGCGCCGTCGCTGCCGCGGGCCGTCAGCCGGTAGGTGGCATGTTCGGTGGTGCGGTTGTTCAGCCAGGCGTTGAAGAAGGTGGCCTGCTGGCCGTCTTTGAGCAGGCGGCTGCCGGCGGTATGCGAGACGGCGATCTTCAGGGTCGCCTGGGGGCGGTTGACGATCGCCACGCCGAGCAGGGTCAGCAGCACCACCAGGGCCAGGCTGAGGAGCAGGGTGCGGAGGTTGAGCAGCGCCTTGGGCCCCAGGTTGTCGACCCCGAAGGTGTAGTGAATCAGGCCGGGCTGCTGGCGCTTGTGCATCACGGAGCGGCAGGCATCGAGGCAGCGACCGCAGTTGATGCACTCAACCTGGTAGCCGTCGCGGATATCGATCTCCATCGGGCAGCTGCGCACGCAGGAGTTGCAGCGGATGCAGCGCTCCTGTTCGCTCTCCGGCAGGTGCAGGGTCAGGGTGCCGGGATCGACCAGCGAGGTCTGGATGCGCCCGTAGGGGCAGAACTCCTTGCACATCAGCCGGCGGACGAAGGCCAGATCGAGGTAGATCAGCAGAGCCAGCACGACAAACGTCAGCATTACGCCGGTGTGCAGCTCGGCTGTGATCAGCTCGGCCAGAAAGCGTTGCGGTGCGATAAAGTACCAAAGCAGGTTGGCTGCGACCAGCGCCGCCAGCGCCAGGTAAAAGAGCTGAGCAAGGGCTTTGCGCCAGAGGCCTCCCTGCAGGCGGTTGCCGACGATGCGCAACTTCATTTTGCCGGCGAACCACTCGGCCAGGTCGTTCAGGGTTGTCTGGGGGCAGGCCCAGCCGCACCAGACCCGCCCCGACACCAGGGTGATCAGCAGGAAGCTGATTCCAAACGCCAGACAGAAGAGCAGAAACAGGAAGAGCTCCTCGATGCGCAGCACCTGGCCGAACAGCTGCAGGCTGAGGGTCGGAACGTCGATCCGCAGCAGGCTGATGCCACCGGGCTGAATCCAGGGAATCAGCAGGATGGCCAGCGAGGTCAGCCATTGAAATTTGCGCCGGTACGGGCTGAGGAGTTTGGGGGACGACATGCAGCTCTCGATGGGAAAGAAAAGCGGGGGGAACTTGGCTCCCCCCGCTGACTCAGGACTACTTGGCGACCCGTTCCTGGTGGGCGGTCATCTTGTCCTGGAACTCCTGGTCGGAGCTCCAGCCGCTGAACAGGTAGTATCCGCAGAAGATGATTCCCCAGATGATCAGCCCGTAAAAGAGAATGTTGAAATAGATCGGTGGGGCCTGCTTGCGGTCTTCGACAATGCCGTCGGCATGCTCTTCACTCATCGGAATATCCTTTCATTGTGTCAGAACTACTCGTCATCATCCAACATGCTGTACTTGGCGGACTCGTTGCGGTCCTTGTTCTTGCGGCGATAGGTGCGGAAGACGATCGCCGCGAAGATCGCGAACAACCCGAAGGTGACGCCAAGATAGAGGATAGAAGCCAGGTCCATCTGCTATTCCTTCGACTGGATGAAGTTCACCAGCTGCCAGACCTTCTCGGAACCTAAGGACGAGAAGGCGGGCATGCCGTTGTCGGTAATGCCGCTGTAGATCAACTCGAAGAGCATGGCATCGTCATATCCTGCGCCAGCCAGTTCCGGGCCGATGTCTCCTTCGAGGTTGTCACCATGGCAGGCGGCGCAGTTGTCTGTGTAGACCTGTTCACCTGCCGCAATCGCCGCTGGGTCACCCGGAAAGGGGTTGGTCAGCTCACCGACGATCTCGGTCTGGGTTGCTTCCCGCCAGGGGATGTCGCTGCCCAGCTTCTGCATGTAGGCGACGATGGCGTCCATCTCGGTCTTGCCGCTAAGGTCGGCGATCTGCGCCTCAGTGTAGGGGAAGCCGAGGACCTCCATCTTGTTGCGCACCGACTCCGGATCGACCTGGCCATCGCGCAGCCACTTGTAGTCGGGCATGTTGGAGCCCGGAATCATCGAGCGGGGCGAATCCATGTGCTTGTAGTGCCAGGCATCCGGGTATTTGCCACCGAGGCGCGCCAGATCGGGCCCGGTGCGCTTCGATCCCCAGAGGAAGGGGCGATCGTAGACGAACTCGCCTGATTTCGAGTATTCACCGTAGCGCAGCACCTCGGAGACCAGCGGCCGGACAGTCTGCGTGTGGCAGTTGTTACACCCCTCGCGGATGTAGATGTCGCGCCCTTCCTGCTGCAGCGGCGTGTAGGGCACGACCCCTTCGATGCGGTCGGCCTCGGTGTTGACCCAGGCAAAGGGGAGCACCATGGTGACGATCGTGCCGACGAGGATGGCGGCGGTGGCCAGGAGCATGAACAGGACAGGTTTCTTCTCCCACATGATCAGGCCCTCCCTTCCGCTTCGACAAGTGCCGGCGAGGGATCACTTCCCTTCTTGACCGTCATGACCAGGTTGTAAATAAACACCAGCACCCCAACCAGGTAGATCACCCCGCCGAAGGCGCGCGCCGACCAGTAGGGGTACATCTCGACCATGGTCTCCATGAAGGTGTAGGTCAGGCTGCCGTCGTCGTTCATCGCGTTCCACATGCCGGCCTGCAGGACCCCGGCGATCCACAGGGAGACCGAAAAGATCAACTGGCCGATCAGCACCAGCCAGAAGTGCAGGTTGGCCAGCGGGACGCTGTAGAGTTCCTTGCCGTAGACCCTTGGCACCAGGTAGTAGATTCCGGCAAAGCCGATCAGCGACACCCAGCCGAGGGTGCCCATGTGGATGTGGCCGGGGACCCAGTCGGTGTAGTGGATGAAGGCCGAAAAGGTGCGGATCGACTGCATCGGGCCCTGCAGGGTCTGCAGGCCGTAGAAGGTGATCCCCAGGATCAGGAACTTGACCAGGTAGTTCTCGCGCATCTGGTGCCACTGGCCGTTCATCGACAGGTAGCCGTTGATCACCGAGCCCCAGGAGGGGGCGATCAGCATCACCGAAAACGCCATCGCCAGGGTCTGGATCCAGTCGGGAACCGGGGTCCAGAGCAGGTGGTGAGCGCCGGTCCACAGGTACATGAAGATCAGCGACCAGAAGGCGATGATCGACAGCCGATGGCTGTAGATCGGCACGCCGGTCGATTTCGGCAGAAAGTAGTAGAACATCGCCAGCGGCGGCGCGGTTAGGGCCATGGCCACCGCGTTGTGCGCGAACCACCAGTGAACGTTGGCGTCATTGGTGCCGGCGTAAGCCGAGTAGGATTTGAACAGTGAGGCCGGTACCGCCGCCGAGTTGACCAGGTAGAGGATCGCCACGCCGATGATCGCCGCCATCATGTACCAGAGGGAGATGTACATCTGCTCCTCTTTGCGCTTGATGATGGTCATGATGATATTGATTGCGAAGGACACCCACAGGATCACGACCATGATGTCGATCGGCCACTCCAGCTCGTGGTACTCCTTCGAGGTGGTGTAGCCGAGCAGCAGGGTGACCGCCGCGGCGATGATGGTCGCGTTGAAGAACCAGAGCTGAAATTTCGCCAGTCCGGGACTCCAGAGCGGTGTTTTGCAGAGCCGCTGGACGATGTAGAGGAACATGGCGAATATGGTGCCGACGCCCCAGCCGTAGATGCCGGCGTTGGTGTGCAGCGGGCGCAGGCGGCCGAAGGTCAGCCAGGGGGGCAGCTGCAGGTCTGGGGCGATCATCTGAAAGGAGACGATGACCCCGACCAGCACGGCCACCAGACCCCAGACGATGCTCCAGTTGATGAAGCTTCTGACGATGTCAGTGTTGTAGGATGGTTTGTCCATGGAACCTCCTTGGTAGGATGTATTACAAGGCAACAATGTCCGTAAGTTTATAAACAGGTCGTAGAATGTCAAACGGTGAAGGATATATTACCAAAACGGTAATATAAATAGATTGTATACATAATTTTGTCAACCTCATTTAGGGGAAAAATTACATTTCTTGACAGTTTTCTTCGGCGACCTCTATGATGCCGGAGAACCAATAGTTTCAGGAAATTATGCAAGTCACCCTTGGACGAAAACTATTTTTCTACACCAGCGGTCTGCTGCTCTGCGTACTGCTGATCGCCTTTGCCGTTCTTGAGCGCGGCCTGGCCCGGCAATGGCAGGATTACCTTCAGGTGCAGCAGGTCGCCTTTGCCCGCTTCGCAACACCGGAGCTGCTCAAGCATTTCCGCGGCAATTTCTCTCAGGCCAGCGGCCCTGCTCATCGCGAACAGCTTGACGGGCTGCTGGGCTTCAATCAGGATCTGATCAAATTCTCTCTGCACTCCCCCAGCGGCCGGGTGCTGTTTGATTCTCCGCCGCGTGTTCCGACAGCCGACCTGCCGGAGACCCCGGGGCGGCTCGACTGGGCGGAGACCGCACTCGATCCGGTCGCCAGGCCGATCGAGCTTGCCACAGGCGGGCGGCTGCACGAAGTGATCGCTCCGGCCTTCGGCCCGACCGGCGCCAGGGTGCTCAGCGTCCGTTACCTGTTTTCCTTCCAGTCGGTTGATCAGCGGCTGGCCGAAATGCACCGGAACTTCCTGACCATTGCTCTGGCCGCCGCCCTGATCGCGGTGATCCTGGTTGCGCTGGTGGCGAAACGTTTCACCCAGCCGATTCAACGTTTAACCGAAGGTGTCCGGGCTGTCTCACGTGGAGAACTGCAGACGCATATCGCCAGCAAGGGCACTGACGAACTGGCCAACCTGGCGAGCGCTTTTAACGAGATGGCGGCCAGCCTGGAAAGCAGTCAGACCCAGCTGCAGGAGAAAAATCAACAGCTGCAGCAGGCCAACGCACAATTGCAGCAGATCCACGAGCGCCTGATCCGCACCGAACGGCTGGCTGCGGTCGGGCAGGTGGCGGCCGGCGTTTCGCATGAAATCGACAACCCGGTCGGCATCATCCTGGGCTATGCCGAGCTGCTGCTGGAAGACTGCGAGCCGGGCGACCCGCGGAGCGAGGATCTGCGCGCCATCATCGATGAATGCCATCGCTGTAAAAAGATCACCGGCGGGCTGCTCGGTCTGGTGCGGACCGGGACGCAGCGCTGGGAGCCGGTCAGCCTGCCCGATCTGGTCAACGAGACGATCCGCTCATTGCAGCCGCAGAAACTGTTCCAGCAGATACGTTTTCAGCTGAATTCCGCGCCCTCCCTCCCGTTGGTCGCCGGGGACGCCGATCGACTGCGGCAGGTGCTGGTCAACCTGCTGCTGAATGCTGCCCAGGCCCTGCAGGGGCAGGGGGGGCTATGGATCGAGCTGAGCTCGGGCCGCGAGAAGATATTTATCGAGGTCCATGATGACGGCCCCGGGATCGATGAAGGCGCTCTGGAGCAGATTTTCGAGCCGTTCTTTTCGACCAAGGGGCGTAGCGAAGGGACCGGTCTTGGCCTGTCGGTCTGCCGAAAACTGGTTGAGGAACATGGCGGCGAGATCACCGCCGGGCAATCGCCGCGTGGTGGCGCCTTGCTGCGAATCTCCTTGCCGATTGATCTGGCAGACAACTGAGTTCGCTCTTCTTAAGAAAAAGGTTTTGACATGCTTCAATGGGGTTTTTAGAATGACCCGATTATGTGGGCTGGTCTCGACTTGGAGGGTTTGTGTGGAATTCTGATCCGGCTGCCGGCTGACTGATAATAGTTTTAATGATTTAAGGATTTATTCTTGCTATGGATAAAGTAATCGCGCTGCTGCAGGATGAAATGCAGGCAGTCGAGGCCCAGTTTAAAAAGAACCTGGCATCTGACGTCGAACTGGTCAGCCAGGTCGGCGAATATATTCTCTCCAGCGGCGGTAAGCGTATCCGGCCGATGCTGCTGCTGCTCTCCGCCCGCCTGTGCAATTATCAGGGCGACAAGCATGTCGAACTGGCCAGTGTGGTCGAGTTCATTCACACCGCCACTCTGCTGCACGACGACGTGGTCGACAGCGCCGACCTGCGACGCGGCAACCGGTCGGCCAACTCGGTCTGGGGGAACCAGGCGTCGGTGCTGGTCGGGGACTTTCTGTTTGCCAAATCCTTCTCGGTCATGGTCGGCAGCGAAAGTCTGAAAATCCTCAAAATCCTCTCTGACACCACCACCCACATGGCCGAAGGGGAGATCCTCCAATTGCTCAACACCTGCGATCTGGAGGTCGATGAGACGCGCTACCTGCAGGTGGTGCGCGACAAAACCGCGATCCTGATCGCCGCGGCCTGCCAGGTCGGCGGCGTTCTGGCGGGGGCCTCCGCCGAGCAGGAAGATGCCCTGCGCGAGTTCGGCCTGGAAATCGGGACCGCTTTCCAGCTGATGGATGATGCCCTCGATTATGTCGCCGAGCAGGCCGACTTTGGCAAAGAGAAGGGGCATGACCTGGCGGAAGGCAAGATGACCCTGCCGCTGATTCACGCCTACGCCAATGCTGATGCCGGTGATCGCGAGCAGGTGGCCCGGATCATCGAGGCGGAGGAGCTGGCTGCCGAGGATCTCGAATCGATCTGCGCGCTGATCGAGCGGACCGACGGCATCAACTACACCCGCGCAAAGGCGGTCGAGCGGATCGAGCATGCCAAGCAGCGGCTGGCCATCTTTCCGGATAATGAGGCGCGCCAGGCGCTGTTTACCCTGGCCGACTATGTTGTCTCGCGAAATAAATAGTGCACCGGAATACGACGCACCAACGGGGGCTTCCGCAGGGAGCCCTTTTTTTGTCGCCATCGGTAGATTCTCTAGGACTATGCTCAACTACCTGATTCAGCTATAATCCGCGCATGTTTCGTGTCAATCTGCATAAAAAGGTCCTCGGCGCTTTTCTGCTTCTGTCGCTGGCGCCTTTGCTGCTGTTGCTGATCAACTCCCAGCACAGCCTGCGGCTGGTGGAAGACCTGCTGCGTCAGCGGACCACTGAAGCCCTCGACACCCAGGCCGCCAAGGCGCTCGAGCTGCGCGCCGAAATGGTCAGCCGTGAGGTGAGCGCTTTTTTACAGGAGGTCGAAGGAGATCTGCGCGACCTGGCGCTGCTTGAGGTCAGTGAAAAAACCTACCTTGATTTCAGCTGGAGCCATCAGCGGATGCTCTGGTATCGGCGCGGAACCAACGAGGCCCCCATCGAAGTTCGAGAAAAGGTTCTGTTCTACAGTGAGCTTGCCTACGTCGATGCCAGCGGCCAGGAGCAGTTGCGGATCATCGACGGTCGGCCATCCGCGCGGCTGCGCAATGTCGCCGATCCGGCACAGACCACCTATAAAAACGAAGATTATTTTCAGCAGGCCGCGGCGCTGCGTGAAGGGGAGGTCTGGGTCTCGCGTCTGAGCGGCTGGTACGTCAGCCGCGATGAACAGCTGCAGGGGGCGGAAACGCCGCTTGAGGCGGTTCAGGGCGCGCCTTATCGCGGCGTGATCCGGTTCGCCACCCCGGTCTACCAGGGCGACCGGCTCAAGGGGGTGGTGGTCCTCTCGCTCGACCATCGCCACCTGATGGAGTTCACGCAGCACATTTCTCCCACGGAAGATCGTTACGTCGTTTTCCCCTCTTATGCCAGCGGCAACTATGCGTTCATGTTCGACGATGAGGGGTGGACCATCGCCCACCCGAAATACTGGGATATCCGCGGTTATGACCCGGACGGCAGCCTGGTGCCGGCTTATACCGAGCAGACCAGCGAGGAAGAGATCCGCCGCGGCCGGATTCCGTTCAACCTGCTCGATGCCGCCTTCATCCATGAAAACTATCCCTTTGCCGCCCGCGAGGTGACGCGTGGCCGCAGCGGCGTGGTCGATACCACCAACATCGGCGGGTCGCGGAAAATCATGGCCTACGCACCGATCTTTTACGATCAGGGCGTTTATCGGAAGCAGGGCATTTTTGGCGGCGTGACCATCGGCGCCGAAGTCGATTATTTTCACAAGCCGGCGGTCACCACGTCGAAATTGATCCAGCAGGAAATCACCAATTATCTGAATGAATCCTGGCTGGTGATTTCGGTCACCGTGCTACTGGTGATCTTCAGTGCCTATCAGCTTTCCAACAGCATCGTCCGGCCGGTGCTTTCCCTGACCGACGTGACCCGCGAGATGATCCGCGGGAACCTCACGGCCAGTGTCGCTGTCCACTCGAACGATGAGGTCGGGGTTCTGGCCGACTCGTTCAACACCATGGTCGATGAGCTGAATCGCCGGCGCCAGCGACTGCTGCAGACCCTCGAGGCGCTGCGTCGCTCGCGTAAGGAGATCATCCGCGAGCGGAACTTCAAAGACACCGTTTTTGAAAATATCGAAGCCGGCATCCTGACCTTCGATTTCAAGCACATGGTGACCTCGGTCAACGGCCCGGCCTGCAAGATTCTGGCGCTGGAGCGGCCCGCGGCGGAATGCGACTGGCGGCAGCTGCTGCAGGGCTGGCCGGAGATCAGCCAGGCGCTTTCCGAGTGGTTTGCCGAAGGGATTGCCGAGTCGGTGCGCAGCTACGTTTCACTCGAACGGGCCGGTCGCACCCTGACCTACCGTCTGGCGCTCTTTCCGCTCAGGTACCGCCAGGAAGCGGGCTGGCTGCTGACCATCGAAGACCTCACCGAACGGGTCAACATGCGCCAGCAGATGGCGCGCATGGATCGGCTCGCCTCTCTGGGGCGGATGTCGGCCGGGATCGCCCACGAGGTGCGCAATCCGTTAACCGGCGTCAGCCTGCTGCTCGACGAGCTGCACGACCGGCTGCTCGGCAAACAGGCCGATCAGCAGCTGATCCGCCAGGCGCTGGGAGAAATCGAGCGGCTGGACACCCTGGTCAACGAGCTGCTCGGCTTTGCCTCGATGCAGCGGCCGCAGCTGACCCAGGGGCAAATCACCAAGGTTGTGCTCGATTCATTGCTGCTGGTCCGCAAGCATTGCCAACGGAACCGGATATCGATCGTTGAACAGATCTCCGCTGACCTGCCCGATACCAAGTTTGATGCCGACCGCCTCAAGCAGGTCTTTTTGAACCTGTTCAATAACGCCATCGACGCGATGCCGGAAGGGGGCACGCTGACGGTTTCCGTCGCGGCTGTCAAGTCCGCGCTCGAGATCTGCGTCAGCGACACCGGGTGCGGAATCTCTGCCGAGCAGCTGCCGTTGATCTTCGAGCCCTTTTATACCAGCAAAGGGCAGGGGACCGGGCTCGGGCTGGCGATCAGCTACAACATCATCTCCGAGCATAATGGTGAGATCGATGTCGAAAGTCCCCCCGGCGCAGGCACCAGCGTGCGTATCCGGCTCCCCTTGCCGCAGGGTTGAATTTCACGCCTGGCTAAAAAAAGCCATATTTTATCTTTCTTCTCAACAGCCAACCGTGCGGCATCCCTTCTTGTGGCTAAAATTTGCCATTTCCCTTGCGGAGGAAGATTCTTCTCGCTATATTGAGCAGGCGTATACGGACTTGCGCAGGGAGGCACAGAGATGGAAAAGATACTGATTGTCGATGATGAGGCGTTTATCCGGGAAAATCTGGAACGGATTCTGGCTGAGGACGGCTATCGACCGCTCTCCACCGATTCGCCGGATGATGCGGTACGGATCGTAGCGGACGAAGAAATCAGCCTGGTGCTGCTCGATCTGAACCTTGGAAATCGCAGCGGCCTGGATGTGCTCAAGGCGATGAAAGAGGTCGACCCCGACATTCTGGTGATCATCATCACCGGCTATGGCACGGTCGAGAGCGCCGTCGAGGCGCTGAAGATCGGCGCTTATGACTACATCAAGAAGCCGTTCAAGGCCGATGCGATCCATCTGATTGTCAAACTTGCGCTGGAAACGCAGAACCTGCGCCGCAAGGTCAAGCGCCTGTCACGCGCTGAACCGGATATCAAAATGGTCGGCAACAGCCCGGCCCTGCTGCAGATCTTTCGCCAGATCCGCGAAGTGGCCAAGCACGAAACGGCCACGGTGCTGATCACCGGTGAAAGCGGCACCGGCAAGGAACTGGTCGCGCACGCGATTCACAACCTGTCGCCCCGCTGTGAGCGTCCTTTCGTCGAGATCAACTGCGGATCGCTCCCTTTCAACCTCCTCGAATCGGAACTCTTCGGGCATGAGCGGGGTGCCTTTACCGATGCCAAGGTCCGTAAAATCGGCCTGTTTGAAGAATCGGACAACGGCTCGATCTTCCTCGACGAAATCGGCGAGATGGATATGAACCTGCAGGTCAAGCTGCTGCGGGTGCTCGAAGATCGGAAAATCCGCCGCCTGGGCGGAAACCGCAATATCGATATCAACGTTCGGATCATCGCCGCGACCAACGCCGACATGAAGGGTGCCATAGAGCGCAAGGAGTTTCGCGAGGATCTTTATTACCGGCTGAATGTCTTCCCGATTCATATCCCGCCATTGCGCGACCGTCGCGAAGATGTTCCCTGTCTGCTGGAAAACTTTCTGAAGAAGTTCAGCAAAGATTTCAATAAAGACATGCAGGGCTTCTCGCGCGAGGCTCTCGACCTGATGATGCGCTATCACTGGCCCGGCAACGTCCGCGAGCTGCGCAACGTGGTCGAGCGGATCTGCATCATGCACAATGTCGAACAGATTCGCCCCGAACATCTACCGCGCGAGATCTGGGGGGAAGCGCCGCAGAGCGAGGTGCCCTTCAGCTTTGAAATCCCGCCGGAGGGGATCGTCCTGGATGATGTGGTCGGTCAGGTGGAAAAAGAGCTGGTCGAAAAGGCTTATCGCATCACCGGGGGGAATGTCGCGAAAACAGCCCGCATACTGAATGTCCCGCGCGGGACCTTGCGCTACAAACTGGAAAAATATGAATTGAGCGGTGACCTGCCGCACAGCTAGCCCGCTGATTACAGCTCAGCGCAATCGCCCAGGGCGGCCAAATTTAGCCACCCTGGGCGATTTTTATTGTCTCTTCTCCCTTTTCCCGTCTGTCTTTTTCCTGCCTTCGATCCGCCTGCCCGGCCAGAACCCATTGAAACAAAAGTAATATTTAAAAACGTATACGGTATTTCGGGTTTTGGCACCTGGCTTGCTCAGTATCCGGGTGGTCGAAATAAACGCCATTTATGCTGTTGAGCGATTTTTTTCAGCTGTTTGTTTCCTTAAAACGCAAGGGAGAGAAGAATGATAACATTGGTGTGGAATCGTCTCTGGGTGTTGCATGATGACACCAAAGAACTTTTTGCTTTCACCCCCGGGGCGATGAAGCGCCTGCTGTCGCGGAAGACCGGTATGTTCTCGGTGCGGGACACCGAGCATGACGTTGATCTGGCGGACGATATGGAAGAAGCCCCGGCAGAACATAACCAACGGGTCACCTCTGGCCCGGGAGGGGTCGAAGAAGGGGAGCCGCGCGAGTATACCCGGCGGCAGAAGATCGGTATGGTTCTCGGGCCACTGCTCTTCGTGCTGATGCTGCTGGCGCCGACGCCGGCCGGGATGGAGCCTGTCGCGCAGAAGATGGCCGCGGTGGCCCTGCTGATGGCGACCTGGTGGATGTGTGAATCGATCCCGATTCCTGCCACCAGCCTCCTGCCGATCGCGCTCTTTCCGCTGATGGGGATCATGAAAACCCAGGCGGCGACCGCGCCCTACGCCAGCCATCTGATCTTCCTCTTCATGGGTGGTTTCATCATCGCCCTGGCGATGCAGCGCTGGAACCTGCATCGGCGGATCGCCATGAACATTGTCAAGGTGGTCGGCTTTTCTCCGGGACGGCTGATCTTCGGCTTCATGGCCTCAACCGCGGTGCTGTCGGCGTTTGTCTCCAATACTGCCACCACCGTGATGATGATGCCGATCGGCCTGGCGATTATTGCCCACGTCATCGATGAGGGCAAAAAGGAAGGCCTCGATAAAGAGATCGACTTTTCCCCCGAACAATTCGCATTCGGTCTTAACCTGATGCTCGGCATTGCCTACGCGGCATCGATTGGTGGCATCGCGACGCTGATCGGTACGCCGCCGAATACCGTGCTGGCCGGTTATCTGCAGAAGGCTTACGGATACGAAATCACCTTCGTCGACTGGATGAAGGTCGGCGTGCCGCTGGTTGCTGTGATGCTGCCGCTCTGTTGGCTGTGGCTGACCCGGATCGCCAACCCTATGCTGTTGAAAAAGGTTCCCGGTGGTCGCGCGTTGATCAACCAGGAACTGAAAGCAATGGGTCCGATGAGCACCGGTGAACGCTGGACCGCGCTGGTCTTTGGTCTGACGGCACTCGGCTGGATATTTCGCAAGCAACTCGGGTTTCTCTTTCCTGATCCGACTCTGGTCACCGACGCCGCTATCGCCATGACCGGTGCGCTGTTGCTGTTTCTGATCCCGATCAACCTGAAGAAGAATGAGTTCGTCATGGACTGGCACTGGGCGTCGAAGATGCCCTGGGGAGTTTTGATCCTGTTCGGCGGCGGCCTGTCGATGGCCGCCGGTTTCAAGGCGACCAAGCTGGCTGACTGGATCGGCTCGCAGGTCGGTCTGCTGGATCAGGCGCCGATTCTCATTCTGATCATCGCCGTGACGACCCTGATCATCTTCCTGACCGAACTTACTTCGAACACCGCGACCTCGGCGATGGTCATGCCGATCCTCTCGGCGGTTGCCATCGGTCTGGGGCAGAGCCCGCTGTTGCTGGTCGTCCCGGCTGCGGTTGCCGCCTCCTGCGCCTTCATGCTGCCGGTCGCCACCCCGCCGAACGCCATCGTCTTCGGGTCCGGCTACGTCACCATCCCGCAGATGGCCAGGAGCGGCTTCGGTCTCAACCTGATCGGCGTGGTGCTGGTGGTGCTGGTGACCTATCTGCTGGTGTTCCCGGTCTTCGATGTCGTCATCGGTGAAATTCCGGCCTGGGCTCAGGTCGCTAAATAGATTCTGTAACGCAAGCTCTCTCTGTGGTCCGAAAGGACTATTCGCCCCGTTTCCGCCTCCTCTGGAACGGGGCATTTTTTTGTGCAACCCTCTTGTTTTGAAGCCGGCGGAAGCTATTCTTAATCGGAACAGGGGGAGGCTTTTATGCAACGTAGACTTTGTTGTTTTCTGATTGTTTTTTTTCTTCTTAGTGGTATTTCATTCGCCGCAGAGCCTTTCTCTGAATGGCTCAAAGAGTTTCAGGTCAAAGCTGCTAGCGAGGGGATTTCAACGCAAACGCTGGATATGGCTTTTCGTGATGTGGAGCTTCTGTCCTGGGTAATCGACGCGGACCGTCGTCAGCCCGAATTCAAAAAAACGCTGAACGAGTATCTCGCCGGTGCGGTCAGCAGCGGGCGCATTGAGCGAGGGCGGCGGATGCTGAAAGAAAATCGCATGCTGTTGCACAGGATCTCCAGGCAATATCGGGTGCAGCCGCACTACCTGGTCGCCCTCTGGGGGATAGAGACCAACTATGGCCGCAACACCGGCAAAGTGCCGATTCTCTCTGCCTTGGCGACCCTGGCTTATGACGCCCGGCGCAGCGCTTACTTCAGCCGCGAGCTGCTGAATGTGCTGCACATGCTGCAATCGGAAAAAGTGCAAAAGCAACAGCTGGTCGGTTCCTGGGCCGGGGCGATGGGGCAGCACCAGTTCATGCCCTCTACGTTTCTCGGGTTTGCGGTCGACGGCGATGGTGACGGACGGATCGACCTGTGGAACAACAAGGCCGACTCCCTGGCCTCGGCGGCCAATTATCTCCACAGCTCGGGGTGGCAGTGGCGGCACCGCTGGGGGCGGGAGGTACGCTTGCCGAAGCAGCTCGCTACTGGCGAGTTCAAAGATGATTCTCAGGCTCCTTTAGCGGCCTGGCAGCGTCGCGGGGTGCGGCTGAAAAACGGCGCGGACTTGCCTAAGTCGAACCTGGCGGCGTCGCTTGTGCTGCCCGAAGGGCAAGATGGTCCCGCCTTTCTGGTGTACGAGAATTACCGCGTGCTGATGAAGTGGAATCGGGCGCACAGCTTCGCTCTGGCCGTCGGCATGCTGGCAGATCGGATCGCCGCGAAGGGGCGCTGAGATGAGTCAGGGGCTGCACAGGCAGCCCCTTTTGAGAGATCGTAGACTGAGGGTCAGTCGAGCAGGTCGACGATTTGCGGCGCCAGGCCGATGTAGCTGCCCGGGGTCATTTCCAGCAGCCGCTGTTTGTCGGCCGCATCCAGCTCCAAACTTTCTACGAAGCTGCGGATAGTCGCCGCGTCGATCTGCTGGCCGCGGGTCAGTTCTTTCAGCTTCTCGTACGGTTTTTCGATCCCCGCCTTGCGCATCACGGTCTGAATCGGTTCCGCCAGCACCTCCCAGGCGTTATCCAGGTCCTCCGCCAGGTTCTGCTCGTTCAGCTTCAGTTTGCCCAGGCCTTTGAGGGTCGATTTGTAGGCGATCATGCTGTAGCCGAAGCCGACACCCATGTTGCGCAATACGGTCGAGTCGGTCAGGTCGCGCTGCAGGCGCGAGATCGGCAGCTTGCTCGACAGGTGCGAGAAGATGGCGTTGGCCAGGCCGCAGTTGCCTTCGGAGTTTTCGAAGTCGATCGGGTTGACCTTGTGCGGCATGGTCGAGGAGCCGATTTCCCCTTTGACAGTCTTCTGGCCGAAATAGGCCATCGAGATATAGGTCCAGATGTCGCGGTTCAGATCGATCAGGATGGTGTTCCAGCGGGCCAGGGCGTCAAACATCTCGGCCATGTAGTCGTGCGGTTCGATCTGGGTGGTAAACAGGTTCTGCTTCAGCCCCAGCTCTCCCTCGATCACCCGCTTGGCCAGTGCCGGCCAGTCGACCGCAGGGTAGGCTGAAAGGTGCGCGTTAAAGTTGCCGACTGCGCCGTTCAGCTTGCCGAGAATCTCGACTGCGGCGATGTTGGCGGTCTGTTTCTGCAGCCGCGCAGCAAACACCGCCAGCTCTTTGCCGATGGTGGTCGGCGAGGCGGTCTGGCCGTGGGTGCGAGCCAGCATCGCGACATTCTTGAATTCCACCGCCAGGCGTTTGAGCACGTCGATAATCTCACGCTGCTGCGGCAGCAGGGCGGCCAGGCCGTCATTGAGCATCAGCGCGTGGGAGAGGTTGTTGATGTCTTCCGAGGTGCAGGCGAAATGGATGAACTCCGAGAGTTCCTCCAGGCTGCTGCCGGTGATCTGCTCCTTCAGGTAGTACTCGACCGCTTTCACATCGTGGTTGGTGACCGCCTCGATCTTCTTGATCTTATCCGCTTCCTTCGGGGTGAAGTTGGTCACGATCTGACGCAGGCTCTGCTCTTCCGATTCGGTCAGGCTGCGGCACTCCGCAATGCCCGGCTCGGCGCACAGGGCGATCAGCCACATCACTTCAACCTTGATGCGGTTTTTCAGCAGCGCATACTCAGAGAAACATTCGGTCAGCTCGGTAACTTTTGATCCGTAACGCCCATCGATCGGGCTGATGGCAGTAATCATGTTTCGCTCCTTCTCCACTTAAATTCGAGACGGCACTATAGCCGTGCACGCGCTCTGCCGCAACCCCAAAGGGCTGTTTTTGCCGGTTTTTATCAAGAGTTTGCAGCCAGGAATCATCTCAGGAGAGCGAACATGACATTTTTTGAACGGGGCAGATGAACATGTTGGGGCAGGTAGATTGCAGGATGCTTGCTCTGTTTCGCCAAGAGTGCCGCCCGGACAAGTTGATAGTCGTTGCGATTGCTATTGGTACGTTCTTCCGTGATGTTTCAGCCAACCACCGATATGCTGATTCCTCGGATCATGGTGTGTCCAGTGGATAACGCCACCTTTTTGATTCCATTCGTATTCGCCGTAGAAGCGGACCCTGTCGCCTGGCTTCAGGTTGTTTATTCTTGGGGCCAAATCAATATTATGGGCTATCAGCAGAGACAGACCGGTGCTGAGTTCTAAGATGAATCTCTGATGCCGGGACCCGTCAAGGTCATCAGGCAAGACCCTCACGACGACACCATCACCCTGAACTTGTACATCACTTTTCCTGTCATTGTATGCCTCTTGGATCGGGTTGGTTAAGTTCTGATTCTGTGGTGGAAAGCCAGGTAAAGAAATCCCTTGTTGCTGAATGAATCCGTACGCCAACGCCAGGATCGTTGCTAACAGAATGAGCTTTTTCATGATATTTATCATAGCAGCTGTGTTCATAATAAAGGGTGGCGACGCGAACTTGCGTGACCCACCGCAATTTTAAATTTTGTTTTTCAATTGTGCACAGACGTATTTTCCGTCCGGTTGATCTTGTCAGCCGTTTTTTGAAGTGAGATCACCTTCTATGTAGCGATGGATGATTCCAGATATTAGTGTCTGATATGGAACCCCCATTTGAAGGGCTTTCTTTTGAATTCCTATAAAATCATGCTCATAAAGACGAATGGTGACTCGCTTATCTTTTTTGAAAGTGTTTGAAGCGGCGGCTTTTATCGCTTCCAGTTCTTCTCTTGAAGCCTTGGATAATGTCATTTTTCCGGTGTCATACGCTTCGATTATTTCTTTTTCTTCAGGGTCATATTTCATATTATTTCTCCACGTCTTTCAGGTAGTCTTTTGTTGCTTTTCTGCTTGGGATGATGGTTATCAAAAAAATATGATTTTTGTCGATGATGTGAGGAACCATATATATGTAATCATCCACGATGACGAAGTAAATTCTTTGCCCTGGATATTTCGTTTGGTTTGGGTGGTCGGCAATCGCCCAAATATCACCTACCCCGAGGTGGAATATGATTTGTTCGAACGAAATATTCCGGTGCCTTTTAAGCCACTCATTTTTTTCTGAATTCCATTCGTATTTCATAGGTGAATTGTACATCTATTGTGTGTACGGGTCAACGGGGGGATATTTTTGACGGCTAAAGAGTCTGCAGAAAAATCTATATTCAGCAACGCCCCTCCGCCCTGCCTTAGCTTTTCCTGCTGTTCATTCTGGTCAAACACAGCAACGCGATCAGGGGTCTTTCCGGGCGTGTTTTTTGGTTACCATAACA
>CALZHR010000020.1 GCA_945787335.1 uncultured Desulfuromonadales bacterium
ACGTTGGCGTCGCAGCGGAAGGAGCCTTCCTCCATATTACCATCGCAGACCCCGAGGTAGACAACGATCTGGTGCAGCTGCTTGAGATAGGCGATCGCCTCGTCGGCGCTGCGCATGTCCGGCTCGGAGACCACCTCGAGCAGCGGGGTGCAGGCGCGGTTGAGGTCGACCGACGAGCTGTCGCCGTCGGAATGCAGCAGCTTGCCGGCGTCCTCCTCCATGTGGATGCGGGTGATACCGATCTGCTTCTTGCCGAGCTCCTCGGTTTCGATCTCCAGCCAGCCGTGCTCGCAGATCGGCAGCTCGAACTGGGAGATCTGGTAACCCTTCGGCAGGTCGGGATAAAAGTAGTTTTTCCGCGCGAAGATCGACCGTGGCGTTATCTGGCAGTTGGTCGCCAGGCCGGTCTTGATGGCGTTTTCGACCACCTGCTTATTCAGCACCGGCAAGGCGCCCGGCAACCCCAGGCAGACCGGGCAGGTCTGGCTGTTCGGCTGCTGGCCAAAGGCGGTCGAGCAGCCGCAGAAGATCTTGGTCTTGGTGGTCAGCTGGACATGCACCTCCAGCCCGATCACGACTTCGTATCTGGAATCCATTTCTTTACCTATCGTAGGGGCGCCCCGCTGGGGCGCCCGGTTTCGACATTGTTGGTCCGCGGGCGCCCCAGCGGGGCGTCCCTACAATTTTACAACGGCGCCAGCTTGCCGCCGAAATCGGTTGCATTCTCGAACGCCCAGGCCGCCTGCAGAATCTCTGCTTCGGCGAACGCCTTGCCGAGCAGCTGCAGTCCGATCGGCAGCCCCTCGCTGCTGACCCCGCAGGGCAGGCTGAGGGCGCAGGTGCCGGCCAGGTTGACCGGGATGGTGAAGATGTCCGACAGATACATCTGCAGCGGGTCATTCACCTTCTCGCCGATCCTGAAGGCCGGGGTCGGCGCCACCGGGGTGAGCATGAAATCGACCTGCTCGAAAGCGGCGAGGAAGTCCTGGCGGATCAGGGTCCGCACCTTCTGCGCCTTCAGGTAGTAGGCGTCGTAGTAGCCGCTGGAGAGGGCATAAGTGCCGAGCATGATGCGCCGCTTGACCTCGTCGCCGAAGCCAGCGGCGCGGGTTCTCTGGTACATGCCGATCAGCCCTTCGCCGTTGTCGACGCGGACGCCGTAGCGCACCCCGTCGTAGCGGGCCAGGTTGCTCGAGGCCTCGGCGGTGGCGATCAGGTAGTAGCAGGCCACGGCGTAATCGGTGTGCGGCAGGTTGACCTCGACGATCTCGGCGCCGAGCTGTTTATAGGTTTCGATCGCCGCCTCGACCGCCGCCTGAACGTCGGCATCGAGGCCGTCGATGAAGTACTCCTGCGGCAGACCGATCTTCTTCCCCTTGACGCCCTCCTTGAGGGTCGCCAGGTAATCGGGCACCGGGACGTCGACCGAGGTCGAATCGGCCGGATCGTAACCGGCCACCGCGCCGAGCAGGGTGGCGCAATCTTCAACATTGCGCGCCAGCGGGCCGACCTGGTCGAGGGAGGAGGCGTAGGCGACCACCCCGTAGCGGGAAACCCGGCCGTAGGTCGGCTTGAGGCCGACCACCCCGCAGTGCGAGGCCGGCTGGCGGATCGAGCCGCCGGTGTCGGTCCCCAGGGTCGCCAGCACCTGCCCGGCAGCGACCGAGGCGGCGCTACCACCGGAGGAGCCGCCCGGCACCCGCGACAGGTCCCAGGGGTTCTTGACGCTGCCGGCCGCCGAGTTCTCGTTGGAGGAGCCCATGGCGAACTCGTCCATGTTCAGCTTGCCGATGATCACCGCCCCCTGCTCGCGCAGCCTGGCAACCGCCGTGGCGTCGTAGGGGGAAACATAGTTGTCGAGAATCTTCGATGCGCAGGTGGTGCGCACCTCCCGGGTGTTGAAGATATCCTTGACCGCCAGCGGAATACCGGTCAGCGGCGCGGCGTTGCCGGCGGCGATGCGCTGATCAGCTTCGTCCGCAGCGGTCAAAGCCTCCTGCTCACAGACAGTGATAAACGCGTTGATCTTGCCGTCGGTCGCCTTGACCCGTTCCAGAAAGGCCCGGGTCAGCTCGACCGAGGTGGTTTCTCCGGCAGCCAGTTGCGCGCGCAGTTGACTAATCGTCAGACTATTCAAATCCATATTTTCTCCAAAATCGCTGAGCGATTTTCAAACCAGATCTACTATTCAGAGCGGTTGAGAAGGGTTCAGATGCAAGGCTTGCGCTGGTTTAGACCCGCAGGTCCAGCAGCGCCAGGTCGAGGATGCAAATCCAAGCATAACGCCGCAGATGAGTCCTTATCGACCGCCCCTCCCACCCTATTCGATAACTTTGGGCACTTTAAAACAAGATCCATCTTTGTCAGGGGCATTCTGCTGTGCCCGAGCGATGCCGATCGACGGTTTGACGAGATCCTCGCGGAAGGCGTTCTCCATCGGCACGGCATGAGCGGTCGGGGTGATCCCCTCAGTGTCCAGCTCGTTGAGCTTTTCGACATAATCGAGGATCGCATCCATCTGGCCGGTCAGCGCATCCAACTCGGCCGGTTGCAGCGCCAGCCGGGCCAGTCGGGCCACATGCTCCACGTCCTCGCGATTGATTTTCATTCTTCTTCCTCCGCTAGATTATTTGTAAACATTTATAGTTAGCATTCCATCCGCCGGCTGACAAGCAAAAAGCTTGTCTTTTCGCCGCACTTGCTTTTTCCTGAGGGGTCTCCCGAGCCGCTCGGAAAGGCCTTTTTCAGCGCCCCGAGCACAGAGCTTCGAGGATCTCCTCGATCTCATCGGTGGCGTACTCTTCGGCCACCAGGGCCTGCCGGTAGGCTTCGAGAATCTGCTGCCGCTGTCGCGAATCATCCCGCAAGGCGGCGATATCCAGGGCCTGCTGAACCAACGATTCGTGGGTTCCGTCGAGGCGCAGCCCGGCCATCAGCAGCTGCTCCGCAGCGTCGTACTGTCGCCGTGCCTGCAGCAAGCGGGCAAGCTGGGCGAGCTGCTCAAGGCGGGTTTCGGTCAGCAGGCTCTGCCGATAACCGAGCTCTCCCGGCAAATCGAAGCCGGACAGATAATCGCCGCTCCAGAGCTGCTCGGCCTGCCAGAGGGCCAGCTCCGCCTGCCAGGGATTCTGCCGCTGCAGCTGTCGGCGCGCCAGCTCGATGCTCTGACTGAAGTCCTGGGCGTCGATCTGCACGTAGCGCAACAGCAGCATCCCTTTCTCCAGATACAGGTAGTCGCGGCTGCCCTTTTCGCCGAGCGACTTATCCAACGCCTTGCGCAAGCGGGACAGGGCGGTGTCAAAACTGGCGCGGGCTTTACCGGTCGGACTTTCCGGCCAGAGCTGGCTCATCAACAGGTCGAGGCTGAGGCTGTGCCCGGGAGCGTTCAGCAGCATCGCCAGCATCTGCCGCGAGGCCTGGCCGACTTCGCAGAGGTCGAGCACCGGCTCGCCCTGCCGCCAGAGACTGAAACCGCCCAGGGTTCGCACCTGCAGCAGGGGGATCAGCTCTCCGCTCTCGCTCAGCCCAGCTTCCAGCCAGTTCCTCGCCAGCTGCTGCACCAACGGCTGATGGCGTGACTCGCCAGCCAGCAGGGGGAGCAGCTCGGTCAGCAGATCCGGGGTCAGGACCAGGAAGAATGCGACCCGCTGGCGAGCGAGAAGCTCGAGCAATTGCTGCAGCTGCTGCCGCGCGCCGGCGGTATCTCCCTGGCGCAACAAAACCAGGCCCAGCCAGGCATGCAGCCCGCCCCGCTGGCGTTCTTCTCCCAGCTCGAAGGAGCTCTGCAGAGCCTTCTGCAGACAATCTTCAGCCTGCTGATAATCTTCCAGCAGGGCGTAACTGGCGCCGGCCAGCAGCGCATTGTTCAAGCCGAACAAATCCCCCCCGACCTGCTGACGCAGTTCAAGGCCAGCAGCGATATCCTTGCGGGCGGCCTGAAGTTGCTTCTGTCGCGCAGCCAGCAGACCGCGCAACTGAATGAAGCGGCTTTTCAGGTGGGGCTGAAAGGCCGCCAGACCTTCGGTCAACCCCAGCTCCAGCTGCTCCCTGGCCTGAGCGTAATTTCCGCGGGCCAGCAGCAGGAGGCTCGAATAGTAGCTGAGCAGCGGCCCGAAAGCATTCCCCTTGAGCTGCGTCCCACACCAACCCTGCGTAAGCTGCCGGAGCTGGCGTTGGAACGCTGCCGGCTCTCCGCAGCTGAACAGCAGTTCCGCGGCCACCGCCTGCAGATTGCAGACGGCCGGCGAATCTTCGGACAGCTGACCGGCCAGGGCAAAGCCCTGCTCCAAAGCCGCGCGGGCAACGCGCAGCCGCCCCTGGTTGTGAGCCACCAGGCTGCGCAGTAAATGGGCTCTGAGCTGCAGCTCCGCCGAATCTTTGGTCAGAACCTCTTCCAGTAGCTCGGTCGATATCTGACTGGCCCGCTCCAGCTGGCTGCAGTAGAAGAGCTCAGCATAGCCGAGGGTCAAACGAGCCCGAACACGATCGAGTGGCGCCAGATGCTCTGCAAGCCTCTCGTGGAGTTCCCGGTAGCGGGGCAACCGCTGGCGTCCCAGTTCCAGGTGCCCATCGTAGAGCAGGTAGTGAAGCAGCTGTTGGCTCATCGTCAACAGCTCGCCGCGCTGATCCTCCAGATCGACGAAGCGGCTGTGCGCCAGCTCCAGCCAGGCCGCGGCGTCCTGCACGACTCCGCCGGCGCCCAGATAAAGGGACATCCAGCCACAGTTCGCGGCCGCATCTTCGGGGATCCGACTGAGCAGTTCCTGCAGCTGCGGTTGATACTTTTCCAGCAGCAGCTCCAGCCCGGCCTGGCTGAGCTGTTGGGAGATGGCCGGGTAGTTGGCCGCCCGCACCAGGCAGTCGAGAGCGGCAAGCTGTTGCCCCTGCTGCTGATACCAGTCGGCGGCCCGGCTCAGGACCTGTTGGCACTCAGCAGCATCCAGGGACTGCAGCGCCTGCTCACGCAACCAGCCACGCACCTGGGGACGGAAACGGAAGCTGTCGCGACCGGTGACCGCCGGCAGCAGTGACAGGTCGTGGCGGCGCAGGTAGGCAAAAACCGCTTCGATGTCGGCGATCTCGCTCAGCTTGCGGGCCAGGGGCAGGGGGATCTCAGCGAGCAGGGCCAACTTGTAGAGGGTGCGCCGCCAGGGGAGGGGAAATTCGCGCGCGAGCTGCTCCACCAGCAACTGTTCGGTCAGCTCCGCCGGCTCCGGCAGGTCGGCCGCCAGACGCTGCAGCAGCTGCTGGTCGGGCTCGGCGAGCGCCCCATCACCGGACAACACCAGGCCGCTCAGCCAGCGCAGCTTCTCGGAATTGTCGACAACCTGCTGCTGCAGCTGCTGGCGGTCGCGGCGCTGCAGTTGCTCCGCCT
This sequence comes from uncultured Desulfuromonadales bacterium, assembly GCA_945787335.1. GTDB lineage: Bacteria > Desulfobacterota > Desulfuromonadia > Desulfuromonadales > Geopsychrobacteraceae > Malonomonas. Next base: position 5,375 of record CALZHR010000020.1, read on the forward strand.
GGCAGAGCCGCAGCATCACCTTGATCCGCGCCAGCATCTCAACGTTGCTGATCGGCTGGGTGATAAAATCGTAAGCGCCCGCCTCGAGTCCTGCGGCGCGCATCTCGGCAGAGGCCAGATGCGCGGTGATCAGCACCACCGGCAGGCCTGTATGGCGCGGGTCTGCTTTGAGCTCCCGGCACATCTCCAGGCCGCTCATCTGCGGCATCTGCACGTCGATGAAGGCGCCGTCCACCTGGTGTTCGGCGGCCAGCGCCAGCCCTTCCTGGCCGCTGCGTGCGGTCAGCACCTTGACCTCGGGGAGGTCGAGTTCGATAATCTGCGCCAGCAGCAGCAGGTTGGTCGGGTTGTCATCGACCAGCAACAGGGTGTAGGGTGCCGCCATCTCCATCATCCCTTCCTTCTCGCCTTTCAGACCGGGATCAGCCCGGCAAATTTGAGCAGCAGCTTCTTCGGCCCGACCGAGTTGAAGTAGACCGTGACCTTCTGCTTGTCGCCGCTGCCCTCCAGCCGCCGCACGGTGCCGATGCCGAATTTGAGATGGCGCACTTTCATCCCCAGACGAAAGGCGCTGCTGTTCTCCGGATCGATTTCATGCTGCGGCGCGGCGGGTTCAGCCGGACGCGAAGCCGGTTCCGGCGCCGCGTCCTCCGCTGGCGATTGATCTTCGTCGGCCAGGTCGAAGAGCGAGGCCAGGTTGTGCGACGCCGCGATCGGTTTCTGTGGCTGGGCCGGCACCGCTGTACCTGCCAGCAGCTCCGGGGGAATTTCCGCCAGAAAACGGCTCGGCGGGTTGAACTGGTAGCTGCCGTAGACCCGCCGGCGCCGGGCATGCGAAAGGTACAGCCGGCGCATCGCCCGGGTCATGCCGACGTAGCAGAGCCGGCGCTCTTCGGCGAGGTCCTCCCCCTCTTCGCCGCTGCGCGCATGGGGGAAGATCCCCTCCTCCAGCCCGGTCATGAAGACCACCGGGAACTCCAGCCCCTTGGCCGAATGCAGGGTCATCAGGGTGACCCGCTGCTGCTGCGGATCGTAGCTGTCGAGGTCGGTGATCAGCGCCACCTGCTCCAGGTAGTCGCCCAGGGTCGCTTCGCTGCCGGCGTGCTCCTCCATTCCGGCCAGCAACTGCTCCAGGTTGTCGAGCCGCCCTTTTGCTTCCTGGCGGGCATCACTGGTCAGGGCCTGCTGGGACTCCTCCTGCAGGGCCGGGCCGTAGCCGCTGCGCTGAATCAGCTCGGCAGCCAGCTGCGGGTAAGGCAGCCGTTCGAGCAGCTGGCTGAATTCCTCGATCAGCGCGACAAACTCAGCGACCCGGCGGGCCGCGACCCCCTTGATCCCGCCCCTGTCGATCGCCAGCCGGCAGGCCGGCAGGAAACCGCCCGCCTCGCTTTCAAAGACCGCGATCCGCTCGACGGTGGTGGCGCCGATGCCGCGCGCCGGAAGGTTGATGATCCGCTTGGCGGCCAGCGAATCAGCCGGGTTGAGCAGCAGCCGCAGGTAGCTGAGGATGTCCTTGACCTCCATCCGCGCATAGAACTTGACCCCGCCGAACATCACGTAGGGGATGCGGCTGCCGCGCAGCGCCTCCTCCAGAGCCCGCGACTGGGCGTTGGTGCGGTAGAAGACGGCGATATCGCGCAGGCCGAAGCCTTCGCCCTGCAGACGGTCGATTTCGCCAGCGACGAAGCGCGCCTCCTCCAGGTCGTCGGGTGCCGCCTCGATGCACAAAGGGTCGCCGGTCGGGTTGTCGGTCCAGAGCTGCTTATCGCGCCGGTCGCGGTTGCGGCCGACCACCGCCCCGGCGGCGCCCAGGATCGTTCGGGTGCTGCGATAGTTCTGCTCGAGGTGGATTACTTGCGCGTTCGGAAAATCGGCGTCGAAACCGAGGATGTTGCCGACCTCGGCGCCGCGCCAGCGATAGATCGACTGGTCGTCGTCGCCGACCACGCAGAGGTTCGCTTCGGGGCCGACCAAGAGCTGCACCAGCCGGTACTGAACCCGGTTGGTATCCTGAAACTCGTCAATCAGCAGATATTCAAAGCGCTCCTGCCAGCGCCGCCGCACCTCCGGGTGCTCCTCGAACAGCCTGACAGTGAGCAGCAGCAGATCGCCAAAATCGACCGCGTTGGCGTCTTTAAGACGTTTTTGATAGAGGGCGTAAAGCTCAGCCAGCTGCTGTTCGTCGGGCCGCTGCTCCAAGAGCCGCTGCGGGCTCAGACCGCGGTTCTTGGCGCTGTCAATGTAGGAGGCCGCCGCGCGCGGTTTCAGCGAGCGCTCCGGAATCCCCTGCTCCTTGAGCAGCTCGCGCAACAGCCGCAGCTGGTCCTGGTCATCATAGATGGTGAAGTCGCGGCTGAATCCGAGCGCACCGATCTCCTGGCGCAGAATCCGCACGCAGCTGGCGTGAAAGGTCGCCACCCAGGGCAGCTCGCTCCCGGTGAGCAGCGCTTCGAGCCGCTCGCGCATTTCGGCGGCCGCCTTGTTGGTGAAGGTCACCGCCATGATCCGCCAGGCCGGCACCCCCCGCTCGCGGATCAAATAGGCGACCCGGTGGGTCAACGCCCGGGTCTTGCCGGAGCCGGCCCCGGCCAACAACAATAACGGTCCCTGATCGTGCAGCACCGCCTGACGCTGCGGTTCATTCAGCCCGGCCAGCAGTTCAGACATCGCCATCCCCCAGCGATTTACTCATCAGCGCGCGGTTATAGGCCGAGACCATGTCGCGCCGGGAGATGATGCCGTACAGTTTGCGGTGGGTCTCGCGGTCAACCACCGGCAGCTGCTCGATATTGCGATAGCCGATCTTGCGCATCGCCGTATCCAGGTCCTCCTCCGGGTGGACGGTGATCACGTCGGTGGTCGCCAGTTCCTTGACCACCACCAGGTCCATCAGGTCCTTCTCGAACACCACCCCCATGAAATCCTGCACCGAGATGATCCCGCTCAACTCCCCCGCCGCGTTGACCAGTGGGAAATTGGTGTGATGGGTGCGCTCGATGAAGCGGGCGAACTCGCCGAGGGTCATGCTCTCCGGGACTGTCTCGACCCGCCGCGACATGACCTCGCCGACCGACAAGCTTTTCATGATGTTGCGTTCCTTGCCCGCCTCCAGGTCGATTCCGGCACGGGTCAGCTCGACCGTTTCCAGGCTGTCCTTTTTCAGATGCCGGGCGATGCTGGTGCCGATCACGCACGTCAGCATGATCGGGATGATGACCTCGTAGCTATCGGTGATTTCGAACAGCAGGAAGATTGCGGTCATCGGCGAATGGGTCGCCGCCGCCAGAAAGGCGCCCATGCCGACCAGCGCGTAAGCCCCGGCCGAGAGCCCCGCGTCGGGCAGGGCGAACGCGATCAGTTTGCCGAAGGCGCCGCCGGCCACCGCGCCGAGGAACAGGCAGGGAGCGAACAGGCCGCCCGGCATCCCGGAGCCGAGGGTGATCGAGGTGGCGACCATCTTGACCACCACCAGCACCGCCAGCAGATACCAGGCAAAATGCCCCGAGAGCACCTGGCTCATGAACTCATAACCGTTGCCGAACACCTGCGGGAAGACCATGCCGATCAGGCCGACGACCAGGCCGCCGAGCAGCAGCTTGGCGAAGCGGTGTAGCTGGTACGCGTCGATCCGGTCCTTGATCCGCACGTGCAGGTCGATGAAACCGGCCGCCAGGCCGCCAATGACCAGGCCGAGCAGCAGGTAGAGGCCGATTTCCCAGAAGCTGCCCATGAAATAAGGGGGGGCGATCAGCTCCGAGTGGTTGCCGAGCAACGCCCGCGAGACGACCGTCGCCATGCCGCTGGCGATGACGATGGAGGTGAAACTGGCCAGCTCGAAGGAGGAGAGCAGGACGATCTCGGTGGCGAAGAACACCCCGGCGATCGGCGCGTTAAAGGTCGCCGCCACCCCGGCCGCCGCACCGCAGGCGACCAGCACCTTGAGCCGGTCGCCGCTCATCTTGAACAGCTGACCGAACTGGCTGCCGATGGCGCCGCCGATCGCCGCGATCGGCCCCTCCTGCCCGGCACTGCCGCCGGCGCCCAGGGTGATGGCTGAACCGAGTCCACGGGTAAAGATCGGCCGCAGCGGCAGCTTGGCCCCTTTCAGGTTGACCTTGACCAGAAAGCCGGCAAAACCACCTTTGAGGTCCCTGGCGAAAAATTTCCACAGCGGGATCAGCAACAGGGCCGCAGTGACCGGGAAAAAAATCACCAGCAGACGTTGCGGTGCCCAGTAGTCGAGTGAGATGTCGAAATGCTTCAGCCCCTGCTCGAATACCAGCCAGTGCACCAGCTCGATGGTCTGACGGAACAGGTAGTTGCCGAGGCCGCCGAGCACCCCGATGATCACCGCCAGGACGATCAGGAAGGTATTTTCGCTGATCCGAAAACGACTCAGCAGCTGCTGGGAAAGACCCTGCAGCTGCCGGGAAAAAGGTATGGTCAAAACGGCTTCTCCGTCTCTGTGACTATTCGACCGTCACACTCTTGGCCAGGTTGCGCGGCTGATCGACGTCGGTCCCCTTGAGCACGGCGATATGATAGGCGAGCAGCTGCATCGGCACCGAGGTGAGGATCGGCATCAGGTCGTCGTTGGTCTCCGGCACCTGGATCAAAGCGTCGGTCTTGCCCGCCAGTTCCGGCTCTTCGCCGCTGACCACGGCGATCACCTGGCCGCCGCGGGCGCGCACCTCTTCCATGTTCGAAACCACCTTGTCGAAGGTGGCGTTGCGCGGCACCACCACCACCACCGGGAGGTTCTCGTCGATCAGCGCGATCGGGCCGTGTTTCATCTCGCCGGCGGGGTAGCCCTCGGCGTGGATATAGGAGATCTCTTTCAGCTTGAGCGCACCTTCGAGGGCGATCGGGTACTGGTTGCCACGCCCCAGGTAGAGAAAGTCCCGCGCGTTCATGAAATCGCGGGCGATCGCCTCGATCTGATCGTTGAGCTCCAGCGACTCCTCAAGTTTGCGCGGCAGCGCCACCAGGTCTTCGACGCAGGCGCGACAATCATCAGCACTCAGCTGCCCTCTGGCCCGCCCGAGCTTGAGAGCAAGCAGGTAAAGGGCGACCAGCTGGGTGGTGAAGGCCTTGGTCGAGGCGACGCCGATCTCCGGACCGGCGTGGGTATAGATGACCCCGTCACTCTCGCGGGCGATGGAGGAGTCGACCACGTTGCAGACGCAAAGGGTCTTGCCCCCCTTGCCCTTGGCTTCACGCAGGCCGGCCAGGGTGTCGGCGGTCTCGCCGCTCTGGCTGATCAGCACCGTCAGAGAGTTCTCGCCGACAATCGGGTCGCGGTAGCGGAACTCGCTGGCGATATCGATCTCGACCGGAATTCTGGCCAGCTTCTCGATATAGAACTTGCCGACCAGCCCGGCGTGCCAGGAGGTGCCGCAGGCGATGATGAAGATCTTGTCGAGCTGCTGCAGCTGCTCATCGGTAAAGTCGAGGTCCTCGAGGTGGATATCCCCCTCGTCGCTCTTCAGCCGCCCGGCAATGGTATCGGCGAGGGCGCGCGGCTGCTCGAAGATCTCCTTGAGCATGAAGTGCCTGTAGACGCCCTTTTCGGCCATCATCGGGCTCCAGGTGATGGTCTTGCTCTGCTTGACCAGCGAGTTCCCGGCCAGGTCGGTGATGCGCATCCACTGCGGGGTGAAGACCACCATCTCGCCATCTTCGAGGAAGATCATCTCGCGGGTGTGGGAAAGCATCGCCGGAATGTCGGAGGCGACGAAATACTCGCCGACCCCCTGGCCGATGACCAACGGCGAACCGAGCTTGGCGGCGATCAGCTTGTCCGGCTCCTGCTCGCAGAGGATCGCCACCGCGTAGGCCCCTTCGACCTCGCCCAGCGCCTGCCGAACGGCGGCCTCGAAGTCACCGCACTGGCGGTAGTGCTCTTCGACCAGGTGGGCGATGATCTCGGTGTCGGTTTCGGAAGAGAAATTGTGTCCGAGCCCCTGCAGGCGCTCCTTGAGCTTCAGGTAGTTCTCAATGATGCCGTTGTGCACCACGACGATACCGCTCGCCTTGTGCGGGTGGGCGTTGATTTCCGACGGCCGGCCGTGGGTCGCCCAGCGGGTGTGGCCGATGCCGCGGCTGCCTTCAGCCGGCTGTTGCTTGAGGATATTCTCCAGGTTGATCAGCTTCCCTTCGGCGCGGCGGATCTGCGGCTCGCCGCCGTTCAGGGTACAGATCCCGGCCGAATCGTAGCCGCGGTATTCGAGCTTGCGCAGGCCATCGATAATGATCGGCGAGGCGTCCTGCTTGCCGATATAGCCAACAATTCCACACATATTCTTTTATCCCCTCTTGCTCAGGATTTCTTCGGTTTCTTACGCAGCGCCCAGCCCTCGATGTTTTTCTGCTCCGCGCGTGAGATCGCCAGGGAATCGGCCGGCACGTCTTTGGTGATCGTCGAACCGGCGCCGATCAGGCTGTTGCGGCCGATCTTGACCGGGGCAACAAACTGAACATCGCTGCCGATAAAGACGTCATCCTCGATGGTGGTCTGATGCTTTTGGGCGCCGTCGTAGTTACAGGTGATGGTGCCGCAACCAAAGTTGACGTTGCGGCCGACTTCGGCGTCGCCGATGTAGGTCAGATGGCTTGACTGAGAACCCTCGCCGAGCAGCGCCTTTTTGGTTTCGACGAAGTTGCCGATCTTGTTGTTGCCGGTCAGCACCGTTCCGGGGCGCAGGTGGGCCATCGGGCCGACCTTGCAGGTCGGGCCGATCTGCGCCTCCTCGATCGCCGAGCCGGCCTTGAGCTGACAACCGTCGGCGACACTCGAATCGACCACCACCACGCCGGTCTCAACGATACAGCCGGCGCCGATCCGGGTCTTGCCGCGCAATTGCACGTTCGGGTGCAGCACTGTATCGGCACCAACCTGAACGCCGGCATCGACGTAAACGGTGGTCGGATCGATCATCGACACCCCATCACGCATCAGCGCGCTGTTGAGCCGCCAGCGCATCACCGCCTCGGCTTCAGCCAGCTGGCAGCGGTCGTTGATCCCCATCACCTCGCTCGGCTCGTTGACGCAGACTCCGCGCACCCGCTTGCCGGCCGCCGCGGCGGCGGCGACCACGTCGGTCAGGTAATATTCCCCCTGGGCGTTATCGGTGTTCAGGTTCTGCAGCGCACTGAAGACGAACTCGGCGGCGAACAGATAGGTGCCGGTGTTGATCTCGCCGATCCGCTTCTGCTGCTCGCTGGCGTCCTTCTCCTCGACGATCTTCAGCACCTGCTCTCCCTCGCGGATGATCCGCCCGTAGCCGGACGGGTTGGGCATCTCGGCGGTCAGCACGGTCACCGCCGCCTGCTCGTCGCGGTGAAAGGCCAGCAGACTCTCCAGGGTGTCTCCTTCGAGCAGCGGCACATCGCCGCAAAGCAGCAGCAGGGTGCCGGAAAAGCCGGCCAGGGATTCGGCGGCGCACATCAGCGCATGGCCGGTGCCGAGCTGTTCGCGCTGTTCGACCCAGTCGATTTCTGAGTCGGCAAAATGCTCCCGAACCCGTTCCGACTGGTGCCCGATCACCACGCAGAGACGCTCGAAACCGGCCTGCCGAGCTGCCTGCAGCGGGTAGTGCAGCATCGGCTGCCCGCAGATCGGATGCAGCACTTTCGGCAGTGCCGACTTCATCCGCGTCCCTTTACCGGCGGCCAGAATCACCGCCGCCAAATGCTTATCCATAGAACCCCCTTCACAGGTGCATATAATTTAGTAAGTAAAAAAACACTCGATTATCTCGGAACCCGCCCTTGCAAGTCAAGCTATCTGGCGGGTAACGCGTCAGGAATCCTTTAGAATTTATTTACACAACGGCGTGGCTCAAGGTATAGTTTACGCTTCTGGAGGCAACCGCATGGACGACCGACGTAAACTGGCCAACGAAATGGACGAGCTCCAGCAGGATATGAAAGAGCTGGAGGTTCGGTATGAGCAGTACTTTGCCGGCATCGAAAAACGCGAACCTTATCGTGAACGCAGCGAAATGGCCCGCCGGCTGCGCCGCTACACCAACCGCCGGATTATCCAGACCGACCTGAAGTTCCGCTACCAGGGGCTGACCTCCCGCTTCATGACCTACTGCCAGTACTGGGACCGGATTCTGCGCCTGATCGACGACGGCAAATACCACCGGCACACCGCCAAACTCAGCCGGCCGACGGTGGCGGAGACCGGCCCGGCAGCTGGCGGCAGCAAGCCAAACGAGGTGGAAAAACTGCACGCCAAGCTGAGTGAAGCCCGCAAAGCCTGTGGCCTGGATGGCGCTGCACCGAGCGTCGGCAAGGTAGCGGCTTTCCTCGATGCGCAGCGGGAAAAGATCCGCAGCCGGTACGGCGACCAGCCGGTCGAATTCTCGGTCGAAGTCAGCGCCGGCAAACCGCGCATCAAAGTCAGCCTGAAAAAATAGTCGCGCAGGCAATTAGCAGCAGATGCGAATTCTATTAGCGACCATGCACGTCCGCCCCTCGCCGCAGGCGGTTCCGCTGGCGGCCGGCTGCCTCAAAGCCAACCTGCCGGAGCAGTTACGGCAAAACTGCCAGCTGCTCGACCTGTATGCCGAACAGAACGACGCGGAAATCCTCCAAACAATTCTCGACCGGCAGCCGCAGGTGGTCGCTTTCCCGCTCTACCTCTGGAACCGCACCCGGCTGCTGGCCCTCTGCCGCAAGCTGCGCGAGACCGAGCCGCGGCTGTTTCTGCTCGCCGGCGGCCCGGAAGCGAGCGCCGACAGCGCCCGAGTGATCGCTGAAGGGAACCTCGACGGGGTGATCTGCGGCGAGGGGGAAATGGTCTTTGCCGAACTGATGACCGCCCTCGCCAGCGGGCAACCGCCGGCCGCGACTCTTGGCTTCCTGCCCGCCGCGGCTGCTCTTGAACAAAAGCCGCAAGACGCTCTTTGCCCCGACCTGGCCGCGCTGCCCTCCCCCTGGCTGCAGGGGGATCTGCCGCTTGCTGCAGGTGGCGGGGTCCTCTGGGAAGTGGCGCGCGGTTGCCACTTCAACTGCGCCTTCTGCTACGACGCCAAGGGGCAGCAGGGCGTCCGGCCGCTGCCCTGGCAACGCCTGCAGGCCGAACTCGCGCTGTTCGTCGCCAAAGGCATCAGCCAGGTGTGGATTCTCGATTCAACCTTCAACGCCCCGCCCGAACGGGGGCAACAGCTGGTGCGGCTGCTCGCCGAACAGGCACCGGGAATTCACTTTCACCTCGAGGCCAAGGCCGATTTTCTCGACGCCGAGACCGCCCAACTGCTCAGCCAGATCTCCTGCTCGTTGCAGATCGGCCTGCAAGCGGCCGACCCGGCGGTGCTCACGCCGCTGCAGCGCGGCTTCAACCCGCAGCAGATGCGCAAAGCGCTCGAACTGCTGTCGCACGCCGGGGTAACCTTCGGCCTCGACCTGATCTACGGGCTGCCTGGAGATAATCACGACGGCTTCTGCCGCAGCCTCGATTTTGCCCTGCGGCAGCAGCCGAACCAGGTCGACATCTTTCCCCTGGCGGTGCTGCCGGGCACCACGCTTTATCGGCAGCAGCAGGATTACGGGATTCGTGCGGCGGCTGAGCCACCATACCTGATCGAAGAAAACCTCAGCTACCCGCCGGAACAGCTGCAGCAAAGCCGTCAGCTGGCGCTGGCGACCGACATCTTCTACAACCGCGGCCGAGCGGTCGGGTTCTTTCTGCAGCTCTGCGAGGCGTTACGACAACAACCGGCCCAGCTGCTTGAGAATTTTGCCGACTGGTTAAGCAGCCAGGCACAGCTCAACAGCGAACAAATCACTTCGGCGGAATGCTGGCAGCCGGCCGAGATTTTGCCGCTGCAGCGGCAATTCATCGCCGAGGGGCTGCAGCGCGCCGGGCTGCAGAAATTGGAGCCGCTCTGCGACGACCTGCTCCACTACCATTTCTGCAGCGCCGAAACCCTGCTCGCGGCCGAATGCCGGCCGAGCAGCGCGGCCCCCACGACGAAGCAACGCCGCCGGCTGCGCTGGCGCCTGCATCCGGGGGTTCGGCTGCAGTACTTTCACTACGCTCTGGAAGAACTGGAACATTACGGCGGTCTGCCGTTGGCAAAGATCCATCTACAGCTTAAAGCTGAGCCCAGCTGGGTGGTTTTCCTGCAACGGGGCGGGGAAATCCTCTGCGAAGCCGTGCAGGATGAGTTCGCCGAACTGCTGCTGGCCAGCCGAACGGCGCAGACCGGTGAACTGCTGCTGAATCGGCTGGCAGATGGCGAGGAACTGCTGGAATTTGCCGTGGCGGAAGGCTTGCTGCAGCAGGTTACTTGAGCAGCAGGTCGACAAACCCCTGGTAGGTCTGTCGCTTGCGCTCCGAGCGGGCATAGAGGCTGGAGGAGAACAGGGCGGTCGCGGCATGTTCGCCGAGCATCGAGAAGAGCTGATAATCGATAGAGGCGAGCTGCTCCTTCTGGATGAACAGGCGGTAGATCGCCAGCACGCCGATCATCTGCCCCTGGATGATCAACGGAATCGCAACAATCGGATGGAGCAGATCGTCGGAGCCTTCGTTTAACGGGCCGTCCTGAAAATAGTTCTCACCGCTCTTGGCGGTCTTGCCGAGCACCCCGTTGCCCAGGGAAACCTCCGGAAAGATATCATCCTCATCGAACCCTTCGCCGGTCTCGAAGCTGAGCCGGCTGGACGATTTATTGTAAAGATACACCGCGAACTTCTCGGCGCCGACAAAGTTGATGACAACTTCCTTGATGATCTCCAGGGTTTCTTCCCGGTCGAGGGTCGAATGCAGGCGGGAGGAGGCGATATAGAGGTTGGTCAGGTTGTTGTTGACCTCTTCGACCTGCACCAGCTGGTTGGCGAATTCGAGGTTTTCCTGCTCCAGCTCACCGATCCGGAGGTTGGCCTCATCCTGGGCAGCACGCAGCTTGGCGCACTCTTCCTCCAGGGTCAGCATGCGCTGATTGAGCTGCGGATCGACCCCCGTCTGGGCGCGCTGTTCGGCTTTCTTCTGCCGCAGCAGGCGGTCGATCCGCTCCTTGCTGGCCGGATCGGGGTGCAGAAAATAGACGCCGCAGCCATCCTCCGGCTGCTTGGGGGCTCTTTTGATTTTGCCGTACAGCTCTAGCGGCTTGCCATCCGGCAGTTCCAGCTTGATTTCGACCGTGGTGTTTTCACCCAGGGGCGCCGACGACTTCAGCCGCACACCGGTGGTGGACAGGTCTCGGGTACTGGCAACATGCAGCCGCTCCCCTTCGCGCATCTGCACCGGCAGCTGCACCGCCACCCGCTCGGCGGTGCGGCGCTTGATCGCGCCGAGCAGCCGCTGAACCTTCTCCTGCAGCTCCTGCTTGTTGACCGGTTTGCAAATGTAGTCATCGCAGCCGGCATCCAGGCAGCGCTGCACCTCTTCCGGCTTGCCCGCGGCGGTCACCATCAGGATCGGCAGATGCCGCCAGCGCTGGCTTTTGCGGATCAACCGGCAGACCTCGTCACCGTCCATCCCCGGCATGTAATAATCGAGCAGCAGCAGGTCGGGGGCGATCTTCTCCAACCGCTTGAGCGCTTCTTCGCCGGACGATGCGGTCACCAGGTCATAACCCAGGCCGTCCAGATAGGAACGCTCCAGCTCCAGGAACAGATCAACATCATCAACCAACAGGATTTTCGGCATCGCCCCAGTCCTCCGACAGAAATCTGCCCAAGCCTACCCGAGCACCTGAAAAAAGTAAAGGTTCCAACGCTGCAAGCAGGGGAACCTTTACTTTTTATTGCTATGAATTTCCGTTGCGATCAGGCGACCTTAGAGACCTCCTTCAGGTAGCGGGGCCGCTCGATGATGAAGTTGACGATCTCCTCGACAGCCGGCACGCGGCCGGCGATCCGCACCTGATCGTCGATCAGCAGGGCCGGGACGACGTAGATCCGGTTGTCGATCATTTTCCGCGAGTCGCTGAACTGGTGAACCTCGGCTTCGACGCCGAGCTTGTCCAGAGCTTCACGAACATTTTCCACTGTTCCATGGCAGTTCTCGGGCTTGCCTGGTTTACAGAGAATATCGATACGCATGATGTCCCCCTTTGCATAGGAGCTTTGTTAAATGTTACCATTTCGGTCAGATTATACGTCATTCGCAAAAATTTACAAGTTTTTTCTTGTATTTCAGTCGGCCGCGTGGATCTGCACCTGCAGTTCGCCCGCCACCAGCTCGATCCGCAGCACGCCCCCCTCGCTGACTTCACCACCGATCAGCGCACGACCGATGCGGGTCTCCAGTTGATGCTGGAGAAACCGTTTGAGCGGCCGTGCCCCGTAGACCGGATCGTAAGCGGTTTCGGCAATGTAGTCGCAGGCCGCATCTGAGAGCTCAAGCGACAACCGCCGCTCGGCCAGTCGCTGATTCAAATCCTCTGTCAGCAGCAGCACAATCTGGCGGATCTCCTGCTTGTTGAGCGGCTTGAAAAGGATTGTATCATCAACGCGGTTGAGGAACTCGGGGCGAAAATGCCGGCGCAGCTCCGCCTCGACCTGCAGCCGCACCGCCTCAGGAATCTCGCCGTCACGAATTCCCTCGAGCAAGAGATGCGAAGCGATGTTCGAGGTCATGATGATCACCGCGTTCTTGAAGCTGACGGTGCGCCCCTTGGCATCCGTCGCCCGGCCGTCGTCGAGAATCTGCAGCAACACGTTAAAAACATCCGGGTGCGCCTTCTCGATCTCGTCGAAGAGGATCACCGCGTAGGGCTGACGGCGCACCGCCTCGGTCAGCTGCCCGCCCTCTTCGTAGCCGATGTAGCCGGGAGGCGCGCCGAGCAGCCGGCTGACGGCGTGCTTTTCCATATACTCTGACATATCGATGCGGATCAGGTTCTCTTCGCTGTCGAACAGCGCCTCGGTCAAGGCGCGCGCCAGCTCGGTCTTGCCGACCCCGGTCGGACCGAGGAAGATGAAGGAGCCGATCGGCCGCTTCGGGTCCTTGATCCCGGAGCGGGCACGGATCACCGCATCGGAGACCCGTTGGACCGCCTCGTCCTGGCCGATCACCCGCTGATGCAAGATCTCGTCGAGCTTGAGCAGCTTCTCCCGCTCGCCCTCGACCAGCCGGGTGACCGGAATACCGGTCCAGCGGGAGACGATCTCGGCGATCTCCTCTTCAGTCACCTCTTCGCGCAACAGCTTCTCCGACGCATCCGCGGTTTCCAGCTGCTGCTCCTCAGTCTTCAAACGTCCTTCCAGTTCCGGCAGCTTGCCGTACTTGAGCTCGGCGGCGCGGTTCAGATCGTAGGAGCGTTCGGCCTCGGCAATCTCCAGGCGCAGCTGCTCGATCTCCTCGCGCAGCTGTTGGATACTGCGGATACCACCCTTCTCCAGCTGCCACTGGGCCGCCAGCGTCTGCTCCTGCCCGCGCAGTTCGGCCAGCTCCTTCTGCAGAATTTTCAGCCGCTCACCGCTGGCCGCGTCCTTCTCTTTCTTCAGCGCCGCCTCTTCGATCTCCAGCTGCATCAGCCGCCGGGTGATGGCGTCGAGCTCGGCCGGCATCGAATCGATCTCGGTGCGGATGGTCGCGCAGGCTTCGTCGACCAGATCGATCGCCTTGTCCGGCAGAAAGCGGTCGGCGATATAGCGATGGCTGAGGTTGGTCGCCGCGACCAGGGCGTTGTCCTGAATCCGCACGCCGTGGAAGACTTCGAAGCGCTCCTTGAGGCCGCGCAGGATACTGATGGTCGAGTCGACATTCGGTTGGTCGACCAGCACCGGCTGGAAGCGCCGCTCCAGGGCCGGATCTTTTTCCAGGTGCTGACGGTATTCGTCGAGAGTTGTAGCACCGATGCAGTGCAGCTCTCCGCGCGCCAGCATCGGTTTAAGCATGTTGCCGGCGTCGATGGCGCCCTCGCTCTTGCCGGCGCCGACAATGGTGTGCAGCTCGTCGATGAACAGCAGGATGCGCCCGGCGCTGTCGTGGATCTCCTTGAGCACCGCCTTGAGCCGCTCCTCGAATTCGCCCCGGTACTTGGCGCCGGCGACCAGCGCGCCCATGTCGAGGGAGAAGATGGTCTTGTCTTTGAGCCCCTCCGGCACGTCGCCGCGCACGATGCGATGCGCCAAGCCCTCGACGATGGCGGTCTTGCCGACCCCCGGTTCGCCGATCAGCACCGGGTTGTTCTTGGTCTTGCGCGAGAGGATGCGGATCACCCGGCGGATCTCCTCGTCGCGGCCGATGACCGGGTCGAGCTTGCCATGCTTGACCTCTTCGACCAGGTCGCGGCCATATTTTTCCAGCGCCTCGTAGGTCGCTTCCGGGTCCTGACTGGTGACCCGCTGCTGGCCGCGCACCTGGGTCAGGACCTGCAGCAGCTTCTCGCGGCTGAGGCCATGCTTGTCGAGCAGTCGGCCAACGGCGGTGCGCTCCCCTTCGGCGACCGCGGCGAGCAGGATATGCTCGACGCTGACGTAGTCGTCTTTGAGTTTTTTCGCTTCGTCCTCCGCCTGCAGCAACAGGTTCCCCAGCCGGCGGTTTGCGTAGAGCTTGCCGCTGTCGGCGCCCGGTCCGCTGATGCGCGGCCGCCGCTCCAGTTCGGCGCGCAGCTCCTGCAGCAGGGGTTCGGTTGCAACCGCCAGTTTCTGCAGCAACCGCAGCGCCAAACCTCCCTGCTGCTCGCAAAGAGCCTGCAGCAGATGCTCGCCGTCGATCTCGGCATGCCCATGGCGCAAGGCGATCCCCTGGGCAGCCTGCAAAGCTTCCTGGACCTTCTGTGTGGTTCGGTTGATATCGATCATTGCTGGCTCCCTGCCGTTTCCAATGCCTGTCTGTGCTGCTTAAGTATAACCGGTGGCAACCGGCATGGCGAAAAAAGGCCGGGGTTGTTTCGTCCCCGGCCCGGATTAGCTCAGTGCAGCGTCTTGACGGCGATTTTTTTCGGTTTCGCCGCCTCCGCCTTCGGCAGTCGTAAGCGCAGCACACCATCCTTGAAGGAGGCCTCGCCGGCATCGCTGTCGAAAGCTTCAGCCAACTTGAACTGCCGGTAGTAGCTGGTTTTGGCTTCGCCCTCGGGGGCCGGAACATTCCCTTCAAGGGTCAGGACCCGGCGATCGATTTCGATCTGCAGCCCTTTCTCATCGACCCCCGGCATTTCCGCCAGCAGTACCAGCTCTTCACTGGTTTCATAAATGTCCACCGCCGGTGTGTAGCGATGCATCGGCACCGCGGTTTCGAGTTTTTCTGTTGCTGCGTTTTTCTGTATTGCCATCTGTTTGTCAGTCATGGTCGTCACTCCTGTATTGGGCAAGATTCTGGATCGTCTTCATTCTTTTTTTAGCCGCTGGATCAGACGGATTTAACCGAGATTTTCTTCGGCAGCTCCGACTTGGCTTTCGGCAGGCTGATCTTCAGAATACCGTTGAGATATTCGGCTTCAACCTTGTCCGCGTCAATGGCCGCAGGCAGAGTGAATGCCTGCTGAAAGCTACCGGAGGAGCGCTCGCGGCGGTGCCAGACGACAGCGTCCGGAATCTCTTCAGTATGGGACTCGCCACGGAGCTCGAGACGTCGACCGAGCACGTTGATTTCCAGCTTTTCAACATCGATCCCCGGCAGGGGGGCTTCGACCACAAACGCCTCGCCGGCGTCACGCAATTTGAACTTAGCGGCATGGGCCCTGACCTTGACCGGCTCCCAGAAACCGAGCCCGCGAAAGATCTGATCCATTTCTTGTTGCAGGTGATCCATTTCGCTCATCATTTGCAGACTGAACATATCTATCCTCCTTGGATGGTGTTGGTTAGCCTTTGATCTAATTTCTGCCATTAATCATTTCAAGGGGGGTGCCAACTCGATAAACTAAAAAATCATATTAATTTAAAGGACTTGGGGAAAATGGAGGAAAATGAGGAAAGGTCGCGACGTCGCAGCGCGTCGCAAACAACGCTCAAGTGCGACAGGTGCGACGTCGCACTTGAGGAAACAATCAGGAAAGCTCGTCGCGGGAGAGGTTCAGGCGTTCGAGATGCCGGTAGAGGGTGGCCCGATGGATACCGAGCCGCCGGGCGGCCTCGGACAGGTTGCCTGCGGACTCCCGATAGACCGCTCGGAGCCGCTCTTCACTGAGCTCGAACCGCTGACCGGGGGAACGCCGGGGGGTGAGCATTTCGGCATCGAGACAGGCTTCGTCCCCCCGCTCGGCCTGTGGGTAGGGGAGCATCACCGGCAGGCGGTTCGTGGCATCCGGATAGGCGGGGGGAGAAACGTCGCCAGGGGTCGTCGCAAACTGCTGGCGCTCCTGGATCCATTCGGTGAAGGCGCGCGCACCGATCGCCTCGGCCTCGCTTTCAACCACCACCCGCTCAAGCACGTTGCGCAGCTCGCGCACATTGCCCGGCCAGAGATAGGACTGCAGCAGGCGAACCGCTTCGGGGGTCAGCCGCTGCACCCCTTTGCCGTACTTGGCATTGAACTGCTGCAGGAACAGCTCGGCGAGCAAAGGAATATCCTCGGTCCGTTCGCGCAGCGGCGGCAGGTGAATGCGCAACACCGCCAGACGGTGATAGAGATCGGCGCGAAAGCGCTTTTCCCGCACTGCCTGCTCCAGGGGGACATTGGTCGCACCGATCACCCGCACATCGACCAGGCGGCCCTTCTCTCCGCCGACCCGCTGCACGCGACCGTCCTCCAACACGCGCAGCAACTTGCTCTGGGTGTGCAGCGGCATGTCGCCGATTTCATCGAGGAACAGGGTGCCGCCGTCGGCCCGTTCGAAATAGCCGCGATGCTCGCGCACCGCGCCGGTAAAAGCCCCCCGCTCGTGGCCGAACAGCTCCGATTCGAGCAGCTGCTCGCTGAGGGCGGTACAGTTGAGGGCGGCAAACGGCTTATCGTGACGATCGCTCTCTTCGTGCAGCGCCTGGGCGACCAGCTCCTTGCCGGCGCCGGTCTCCCCGGTGATGATCACCGCGGCATCCGAAGCCCCGTAGAGACTGATCTTGCGGAACACCTCGCGCATCGCCGGGCTGGAGCCGACCAGATTGCGGAACCCGGTCGTCTGCCGGCTGGCAACGGTTTCACCCCGCAGGGCCAGCTGCACCAGTTGCCCCTGGTAATCCTCGGTCAGGCCGGCAAACTGTACGTCGGCCAGCAGCTCGGGCAGGTCGGGGCGCAAGCGGATCTTGACGTCGGTCAGATCGATTCCCTGCTCCAGCACGTCGTCGGCCAAGGACTCGAGCGCCGGGACCGCCTGATAAAAAACCGCCGCCGGCGAGCGGCCCTGGACCTGCTGCGGAGCGAGTTTCAACCAGCCGGCCAACCGCTCGGAGAGGGCTTGCAGCCGCCAGCCGGCCGGCCCCTGGCGAACCAGCAGCAGGTCAGGGGCGACCGCCGGCAAGTATTCGGAATTGATCGGGGTATCGTTCATGAAGGGAAAGATATCAGTGTCGCAGCTCTTCGACAAGCGCTCTGTATGCCTGCTCGCCTTTATCGAAACGCAGCAGGGCGACTCCCATTCCACCCTTGTTGGCAACCTGCAGCAGGTTGGGCGGCACCTTTTTCGCCCAGCGCACCCGACCGTAGGCAATAACCTCGGTTTCATCCGGCAGGGTCATGTCGATGATGAGAAGGGTTCCGGGGCGTTCCGGCTGGCCGGTGATGATGAACATACCGTGCGCCGAGATATCCTCAGTAAATGCGACCCGTTTTGGATACTCCAGCCCGAACCGAATCTTCAGCCGTTTGCGCTTTCGTTTAATATCTCTTTTTTCCGCCATTTTCGCTCCAATAAATCGGCCCATCTAACCAACCAATAGCTATATCTTAACAAATCAAAATAAAATCAAAAAGATCCAATGTTATTTTTAAAATTAAAGATGTTTACTTTTATTTTTGGAGCAGATAAAATTTCCAGACTTTCAGGGGGAACAAGTCTCTATGATCTCCGTCAATACCATTTCAATCACCCAGGTTTTTTTCGGTATCGTACTGATGCTCTATGCCAACGTCCTGGGCCTAAAAACCAGCAGCCGCGTCCCGGAAAAGCTGCAAAGAAAATGGTTTTTCCTGAATGTTCTCATGGTCTTCTTCCTGCTCGGCTATATCGGCTTCATCTATATTTTATTCAATAAAGCCTTCTTATCGCTAGAAATCCTCTCCGCAAGCGTCTTTCTTGGCGGCGCGATTTTCGTTTGTCTGGTGCTGAATCTAACCAGAGGCACCCTGGGCAGCATCCGCGCCAGCAATGAACATTTGAGCGAAAAAAACCGCGCCCTGCAGCAGGAAATCGACATCCGGAGAGCCACCGAAACCGCTCTGCAGCAGGCCCAGGCAGGGCTTGAGGAGCGGGTCCTGGAGCGAACCGCAGAACTTGAGGCGACCAATCATGAACTGCAGCGCACGATCGATCTGAAAGACACCTCAGAAGCCGCGCTGCGTTCTTCACATGCCGAGCTGAACCAGATCTTTGAATCAGCTGGTACCGGTATCCGGATGATCGACTGCCAGGGGAACGTGCTCCGCTTCAATCACTCATTCGCCAGTCTGGTCGGAGTCCGTTCTGAGGAAATAGCAAACCGGAAATGCCATGAAATGCTGCCCGGCGAAAACTGCCATACACCAGAATGCCCGCTGCAAATTATCATCAACGGTAAAGAGCAGCTGCAGCAGGAAGTCGATAAAATCAGACCGGACGGACAGCAGCTCAAGTGTTCGCTGTCGGCAACGGCTTTCCGCTCAGCAGACGGAGAACTCCTCGGCATCATCGAAAGCTTCACCGACATCACGCGACAGGACGAGGCCAAGCAGCAGGCCGAGGCGGCCAATCAGGCCAAGAGCCAATTCCTGGCCAACATGAGTCATGAGATCCGGACACCGATCAACGGCATTCTGGGCATGACCGAACTCTGCCTTGAAACCGAGCTCAACAAAGACCAGCAGGACCTGCTGAGCACCATCATGTCGGAAGCAAACACCCTCCTGGCAACGGTCAGCGATGTTCTCGATTTTTCAAAAATCGAGGCGGGAAAGCTGCACCTGGAACAGATTCCGTTCAATCCGCGCAACATCATTGAAGACATCTCAACCAGTATCGCCCTGCGTGCTCACCAGAAAGGGCTCGACTTCATCTCTTATGTCTGTCCAGAGATTCCGTCGCGCCTGATCGGTGACCCGGTGCGTCTCAAGCAGATTATTAACAACCTGGCGAGTAACGCCCTGAAATTCACCGCCGACGGCGAAATTGCCATCATGGTTGAAAGAGGCCAAGAAACAGAAACCGAGATCGAGCTCTGCTTTTTGGTCAAGGATACGGGAATCGGGATTTCCGAAGAACAACAGAAAGACATCTTCAGCGGCTTCACCCAGGCTGACAGCTCGACAACCAGGAAATATGGCGGAACCGGGCTCGGGACCACCATCGCCAAGCAACTCACCGAGTTGATGGGCGGAGAAATCGGCCTGGAGAGTCACGTTGACCAGGGGAGCTCCTTTCGGGTTAAGCTCAAATTCATCCGCCCGGCCGAACAGCAAGCCCCGCTACTGAACCAGGCGGTCGACCTGAAGGACACCCGCGTGCTCCTGGTTGCCAGCAACCCTTCCAGCTCCTTTGTCCTGACCGAATATCTGCAGTCCTGGGGCTGTGTCGTCACAGACCTGCCGGCCTACATGAATCACATCATCAACAATGAAAGCTCCCAGTTACTGCAATCCTCCTTCGACCTGATTGTCGCCGATCTGCAGATCCTTGAAATGGGCGGCAGCCAGGTTCTGACCAGCATCAAGAACAACCCGACCCTGCAGAAGATCCCCACTCTGGCGCTGACCTCGATCGGCCAGAAAGGGGATGCCGATTTCTGTCGGGAGATCGGCATCGATGGCTACCTGCCGAAACCGATCCGACAGGAAGAACTGCATAAGGCGCTCGGCCTGATCCTCTTTCCACCCGACAACGATCCGGCGATCTCGCCCAAGTCCCTGGTCACCAAACACCTGCTGAAGGATGAAAGTCGCAGCCATCTGCAAATCCTGATCGCTGAAGACCATCCTACCAATCAGCAGGTCGCACAGCGCCATCTCGAAAAGGCCGGCTATCAGGTCACCATTGTCGGAAACGGTCAGTTAGCACTTGACACCGTTAAAACCAGACAATTCAGCATGATTCTGATGGATATCGACATGCCGGTCATGAACGGCCTGGAGGCCGCCAGCGCGATCCGGGCTCATGAGCAGAAGATCGCCTCGTTTACCACCAGCACAACCCAATCGCCGATGAAAAGAATCCCGATAGCGGCGATGACCGCGCACGCAAAAACCGAGGATCGTGAACAATGTCTTGCCTGTGGAATGGACGACTACATCTCCAAGCCCCTGCGACGAGCGGACCTGCTGGCCCTGGTTGAGAAATGGACAGAACAGCAGATAAGCGCCGCCTGCACAACACCCCAGACCGTCACCGAACATCAAACCGAGCCGATCGACTACGCCGGCGCACTCGCTGAATTTGACGGCGACGTCGATTTTCTGGAATCGGTCATCGATGGTTTCAGCGCCCATTCAAGCGAACAATTCGCGCAGATCGAAACTGCGCTCAAGAATGAAGATTCCGAAATCATCAGAAAACAAGCTCATGCCATCAAAGGGGGAGCCGCAAATCTGCTGGCCTCGCCCCTGTCCGAGGCCGCCAGGCAGCTTGAGGAATTAGCCGCCAACGGCGAAACTGATTCGCTTGCAGAGTGCTTTATACAGCTTAAAGAGGAGTTCAGCCGTTTTTCTAATCAGATAGAACAGCAGAAAAAGGAAAGGAGCTTAGGATGAAGATCCTGGCAGTGGACGATGAGTTTGTCAGTCGCACAAAAATCAGCATGCTGCTCAAATCACATGGAGACTGTGATTCCGCCAGCAGCGGCGAAGAGGCCCTGGAACTGTTCGTCAAAGCCCACCTGGAGGAACAGCCCTATCAACTGATCACCCTGGATGTCGACATGCCAGGGCTCAGTGGCCCGGAGGTTGTCAAGCAGATCAGGGCCTACGAACAGCAACATGGCCTCACCTCGCTGGAAAACAGCGTAAAAATTCTCATGGTGACCGCCATGAATGACGGTAAGACCATCATGAATGCCTTCAAGGAAGGCTGCGAAGGCTACCTGACCAAACCATTCAACCAGGAGGCCATCCAGAAAAGCCTTGCCACCATCGGTCTTTCGGCCTGAGACACAAACGGGCTCCCGAATACTGCGGGAGCCCGCGCCTATCCCAACGTCACGGCCTCAGCCTCACAGACCGACCGGCAAAAACGCCGCGCTGGCGACCCCCTTGACGACCTGATTGATCGCCCGATCCCACTTTTCTGAAACGATGGTCGCCAGCAAATCCTGGTGCGCGATCAACTTGCCGAACAGCCGTTCGAAACTTAAATTGTCCGGCTCATTCGGCAAGCTGTTGGTCAACAACAACGGACGGCCAGCTTCATCCAGTCGGCTTTTCAGCCGCCAGACCAGAATCTCAATATTCCTGGCGCTGTTGTAAAGTTTCTGCTGATCAAGGCTGTCGAGCATAAAGAACTCGGTCTGATCGTTATAGGAATGACGCAGCATACTGGTCAGCCCGACCAGAAGCGCAAACACCCGATCGCCACCATAGTTCGGCTCAAAAGCAAGCAGCAGCGCCGACACCCCGCGTCGGCCGTCCAGCTCAGCGAAAACCAGATCTGACCTGTCACCGTACAACTGCCGCAGCCGCCCATTCAGGCTACGCACCGAGCCCTTCTGCAACTCACGCGGGTTGCGCCGATAGAGCTTACCGGTCAACTCTTTCAACAACTCTTCCACCTGCCGCAGGTTAGCATCCGCGACCATATCGATGTCAGTTTTAGCCAGGTTCTTCAATCCATTTCCCGCAAAACTGCAACCAAAGGCAATTCCGCAGAACAGCAAAACCATGACTGTTCTGAACACACCTGAAACCATAGGGACTCTTCATTCAAGCAGAAACACACAAAGATTAGAGAGCTCAAAAATAGCAACCATGGTCACATGAGTCAATGCCGGAGAAGCAAGAATGGCTGGACAGAACAAAGAACAAATACAAAACGGCCAGCAGATTTGAAATCTGCTGGCCGTTGATTTGTCTGGCTCCCCGAGCAAGACTCGAACTTGCGACAGGGTGATTAACAGTCACCTGCTCTACCAACTGAGCTATCGGGGAATAGCGCGTTGCGGTGACGGAATATATGGGATTGACTCACCGCTGTCAAGGTTTTTTTCTGCGCCTTCTTCAGCCGCCTTTTTTCAGGTCGGTGAGCACCAGCTTGGCGATCGCCTTGAGGGTTTCGAACACTCCTTCGCCGGTGGTAGCGCAGGCCTCAAGCTCGGGAACACTGCGCTCGTTGAGCAGCTTGCTGAGTTCTTCAACCGGGGTGGCGTTGGGCAGATCACGCTTGTTGAACTGGATGACGAAGGGGATCTTATCCAGATCGAAACCCTGCTCTTCAAGGTTGTCGCGCAGGTTCTCCAGGCTCTCGATATTGGCATCGAAACGCTCTTCCTGCGAATCGGCGACAAACACGACCCCGTCGACGCCTTTGAGGATCAGTTTCCGCGAGGCATCGTAAAAGACCTGGCCGGGAACGGTATAGAGATGGAACCTGGTTTTGAAGCCGCGAATCTCTCCCAGGGCCAGCGGCAGGAAATCGAAAAACAGGGTGCGCTCGGTTTCGGTCGCCAGGGAGATCATTTTCCCCTTGGCGTCATTGGCGGTCTTGTCGTAAATGAACTGCAGGTTTGTGGTCTTGCCACAGAGGCCCGGTCCGTAATAGACAATTTTACAGTTAATTTCACGCGAAGCGTAATTAATGAAAGACATCCTGCGAACCTCGATCAGTTAAAGAGGTTATCAATATCGTCGTCGGTAATTTCGGCGAAGGGGCTGGAACTGCTGCTGGAACTGGACTGCTCCTGAGAGCGCCTAGCAAGATCTTCGAAAACCGTCGCCAGATCATTACTGGCCTTTTTGACCCGCAATCGCACCAGTCCAAGAGAACTGCGCTGATCGAAAATCACTACCAGGATCACCCGGCCACCTACTATTGAAATGTGGATATTATCCTTCTCCCCTTCGTGGAAGAGGATGGAGAATTCTTTTTCGCCGATCAACTTTGCCAGCCCGCCGGTGGCCGCGATATTCCCGGCGGTCAGTGACGCCAGGCTGGTGGTATCGAGGTTGGCGGTCTCACCCGACGCCGCAATCAACTGACCATTCTTGTCGACGAGGAAAATAACTTTTGAGTTGGACTCGCGCAGCAGTTTTTCAAGCAGTTGGCTGATGCGCTGGAACTCCTCGTCGTACATGACCAGGGATGACTGGGGACCGAGCATGAAAACTCTCCTTGCTGAAGATTTATACTAATGTTGTGTATATCATTTAAAAAGTCTCATTTCAAGGAGTATCCGATTTTATTTAACAAATTCTTATTTATTTTTTCTTTAAATATTTCCTGCCCGCCAGGCGGTTCCAAGCAGTTGACTTCCGGCGCGAAATCCTCTACTTATTCCATTATGCAATAAATATCTTTCCCCGGCAGAGGCACTCCTTGAAAGACGCTTTTCAACTCCCGGTAGGGCTGCGCCGTTGGCGCACTGACGCTGTGCAGACCCCGCAGCAGCAGGATGGTTATGAACTGTCTTTGCTGGAGAACTGCGATAATGCCTACCGCTTCACGCTGACCGCATCCGTCGACAAAATCCTGGCGATTTTTTCCGGCTTTACCCGCTTCTTCCCGGATGAGGCGTTCTTCATTCTGGAGTTCTACCCGGAGGAACTGCTGACTACACGCCCCAGCTCGACCAGCGAGCGGCAACCTCCGGAAGTCTACTACTCGCCCTATCTTCCGACCTTTGAGTTGCTGCAGACTCTGACCCCCTATCTTGAACGGATGATCCATGATGGTTTCGTCGGTTTCGGCCTGGCGAACAACCGCCTGGGGTTGGAACTCTTCTATTCGGAAGAGAAGGTAATGACCTTTTTTACCGACAACCATCTGCGTCTGAGTAACTTTCTCAGTCAGCAGCGGATCCCCTACAGCGAAAAACTGATCCTGCCGGCTGATTTCGGCCATGACCACCTCTCATTGCTTGGCTTTCCGCGCAAACTGCTGCCGCCGAACCTTGCCGCCCTGAGCGACAAGGAGCTCGACTCGGCACACTTCTGCCAGGAGTTGATCGACGATCTTGACATGTACCCGGTCGAGGAGGGCCTCTCCTTCTTCCTGACCCGCAAGGAACAGGAGCAGATCACCGAGCTGGTCGAGCAGAAGCTGGCGCACAATGAATTCAGCGACATAGAATTCGGCAGCTTGCTGCTCGACTGGAGCGATTTTGTCACCGAATGCGAAAACGGCTTTGAAGGAAATCTCTGGGAGTACCGCCAGGGGCTGATGATTCGCGACACGGTGCAGATGGTGATCGAGGTCGCGCCCCAACCGCTGGCGGATAAAATCACCTCGATTGTCGCAGAACCGGACGGGCAGTTTCTGAACATTCTCACCGACCGCCGCAAACGGCTCGACCCCCCGGCGGAACCGCAACTTCATCAGGAACGCTTCTGGTATCAGGGGATGGTCGGCAAGCAGGGGATCGACCTGCGCCGCGACCTGATCCGCCAGGGCTGGTTCAAGCACTGATCCCTGCCGATGATCCTGCTCCTCGCCGCTGTTCCGCTGGAAACGTTGCTGTTGCGCCAGCAGCTGCAAGACGCCACGAAGCTAGAATTGGGTTCCTGCCGACTCCAACGCGGCTCCCTGCACAACCAGCCGGTCACCATCGCCCACGGCGGCATCGGGCTGAGCAGCATGGCGATGCAACTGACCAGGCTGCTGGAACGGGACACTTACGCGGCCGTCATCCTCTGTGGCTGTGGCGGCAGCTACCCTTCCGCCAAACTGAACAACGGCGACCTGGTGCTGGCCGAGACGGAAATCTTCGCCGATCTCGGCGTGGCGACCGCCACCGGTTTCCTGCCCATGGCGCAGCTCGAGATTCCCCTGCCGGAAGAACTGGCCCGCAGCTGTCACGCGTCCTACTCGCTGCAATCCCCCCTGCTCGACTGGGCAAGAGGACAGCTGCCCGCGGCCGGCTGCGGCCCCTTCGTCAGCGTCAACTGCTGCAGCGGTCACGAGCAGCTGAGCCTTGAACTGGACCGACGGCACCAGGCCCTGTGTGAAAACATGGAGGGCGCCGCCGCCGCGCAGGTCTGCAGCGAATACGCAATCCCGCTGCTGGAAATCCGGGGCATCTCCAACCCGACCGGCAGCCGCGACCCGCAGCAGTGGGAGCTGCAAAGGGGTGCCGAAACCGCCCAGCTGGCGGTCCTGCAGCTGCTGCAGAACTGGCCGGAGACAGCAGGATAAATTGATGCGCGAACTGACCCTGGGCTATTCCCCCTGCCCCAACGATACCTTTATCTTCTACGCCCTGATCCATGGCCAGAGCCTTTGTCCGGGGGTTCGCTTCACTGAACGGCTGGAGGATGTCGAAACCCTCAACAAGCTGGCCCTGGCGGGGCAGCTCGACCTGACGAAGATCTCCTACCACGCTCTTGGGCACCTGCGCCAGAACTACGCGCTGCTGCGCAGCGGTGGCGCCCTGGGGCGCGGCTGCGGACCGCTGGTGGTCGCACCGGCGGCGACCAGCATGGCGCAGCTGCGCGGCAAGACCATCGCTATTCCGGGCAAACTGACCACCGCCAACCTGCTGCTGCAGCTCTACGGGGAAGGGTACGAGAAACTGCTGGTCCTCCCCTTCCACCAGATCATGCCGGCGGTTGTCGCCGGGCGGGCGGATGCCGGGGTGATCATCCACGAATCACGTTTTACTTATCAGCAGCAGGGATTGAAGCAAGTCGTCGATCTCGGTGAGTGGTGGGAAGAGTCGAGCGGCTGCCCGATTCCCCTCGGCGGCATCCTGGCCCGGCGCGACCTCGGCAGTGATTTGATCGGCCAGCTCGACCAGGCCTTGCGCCGTAGCGTCGAGTACGCCTTTGCCCATCCACAGGAGCCGCAGAACTATATCCGCGAACATGCCCAGGAGCTTGATGAAGAGGTGATCCGCAGCCATATTGCGCTGTATGTCAACGATTTCTCGCTCGACCTGGGCGCGGAGGGGATCAGGGCGATCGAGACCCTCTTCGCCCGGGCCGAAGAACGCGGTATTATCCCCCCCTGTGAGCTGCCGCTGTTTTAATTTCTGCCTCGCAACGACCAAAAGGGCGCCTCCGTAAACGGAAAGCGCCCTTTTTTGTGTCACCTGAATATGGATTTTTTCAGCCGCGGATATGCACCGCCCTGATGAACTTGGCCTCGATCGCTGCGCCGATCTTCTCGATCGTTGCCTCGTCAGCCGGGGAATCGATGGAGAAGACCACCATCGCCTCGCCGGCTTTTTCGCGCCGGCCCAGGCTCATGTTGCCGATGTTGACATTGGCGTCGCCGAGGATGGTGCCGATCTTGCCCAGCGCGCCGGGGCGGTCGGCGTAGTTCATCACCAGCATGTGCTCCTCGGGGCGGAAGTCGATGGCGAAGTTGCGCATCCGCACCACCTTCGGCTCCCCTTCGAACAGGGTGCCGGCGATGGTCCGCCTGCCTTCCGGGCTCTCCAGGCTCAGGGTGATCAGGTTGGAGAAGGATTCGGTCTCGGTCGAACGCACCTCTTCCACCTCGATGCCCATATCGCGGGCGATCAGGTTGGCATTGACCATGTTCACTTCCTGGTCGGTGCAGTGGTTGAGCAGCGCCGCCAGCCCACAGACGGAGAGCGGCGCGCAGTCGAAGCGGGCCAGCTTGCCGTTGTAGGTGAAGGTGATCTTGTTCGGGTTCGGCGGCGCCAGCTGGGAGATGAAATCGCCGAGGATGGAGATCAGCTTCATGTACGGCTTCATGTGCTCCATCAGGTCGGGATCGAAGCGCGGGATGTTGACCGCGTTCGACAGCGGCCGGCCGTCGACATAATTGACGATCTCTTTGCTGACGTCGACGGCGACGTTCTTCTGCGCCTCAAAGGTGTTGGCGCCCAGGTGCGGGGTGACCAGCATCTTCGGATGCGCGATCAGCTTTTTCAGCAGCGCGCTCTTCGGCGGCTCCTCGCTCCAGACATCGAAGGCGGCCCCGCCGCACTTGCCGCTCTCCAGCGCCTCAAGCATCGCCTTCTCGTTGATGATGCCACCGCGCGCGCAGTTGACGATGAACACCCCGTCCTGCATACCGGCGAAGTGTTCGGCGGTGATCAGGTCACGGGTTTCATCGTTGAGCGGGGTATGCACGGTGATGATATCGGAGAAGCGGATGATATCTTCCAGCGGGACCAGCTTGACGCCGAAGTCTTCAGCGCGCTTTTCGGAGATATAGGGGTCGCAGGTGATGACATTGGCCTCAAACGCCCGACAGCGCAGGGCGACACGGCCGCCGACCTTGCCGAGGCCGATGACACCGATGGTTTTGCCTTTGAGTTCATGCCCGGTAAAGGGCGCCCGCTGCCATTCGCCCGATTTCAGGCTGGCGTTGGCGACGGTGACATTGCGGCAGTAGGCGAGCAGGATCGCCATGGTGTGCTCGGCGGCAGAATTGACATTCCCGTAGGGCGCATTGACGACGATAATCCCGCGGCTGCTGGCTGCATCCACGTCGACGTTGTCGATCCCGACCCCGGCGCGGGCAACGATCTTCAGGCTGGCCGCCTTTTCCAGCAGCGCCCGGTCGACCTGGGTCATGCTGCGGGTAATGATCGCCTGGTAATCGCCGATGATCTGCTGCAGTTCGGCGGCAGGCAGACCGACGTTGAAATCGACCTGGATGCGGGGATCGTCGAGGATCGGCAGTAACCCGCTTTCGGAAATTTCATCCGTAATCAGAACTTTCATGCTTGGCCTTTCTCATCTGTCTCTCGACCGCACTTCGCCGGCCTTAAAAAAGAGCCGATTCTATGCCCATCTTCTTCCCATGTCAATCGGTATACACCTGCCTCCCGCAGCTCGGCAGGCAGTGATCGAAACTCAGCTCAGGGCAACAGCTTCACCTCATCGATGTAGATCATGCGTGGTTGCTGCAGACGGGCGACAAACACCCCCACGGCAGCGATCCGGCGCATATCCATCGGCCGATCCCGTGGTGCTCTGGCGACCTTCTCAAGAGAAATCTCCAGAAGGTTCCAGCCCGACTGCAACTTGAAACTGGTACTGAAGCGATCACGATAGGCATTGCCGTGTTTTCTATGGTCTTGATCGTGAATCCGCAAATGCAGCAGCAGTTCTTCGCTATCCGGATTATTCACCTGCAGCTGCAAGAGTCGATAGGGCGACCAGTCGCGAGGGAATTCCACCAGAAAAGCTCCCGAATAGCGATCCGTATTCAAGCGGACCCGCAAAGACCCTGCACCACTGAAAACTGTGTTCCGGTTGAGTCGACGCCGCGAATTTCCTTCCCAGCGGCTGGTTTCAAAAGGGGTCTCAAAACCGGCCAGCAGCGGAAATTGTTGCCAGGCAATCAGGTCGTCGACCACCACCTTCCCCAGCGGCAGCAAACTCCAGATCAGCACCCCGACAACAACCAGTTGCAGGGACCGTAATTGCCAGCGACCAATTTCGAACCTGCCGGGAGCGAACAGAACCAGTCCGACACTGCTGCCAAGCAGATCTTTCCCCAGATCGTTCCAGCTGGCCTCACGGCCGGTGGCCAACTGCAGTATTTCTGTCATGCCGCCGATCAGAAGGGCTAATCCAGCAACCGTGAGACACTGCTTCCAGAAATTCTGTCGCGCCGCCCATTGCAGGTACAAATAGGTCCAGAGGGCGAAACAGAACAGGTGCCCCAGATCCCAGCCATAACGGTAAGGGCGGGGCGCGTCCGCCGTCGGGCCGCCGACAAACAGCAGCAGCAGACAGACCAGCGCCAGGACGCACAGCAGCAAACTCCTTTTGCGCATATGAAACATCGAATCTTGCCTCTGTTAAGTATTCCGACAGCAAAAATATCGTATTTTACGACAACTATGCCAAGACAATAGGCTTTTCTACCACACTCCGTCCTCACCCACTATCGGTAAGAGCCTGAATTAGAGGGCCTTTTTTCGACCAGACGAAAAAAGGAGAAACCCTTACGGAAACTGCGCTTAAGGCATAGGGCTTGCAAAACTTTGCTTTTAGTTGGACAATTATTCAGGTAAAGTGGTATTGAAACATGAGATCGTCTTCTTTCCTAGAATAGTCGAGCTTTTGTGAGGGGGTTAAACAAGAGAATAGCGCCTGAAACAAAGGAGTAGCAAATGGAAAGTCGACAGAATTTTCAGATTCAACGCAACGATCCTCGCTACAAAGCAATGCACCGGGCCCTGGTCATGGTCACTCAGGGTCCCGAAGCACTCCCCTTTCATATCATCGACATCAGCCGCAGCGGACTCTCGTTCCGCTATCTCGGAAAAAAAATCAACAAAACCGATATCTCGGCGATCAGCCTGTACCACGACTACGAACTGCTGATCGACAACATTCCCGCCAAGGCGGTCTCCGATTATCGGCTGCGTGACAACCTGGTTCCGGTGCGGCGTGGCAGTCTCTGCTTTGAAGACCTGACCGAAGAACAGCAGCGAAAACTCGAGAACTTCATTTCGAATTTCACCGAAGCGAACGCCCCCTCCTACTCCTGAAGCAGAGCGCGCGACAGTCAATTCAAGCCACCGGCCGATCGTTGATCAGCAGGTGGCTTTTCTTTGCTCCAATCGATTAAAAACACTTCTTTATTTGACAGCTACAGCCGCCTATTGTAGACAATGTAAAGCCTATTCTGCAGTGTTTCCTTGCAATTCTTTTCCGTGACTTGGTGATTTTGCGTGGTCAGGCTCCAACCTGTAAGAGAAAACCGGGAGCGTAAATGAAACATCCTCTGATTATCAAATTCTTGACTGGCCGCCAGGAAGAGGTCAATCTGCTGCGCCCCTTCCACCCCCGCGACAAGCAGCTACACGTTGAGTTGCTCCGCTGCCAGGAGAATGTCGTTATTCCGCTGGAAGAGCTCTGTTACATCATGGTCCTCGATCAAAGCAGCTGGCAGTTGCCGATCAAGGCAGGGGAGCTGGTCGAGCAGATCGAGACCACCACCGGCGAAACCTTCAAGCTGCGGGTTCCCCCCAAACAGTCATACAAAACCGGCTTTTACGCCTTTCCCGTCGACCAGAGCGCTTCCTACCGCAATATTTTCTTTACCCTGGCGGGCATCCGGCAGCGCATCGAAGAACGTCCTTTAAGCGACATCCTCGAAGAGAACGGCTGGCTGGAAGATAATAAGATTAACGAGATCCTCAGCGAGCAGGAACAGCTGCGCAGCCGCAAGGTCGGCGAGATTATCGCCGAAAACGCCAAGCTGCAGCCGGAGGCGATCGAGGAACTCGCCCATCAGGCGGAAGGCACCGCCCAAGGCAAAAAGGTGCGGCTCGGCGACCTGCTGATTCAGACCGGCCTGGTCACCCGCGAACAGGTCGAAAGCGCTCTTGAAACCCAGTCAGCCGGAAAAAAGAAGCGGGTCGGTGAGCTGCTGATCGAGAAGGAGCTGATTACCGAAGAGCAGCTGCTGATCGCCCTGTCGGCCAAGTTCCGCATGCCGGTGGTCAACCTGACCGAAACCAGCCCCAGCCAGGAAGCCCTGGACGCCCTGACCAGGAACATGGTCCTGCAGCTCAAGGTGTTGCCGATCAAGCTGGAAAACCGGCGCCTGACCGTGGCCACCTCCGACCCGACCGACCCGACCATCGGCGACAACCTGCGCTTTTTCACCAACCTGACCATCGATTTCGTCGCCGCGCCGGCCAGCGAGATCAAGGCCGCCATTGAGGAACATTACGGTGTCGCAGAAGAGGAGGAAGAGGAGATTTCCGACCTGATCGGCGAGCTCTCCGGCGAGCAGATCGACATCGACGAAGACAGCGAAGACATGGTTGATTCGACGGTCAGCGAGACCGATTCGCAGATCATCACCCTGGTCAACCGAATTCTCCTGGATGGCTTTCGCAAAGGCGCCTCCGATATCCACTTCGAGCCGGGGCTGGGGAATCAACCGCTGCAGGTTCGCTATCGCGTCGACGGGGTCTGCGCCATCGCCCACCAGATCTCCGCTAACTACAAGAAAGCGATGATTTCACGGATCAAGATCATCTCCAAGCTCGACATCGCCGAACGCCGCAAACCGCAAAGCGGCAAGATTGCCATGCGTTCCGACCGGCGCAAAATCGAATTCCGCGTCGAGACAACGCCGACCACCGGCGGACAGGAAGATGCCGTCCTGCGGATCCTCTCGTCGTCGCAGCCGCTGAAGGTTACCGAGATGGGTTTCAGCGAGCGCAACCGTGAGCTGTTCCTCGACATGCTCAGCAAACCGTACGGCATCATCCTCTGCGTCGGCCCGACCGGCTCGGGAAAGACCACCACGCTCCATTCGGCCCTGGGACACATCAATACCCATGATCGGAAGATCTGGACCGCCGAGGACCCGGTGGAGATCACTCAGCCCGGGCTGCGCCAAGTGCAGATCAACCCGAAAATCGGCTTCACCTTTGACCAAGCGCTGCGTTCGTTTCTGCGCGCTGATCCCGATATCATCATGATCGGCGAGATGCGCGATGCCGAAACCGCCAAAATCGCCATCGAGGCGTCGCTGACCGGCCACCTGGTGTTCAGTACCCTGCACACCAACAGCGCCACTGAAACCGTCGTGCGGTTGGTGGAAATGGGCATGGATCCTTACAATTTTGCCAACGCTTTGATCGGCATTCTCGCCCAACGACTGGCCAGGCGGTTATGCAACAATTGCCGCGAAACCTACCAGCCAACCACCGAGGACCTGGAGCTGCTGGCCCATGCCTACAGCGAAGAGTTTTATCAACAACACGAGCTGCCGAGCTCCCCGGAAGGGCTGACCCTCTATCGGAAAGTCGGCTGCGAGCAGTGCAATCAGACCGGCTATCGCGGGCGGATTTCGATCCACGAGCTGCTGCCGACTTCGGAGCTGGTGCGGCGGGCGATCAAGGAAGGGATGCCGCTGGAAGAGCTGCGCGATCTGGCGATCGAAAACGGCATGCGCACCCTGATGATGGACGGGGTGGCAAAAATCCTTGCCGGCCACACCGACCTTGAGCAGGTCCTGCGGGTCTGCATGTAACTCCAGAGAACAGTCTCCCGGCGCGATCCAAGCCTGGGGCCTGAGCGGATAAAGAAACGCATGTCGAATCACCCCAGCCGCCACCCCGGCAGAGAAAACCTGCGCCTGAAAGTTCTGCTGCCGATGAGCATCGGCCTGCTGGTCTTTCTTGGCCTCTACACGGCATCGACCTCCTGGTACCTCAACCGCGAGATCTATCGCGATCTGAACAGCACCATCAACGATATCGATCGCCGTTTTCAAGAACTGCTCGACCACCGGGCGGAACTGATGACGATTCAGCTGCAGCAGTTCTCCGCCGATGAAAACCTGCAACATTTGATGAGTCTCCGGGACCGGGACGGCCTGCTGAGCGCCACGAAAACGAACTTCTCCCGTCTGCTTTCCCAGATGCATATCTCCCACTACTACTTCCACACTCCGGATAAAAGTGTTTTTCTCCGGGTTCACGACCCGCCCCGTTACGGAGATCGCATCACCCGCCACACGCTGCAGCAGGCGGCGCAGACCGGACTCCCCGCTTACGGCATCGAACTCGGCCCCTTGGGCACCTTTACCCTGCGGACCGTGATCCCCTGGCGAAAGGATGGCCGGCTGCTCGGCTATCTCGAACTGGGCCAGGAGATCGAACAGTTGATCGAGCGGTTCTTCAGGCAGGAGGAAACCGTCCTGTTCCTGACCATCGATAAAAAATATCTGATACGTGACCAATGGGAAGCGGGCAGTCGCATTTTCGGCAAAAATTACGGTTGGGACCAGCTCACCAATAAAGTCATCGTGCAGATGTCACATCCGGACATGCTGCCAGCCCTGCGCGAAACCCTGGAAATGTCGGAAGGGCATCCCGCCCATACCATCAAGGTCGAATACAACGATCGTCAGTTCCAGGGGCTCAGCCTGCCACTCTCCGACGCCATTCGGCGCGACATCGGCGAGTTTCTGGTTCTGCATGATGTTACGGCCGATCTGACCGATTACCGCAACGCGGTCAATTTCTTTATCGTCCTTTGCCTGGTGCTCGGGGGTGGCTTTCTGTTCTTCACCGCCATGGTGCTGAGCAAAACCGAGTCCCAACTCGACACTACCCAGGCCAAGCTGCTGAACGAAATGCAGAAGGTGCAGGAGACCAATCTTCAGCTGGGCTCCGAGATCGAAGAACGTAAAGCCGCCGAAAAAGCCCTGAGCCAGGCCCACGACGAGCTGGAAGCGAGAGTTCAGGAACGGACCGAACAACTCTGGCTGTCCCTCGAACAGACCCGGCAGGCCCGCAAGCAGTTGACCGGAATCGTGACCTCGGTCGCCGACGGGCTGATCGTCACCGACCTGGAAGGTACCCTTCAATTGATCAATTCCAGCGCCGAGACTCTGTTCGAATGCGTTGAAGAGCACTGCCTGGGAGAACCGCTGAAAACCATTATCAAAGATCCGGCGTTGCTCAAACGGATGGAAGAGGCTTTGGCCCGGCAGGAAAGTGAGCAGCGGATTGATTTTACGCAGATGACCCAGGATCTTCAGAAGCCGCTCTTTCTCCAGGCCAGAACCTCGGTGGTCAGTGGCCAGAATGGTGAGACCGTTGGGATGATTTTTCTGCTTCAGGACATCTCGCACGAGCGGGAAATGGAACGGATGAAAAGCGAATTTATCAGCACCGCGGTGCATGAGTTGAGTACACCGCTGACCGCCATCATGGGCTATTCGGAACTCCTGCTCTCGGGTCAGGAGTTCAATCAGGATGACAATCGGGAATTTTTATCGATCATCAATGAAAAGGCTGATTTTCTCACCGGCCTGGTCGGAGAGATGCTCGATATCAGCCGCATCGAGTCGGGCAAACCGCTGGAGCTGAAAATCCAGCGACATAAAGTCAGGGAGCTGTTCGAGCGCCCGATCCACCACTTCAAACACTTTTCCGAAAACCACCAGTTCAGCGTCGAAATCCTGGAGGCAGAGATGACGCTGCCTTGCGACAAGGAGAAAATCTGGCAGGTGATGGAGAATCTCTGCAGCAATGCGGTGAAGTACTCACCCGGCGGGGGGGAGATCACCATCAGCGGCCGTCCGTTTGAGAACGGCTACCAGGTGACTGTCAGCGATCAGGGAATCGGCATGACCAAGGAGCAGCTCACTCGGGTGTTTGAAAAATTCTACCGCTGCAACCAATCAGATACATCGGTCGGCGGCACCGGACTGGGAATGACGATCGTCAAAAGCATCATCGATGCCCATGACGGGCAGATCTGGCTGGAGAGCGAACTCGGCCAGGGTACCAGCGTGCATTTTGTCCTGCCGAACGGATAATTAGGACACAGTTCCTCGCGCTTGCCCCTAATCGCTCTGACGCTGTTTTCGTAACCATCCAAGCGCAGCAAGCCCAACCCCGAGGAGCAAGAGACTCGCAGGCTCCGGGACCGGTGCGGGGCTGTCCGCGCTGCCTCCCTCGGGCGCTGTGTCTTTGCTCAGGCCATCAGTAAATTCGCCATCGGGTTCGTCAGAAAAACTCGTCAGACGTTCCTCTTCCCCTTCGAATTCGGGAAGGACGAACCCTTCAAGAACGAATTCAACTGGAGGCGGTTCATCAATGGCCCCGCCGCCACCACTTCCGCCACCGCCACTCCCCCCACCTGCGGCAAAGCTGAAATCGCCCGAGCCGACCGAGCTGCCACCACTTACGTAGCGATAGGGCTCTAAAGTATTGGATGTGGGGTTGCTATGGACCTGAACGATCGAGTCAAAACCGTTCAGACGATAGGCGTGATAAGAGGAGTTTTCGAAATCGAGGTCAAAAACGTACTGGTCTTTGCCATCTACGTTCAGGAACAAATCCCCGAAGGGCACAGGCGGCTGGGCAGCATGATCAAATTCCGCACCTGCAATCGAACCAGTCAAAGTCAGCCTGTTGTCAACGATACTGCCGGTGAGACTTACAAGAGGTTCAGCTATATGACCTGGTACGGGCGCTTCAACCGTTGACGGCTGAAACCATTTCAGTGAGATCTCGTGAAGCCCGTCACTGAAATTCAGCTCCGTACTCGAACTGAAAACGTAAGCACCAGCGGCAATGATGCACGCTGAAACCACCACGGTTACATAATATAAAACCTGTTTATACATGAGGAACTCCGTTTAGCTGTAACAGACAACTCACTCCATGAATCATTGTCAGCTGCTCGCTCCTCTTAATAATAAAGGCCAAAGGATATCCCCCCGGCCCATAAATCAACATAATAAATGTTTCAATCTTTATACCTTACGCTATTACCCAAGCACAGAATGTGCCGGCTGACAACTCAACAACCTCCTGGAATAAAATGATTTTCTATGAAATATATGGAAAAGCTGACTTCACAAATTTAAAGATCAGCGAATCAAGTAATTTATAGATTTTTAATTAAGAGATTGTCGCCTTCAACCTGCCCACAATATTGACCTTATTATTTATGTACATTCAGCAGAAAGTGATTCCGAACTTAGAAATACACTGCAGCTAGCCCTTTGTCGGTTTTCTTTACGGCAAAAAGCCGGGTGCAGCTTGCCCCGGCTTTTTGCTGTCGCAATGATATTTATCAACCGCTCAGCCGTTATTTTTCTCGAACTCCCGCATAAAGCTCGCCAGGGTTTCGATCCCTGCCAACGGCATCGGGTTGTAGATCGACGCCCTGATACCCCCGACATTTCGGTGCCCCTTAAGAGCATAGAGCCCCGCGGCCCCTGCTTCTTTGAGGAATTTTGCTTCCAACTCCTCGCTCGGCAGGTTGAAGCTGACGTTCATGATCGAGCGGTGCTCAGGGTGGGCGACGCCGCGGTAGTAATCGGAAGCGTCAATCACCTCGTAGAGCTGCGCCGATTTCTCGATATTGCGCTGTTCAATCGCCGCGACTCCCCCCTGCTCCTTGAGCCATTCCAGTACCAGCTTGGTGGTGTAAACGGCAAAGGTGTTGGTGGTGTTGGTCAGCGAGTTGTCGGCCGCCGCCTGGGTGTAATTGAGCAGGCACGGCGTCTGCTCGCTGGCCTGACCAAGCAGGTCTTCGCGGATGATCACCATCGCCATCCCGGACGGGCCGAGGTTCTTCTGCATCCCGGCGTAGATCACGCCGAACTTGCTGTAGTCGACCTGCCGCGAGAGGATCTCCGAGGTCATATCGGCAATCAGCGGCACCTCGCCGGTCTCCGGAAACTGGTTCCAGCGGGTGCCATAAATAGTGTTGTTGCCGGTGATGTGCACATAGGAAACGTCATCGGTGAAGATCGCCGGGTTGTAGGCGGGAATCCGGTCGTAGTTGCTCTCTGCGCTGCTGGCGGCAATCTCCAGGTTGCAGAACGCCTTGGCATCTTTGGCCGCCAGCTTGGCGAAGTTGCCGGTCTCGAAATAGAGACAGCGCTTGCCCGGCTTGCGCCCGGCAAGGTTGAGCGGCAGAGCCGAGAACTGCATGCGCGCGCCGCCGTGAATAAAGAGAATCTTGTAGTTCTCCGGCAGGTTGGTCAGCTCACGGAACAGCGCCTGCGCCTCTTCGAGAATCGCAACAAATTCTTTGGCCCGGTGGCTGATCTCGATCACCGAAACCCCCATGCCGCGATAATCGAGCCACTCCTGCTGAATCTTCTGCATCACCGGTTCCGGCAGCATGGCCGGCCCGGCACCAAAATTGTAGACTTTATCCGCCATCAGAATTCTCCTCCGTCAGAAGCAATTGCGCTTATAAAATTCGGGCGCTGATCACGCCCTCGATCGCTTCGAGCGCCGGCACCAAGTCATCCTGCGGCTCCCGCTCGATATCGATCAGGTTGTAGGCAACCTCGTCGCGGCTCTTGTTGATCATGTCGGCGACGTTATGATTACGATCGGCCAGGACCGAGAGGATCTGGCCGAGCATCTTCGGCACATTTTTGTTGATGATCGCCAGTCGGCAGACGCCGCTGCGTTCGAGGGACGTGTTGGGGAAATTGACCGAGTTCCTGATGTTGCCGTTCTCCAGAAAGTCGATCAGCTGATTGGCGATCATGATCGCACAGTTTTCCTCCGCCTCGGCGGTACTTGCTCCCAGGTGCGGCATCAGGATCACATCCTCACGCCCGATCAGCTGCGGCATCGGAAAATCGCTGATATAGCTGCGCAGTTTGCCGCTATCGAGCGCCCTGAGGATCGCATCCGTCTCGACCAGTTTCTCCCGCGAGAAGTTGAGCAGCACCGCCCCCGGCTTGAAACTTTCGGCCAGGTCCCGGTTGATCAGGTTGCGGGTCGCCTCCAGCACCGGCAGGTGCAGGCTGACATAATCGGAGCGGGAGAGCAGGGTCTGCATGTTCTCGATCCGCTCGACATCGCGCGACAGCCGCCAGGCCGCTTCGACCGACAACGCCGGATCGAGGCCGAGAACCTTCATGCCGAGCATCAGACCGGTTTCGGCCACCAGCGAACCGATCGCGCCCAGGCCGACCACGCCTAAGGTTTTCCCCGCCAGTTCACTGCCGCCGAACTGCTTCTTGCCCTCCTCCACCAGCTTGTGCAGCGGCTCTTCGGCGAGCCCGACTCCCTGCTGGCGAACATAATTGATGCCACCGAGGATATCCCGGCCGGAGAGCAGCAGGCCGGCGATGACCAGCTCCTTGACCGCGTTGGCGTTGGCGCCCGGGGCATTGAACACCACGATGCCGCGTTCGGTGCAGTCGGCCACCGGAATATTATTGACACCCGCCCCGGCCCTGCCGATGGCGGTCACCGTATCGGCGATCGCTTCCGGAACCAGGACATGGCTGCGCAGCATGATGGCATCGGGGTGGCCGATCTCCGAAGCCACTTCATACCTGTCGCGGGAGAATATTTCCAGCCCTTTGACCGAGATCTTGTTGTGGGTCAGAATCTTATACATGAACATCCTCCTGAGAGCGGCAAAAGAAGAGACAAAACGAGGTTCTACAATGGATACCGGCCCCTGTCAATCAACAGCGGGGGACTATTTGACCACCTTCAGCCGGCCATGCCCGCCACCACCGGCCGGCTTGTCCGGATCATCCTCGGGCGGTCGCTTTTCGGCCTGCGAAGCCGGCTCCGGCTCGCCGATCTGCGGCAGGCTGCCGTCGGTCAACATCTGACCGACAGCATTGGCAATGGTCAGGCACTGTTTCATGCAGACTTTGTAGGCCGGACACTGCGTGCAGTCGGCCTCACCGCCGGCGGCACGCAGAGCATGCACAACCAGCTCGACACTTTCCAGCTGTGACAACGGAACGAAAAACATCCTGCCTCCTTCGCTCTTGGATCAACCTCAACCGGCCAGCTCGCGGCCGGCCACTTCGACAAAGCCGCGCAGCTTGGTCATCAGCTCCTGAAATTCGCTCGGCCGCAGCGACTGCGGACCATCGCTGGCCGCTTCCTCCGGGCAGGGATGCACCTCGACCAGCAGGCCGTCGGCGCCGGCGGCAGCTGCGGCATAACACATCGGCGCCACCAGATGGGCATGCCCGGTGGCATGGGAGGGATCGATCATCACCGGCAGGTGGGTCTGCTGTTTGAGCACCGGCACCGCAGAGATATCCAGAGTATTGCGGGTGGCGGTTTCAAAGGTACGGATGCCCCGCTCGCAGAGGATCACCCGCCGGTTCCCCTCGGAGAGGATATACTCGGCACTCATCAGAAACTCCTGGATGGTGGTCGCCATCCCCCGCTTGAGCAGGATCGGCTTGTCAAGCTGGCCGAGCATCTTCAGCAGCGCGAAGTTCTGCGTGTTGCGGGCGCCGACCTGCATCACATCGGCGTATTTCGCCACCAGCTCGACATCGCGCGGGTTGACCACCTCGGTGACGATCGGCAGCCCGGTTCTCTCGCGCGCTTCGGCCAGCAGCTTCAGGCCATCCTCCTCCATCCCCTG
This sequence comes from uncultured Desulfuromonadales bacterium, assembly GCA_945787335.1. Lineage (GTDB taxonomy): Bacteria > Desulfobacterota > Desulfuromonadia > Desulfuromonadales > Geopsychrobacteraceae > Malonomonas. The sequence continues at coordinate 44,397 of CALZHR010000020.1, forward strand.
AAAAGAGTAGGGGCTGGTGCGCGGCTTGAACGCCCCGCCCCGCAGCAGGCGGGCACCTGAGGCCTTGACCTGCTCCGCCGTCTCGCAGATCTGCTCCCGGCTCTCCACCGAGCAGGGACCGGCCACCACGATGAATTCCTTGCCGCCGATTTTCAGGCCCGGCTCAATCTCCACCTCGCTCGGCTGCGGTTGCACTTCGAGGCTGGCCAGCTTGTAGGGCTTGAGGATCGGCACGACCCGTTCGACACCCGGCATCGACTCAATTTTCTGCAGCTTCTCCTTGCCCCGCTCATCACCGACCGCGCCGACCACGTTGCGGGTTTCGCCGTGGATCACGTGCGGCTGGTAGCCAAGCTCGACAATTTTCTTCTCCACCGCGGCCAGGGACTCATCGGAAGCCCCCTTTTTCATGACAATGATCATTTTCCTCGCTCCTTTTCGCCATGTTTGGCGGGAAAAGGCAAAAGGCCGTCCGGTGTTCCCGACGGCCTCAAATTTTATACTACAAAAAAGAAAACCATGGGAGAACCGTTTAGCCGTTCTACCATGGTTAGATGTGTTCGAAGCTCCTGCTCCTTACAGACCCGTTCCCCTGGCAGACGGCCGGAAAAAGCCGCTAAACCAAAAGAAAAAGCTGTTAAAAAAAGCAGTGCAGGTCATCTTCGCTCACCTTTTATAAAGTCAGGCGATTCTAAACGGGAAAGATCGCGTAACGCAAGGACTTTCTTGGAGCCCCCAGCTGCAGCTTTCCACGCCCTTGTGCCAGCATGTCAAGAGCACAAAAACAGAAGGAGAAAGCGGCTATTTTTTCTTGACAGTCGCCGACCCATCCGCTATAAACGGGTCTCGCTTCGCCCAGATAGCTCAGTCGGTAGAGCAGAGGACTGAAAATCCTCGTGTCGGCAGTTCGATTCTGTCTCTGGGCACCAGTAAAGAATTAAGGGACCCGTGATTCATTCACAGGTCCCTTTTTCTTTGCGCCGGCCTGCAGTAGAATTCTCTCGCTGATTACTCTTGCTATCTTACTTCATCCACAGGAGCCGTTATGTCGGAGTCGATTCATTGGGATCTGGGCAAACTCTATTCTTCCCCAGACGCGGCGGAGATCCATACTCATCTGGAGCAGCTGTCTGATCAGGCAAAGAGTTTCAGCGAAAAATACAAAGGCCGGATTCATCATTTATCAGCGCACGATCTGGCGGCAGCGTTGAATAGCTATGAAAAGCTGCAGACGCTCGGCCTGCGCCCCTACCTCTACGCACAGCTGCTCTTCTGCGCCGACAGTCGTCCGGACCAGCATAAGATGCTGCTGGCCAAGGTGCGCGAAGACTGGTCGACGATCAGCGAACAGCTGCTGTTCTTTGAACTGGAGCTGATGAAACTGGATGCGGAGCATTTTACCAGCCTATTGCAGAGCGAAGCGCTGCAGCCCTACCGCCACTACCTGATCCAGCTGCGCAAAGGTGCGCCCTTCACCCTGAGCGAAGAGGTCGAACAGGCTCTGAAGCGCAAAGACCTTTCTGGCAAAGAGGGGTTCAGCCAGCTGTTCGACGAACTGACCGCCTCGTTCAAATTCGCTTTCGTCCGTCCGGGCGAAAGCGAGCCGGCCGAGGTGACCGGCGAGGAATTGCTGGCGCTGCTCTATCATCCGGATGGCACAGTGCGTGAGAACGCCTTCAGTACCTTTCTACAGAAACATCAGGAACACGCCCTGGTGCTGACCGCCTGCTTCAACAACCTGCTGCTCGATCACGAACGGGAAGGCCAGCTGCGCAACTACCCCGACCTGATGACCCCGACCCACCTCTCCAGCGAAACCGAACCGGAGATGGTCGAGCAGATGATGGCGGTCACCGAACAGAACTACGGCCTGGCCCGGGAGTACTTCGCGCTGAAGCAGCAGCTGCTCGGCCTGGAAAAGATGAAGAACACTGACATCTACGCGCCGCTGCCCGGCAGCAACCGGCAGTTCAGTCTGCCGGAGGCCAAGCAGCTGGTGCTGGGGGCCTTCCGCAGCTTCTCGCCTCAGCTAGCCACTTTGGCAGAAGGCTTCTTCACTGATCGGCGTATCGACAGCCACCCGGCCCCGGGCAAAACTGGTGGTGCCTTCTGCATGGGGATGCTGCCTGGCTATCAACCCTACGTGCTGCTCAACCACACCGGCAACCTGCGCGATGTCTCGACCCTGGCCCACGAGCTGGGACACGGGGTGCACTTCGCCCTGTCGCAGCAGCAGAACCTCTATCACTACCAGGCACCGCTGCCGCTGGCAGAAACTGCCAGTGTTTTCGGCGAGATGCTGCTGACCCGGCACCTGCTGGCAAAGGAAACAGATCGCCAACTGCGCATCGAACTGCTCTGCGTCAAGCTGGAAGAGATCATCGCCACCACCTTCCGGCAGAACGCGCTGACCCGCTTCGAGCTGGCGGCGCACAAAAAACGTGGCCAGCAACTGCTGTCACCGGACGATTATTGCGAGCTCTGGTGGCAGGAGAACGCCAAGCTGTTCGGGGACAGTATCGAGATGATCGAACCCTACCGCTGGGGCTGGGCCTACATCAGCCATTTTATCCACGCCCGCTTCTACTGCTACTCCTACGTGTTCGGCGAACTGCTGGTGCTGGCGCTCTACCAGCAGTACCTGGAGCAGGGGGAGGAGTTCGTGCCGCTCTATCTTGATCTTTTGAAAGCGGGTGGCAGCGCGCCGCCGCAGGAGCTGCTGGAACCGTTCGGGATCGACCTGAGCGATCCGGACTTCTGGCAGAAGGGGTATGATTTTGTGCGGGGGTTGTTGGAGGAGTTGAAAGGGCTCGTAGAGATTAAATAAAGGCAAAAACCTCAACACCGGCAGGTCGCGGCCCGCCAGCCGCCCTCCTTTTTTCCAAAGCGAAAAAAGGAGGCAAAACGCTTTTTTCTATCTCTGTCGCGTGATTTCGGTAACTCTTTTCGGTTTGTTGCGTTACGGAAAACCGCTGCTTTGTTGATACTGAAACCGAAAAGCCCCGGCTCGCTGCGCTCACACGGGTTAAACGGAGGCGACGCTTCGATGACTTTTCCGACAGAGCTAGGAGTTCACAGACGAGAACTGCTTCCTCCTTGCAGAAATTTTCCATTGCTATAAAAATCAAAGACATCGGTAAAAAAACAATCCCCCTTTTGCCTCCGCCGGAGTGGAGCGGGGCTTTCGGGAGGACGCCGGGAAACTGTTTGAGCGAAGCGAGTTTTTTCCCGGCCCCGAAAGCACCGTGGAACGCAGGCTCCCGCGTAGCGGGCGGAGGCATTGGGGTGCCCTTTTGATCCAAACTTTTGGGCAAGCAAAAGTTTGGGCCCGCCCGGCAGGGCAGAGACTTAACGGTTTTGATATAACTGCAGAAAAAACGCAGAAGAGGCGGCCCACCCGGAGCCGCCCCCTCACGAAATTCGGGCGTCCCGGCGGGACGCCCCTACATATTTTTCGCAATCAGCCAAGCAGCTCCTTCGCCTTGGCAACCATATTCTCCGCCGTAAACCCGAAGTGCTTCATCAACTCCCCAGCCGGAGCGCTGGCGCCAAACCCTTCCATGCCGATGATCCCGCCACAGCGGCCGACATAGCGCTCCCAGCCGAAGGTCGAGCCGGCTTCCATCGCCACCCGCTTGGTGCAGCTCGACGGCAGCACCTGCTCGCGGTAGGCGTCATTCTGCTTTTCAAACAGCTCCCAGCTCGGTAGCGAAACGACCCGGGTGCCGATCCCTTCGGCCTGCAGGGTTTCGCGGGCAGCCATTGCGTGCTGCACCTCGGAGCCGCTGGCGAGCAGGATCAGCTGCAGCTCGCCGGTTTCGGCGGCCAGCACGTAGCCGCCTTTGTGCAGTCCGTCGGCCGCGCCGTACTGCGCGCGATCGACGGTCGGCAGCCCCTGGCGGGTCAGGACCAGCGCGGTCGGCCCCTGACGGTTGACAATCGCCGCCTTCCAGGCTTCGACGGTTTCGTTGGCATCGCCGGGGCGGATCACGGTCAGGTTCGGCATCGCCCGCAAGGAGGCCAGGTGTTCGATCGGCTGGTGGGTCGGGCCGTCTTCGCCCAGACCGATGGAGTCGTGGGTGAGCACGTAGATCGGCGCCAGGCCCATCAGCGCGGCCATACGAATCGCCGGGCGCATGTAGTCGGTGAAGACGAAGAAGGTGCCGGCGAAGGGGATCAGGCCGGCGGTGTGGCAGAGGCCGTTCATGATCGAACCCATGGCGTGCTCACGGATGCCGTAATGGATATTGCGGCCGCTCTGGCCCGGCTCCCAGGAGGACTCTCCTTTGATCTCGGTGTTATTCGACGGCGCCAGGTCGGCCGAGCCGCCGACCAGATAAGGCAGCCTGGCGGCCAGGGCGTTGATCGCCGCGCCGCTCGCCTGGCGGGTCGCCTTGGAGTGGCCGGCGGCAAAGACCGGCAGGTCGGCATCCCAACCGGCCGGCAGTTCACCGCTGGCGGCAGCCAGCCAGCTGGCCACGGCAGCGTCCGATTTCTTCGCCTCGAGCTGCTTCTGCCAGACTTGTTCCAATTCCGTCCCCCTGGTGACGCAGCCGGCCATATGCGTGGTGACCTCCGCCGGAATCACGAACCGCGCCTGCGGATCGAAACCGTACACCTCTTTGGTCAGCGCCAGCTCATCGGCACCGAGGGGGGCGCCGTGGGCGTCGTGGGTGTCCTGCTTGTTCGGCGCGCCCTGGCCGATGTGGGTGCGGGCGACAATCAGCGACGGCCGCGGGTCGTTCTTGGCGCGCTCCATGGCGGCGTCGATCTCGGCCAGGTTCTCACCTTCGACCCGCTCGATATGCCAGCCGTAGGCCAGGTAACGGGCGCCGACATCCTCGGAGAAGGCCAGCGAGGTGTCCCCTTCGATGGTGATCTTGTTATCCAGGTAGAGGTAGTTCAGGTTGCCGAGCCGCAGGTGGCCGGCCAGCGAGGCGGCCTCGGCGGAGACCCCTTCCATCAGGTCGCCGTCGGAGCAGAGCACCCAGGTGCGATAGTCGAACAGCTCGCTCTCGACCTGCTGGGCCAGGTACTGCCCGCCCATCGCCATGCCGACGCCGACCGCGACCCCCTGGCCGAGCGGGCCGGTGGTGGTCTCGACTCCGGGAGTGTGACCGAACTCGGGGTGGCCGGCGGTCTTGCTGCCGAACTGGCGGAAGTTCTTGATTTCGTCGAGCGGAAGATCGTAACCGGTTAAGTGCAGCATGCTGTAGATCAGCGCCGAAGCGTGGCCACAGGAGAGGATGAAACGATCACGCCCCGCCCAATCAGGGTTGGCCGGGTTGTGCCGCAGATGCTTCATGTAGAGCAGATAGGCAATCGGCGCGGCCTCCATCGGCGTACCCGGGTGGCCGGACTTGGCTTGCTCCACCGCATCGGCGGCCAGCAGGCGGATGGTATCGATCGATTGACGGATGACGGGATCGTTAAACTCTTTTGGCTGCATTAAAATGACTCCTTGGTCAGGCGTTTTTTGAGCTGCATATTGAAACAGGAACCGGCCGAAAAAACAAGGGAAAGTCATGGAAAAAGCGCATTAAATCCGTTTGCTGAAGAGACGACAAAAAAAATTGGCCGATAACGGGAGGAGGCGTTTCCCGTTATCGGCCTTCAGCAAGAAAGGAGGTGTGATGAAAACCTCTTCTTCTATCAACGCTCCGACTGCCACATCGGTGCGCTGATGTTTTTGAGATTACTGCAGTCAGCCAAGAAAAAACACGTGGTTTCGCGTATTTGTTGCAATGGGATGGCACGAAAAATAACTGTGCGGATGCACAGTAGCAGTCAAGTTTTTCCGATCCGACAGCTAATCGGAACTGTAGCCGCAGTGCGCAAGCAGAACCTGCAGCTTCTCCGAGCGGTCCCCCTGCCAGCGCTCCAACAGCTGTTCGGCGAGGGTTCTGCCGCTGCTGACGATCGCTTCGAGCGGCTGCAGAAACTGGCTTTCGTCCGCGCCGCTGTTGCCTTGCGCGAACTGCGCCCGCAAACTCGCGACCGCCTGCGGCAGCAGCTCGGCGGCGACCTCACGCAAGCTGCCGTCTTTGAATCTGGTCTGCAGGCCGTCCCGCCACGACTGCCGATAGAGCTGATTCCGCTGTTCAAGCGACAGCCCGGAAAAAAGCGTCTCGACGGCGGAGAGCCCCGCTTCACTGTAGAGCAGCCCCTTGTAAAAGGCCGCCACCGCGGCGCTCAGCTGCGGGGGCAGACTGTCGGCACTGCGGATTTCAATCTGCGGCCGCAGCCGCACCTCGGGGAACAGGGTCGACAGGTGCAGATTCCAGTCGGCAAGCGTCGCCCGCTCTTTTTGCCAACCGGATTCGAGGTAATGGCGGAAGGTAAAGCGCCGGCCGGTCATGTCGAGCAGTCGGCCCTCCCGCTGCAGGAAGTAGAGCGGCACATCGAGAGCGTAGTCGACATAATCGCGAAATCCTGCGGCCGGGCTGAACAGCTGCTCGATCAAGCCACAGCGGTCGGCGTCGGTGCGCGACCAGATCTCGCCGCGCAGCGACAGAAAGCCGGTCGGCTCCCCTTCAAGGATCGGCGAGTTGGCGAACAGCGCATAGCACAGCGGCGCCAGCCACTGCACCACCCGCAGCTTGCGCGCGCAGTCGGCCTCGTCGGAAAAATCGAGATTGACCTGGGTTCCGGCGGTCTGCTTCATCATCCGTTGCCCCATATCGCCGGTCTTTTGCATATAGGGACCCATGATGGCGTAGCGCTTCTTCGGCAGCCAGGCGATCTTCTCCAGCGGGGTGAAGGGTTGGGCGCCCAGGCCGAGAAAGGCCAGCCCGGTCTCCGCTCCATGGGCGACGATCTGCTGCCGGTAGCGGCCCAGATCCCGCCAGCTGCAGTGGATATCACAACAGAAGCGCCCGGAAAGCTCCAGCTGTCCGCCCGGCTCAAGTGTTACCGACGAACGCTTGCCCTGCAGGCCGACCAGATACTCACCGTCATAGATGCCCTCCCAGCCGTTGGTCCCCTCCAGCCGCGCGAGCAGATCGCGAATCCGCTCGTAACCGGCCGCCTCACCGGTCAGCCGGTCGATCACCAGCTTCTCGGTTTCCAGCCCGACTCCCCAGTCCGCGCGCGGACGGGCGCCACGGGAGAGAAAGTCGCTGAGCTGCTGGAGGGTTTCGACCGGCTGCTGGTTGAGCGGGGTTGGGCTCATCTGGGACGCCTTTCGCAGGGAGATTTCCTGTAGTCTATCACGAATTCAGATAGGTCGTGACCGCGTTGGCGATGGTAATGAAGATCTGGGTGAACTCCTTTTCGTCAAGCTCCAGCAGGGTGATGCGGAAGCCGCGCTCTTCAGTGCAGAAGGAGGAGATCGGCACCACGCAGATCCCGGTCGCGGCGAGCAGGTAATAGACGAAGCGCTTGTCGACCTCGACCCCCGGCTTGTTGACCAGCTCCTCGACCAGGGCCTTGACTTCGGCGATCTCGATCGCCAGGGTCTGCTGCTCGTTCAGCAGCCCCCGCTCGAACACCACGCTCATGTAGAAGGCGCCGTTGGTCCGGTTGACCTTGAGCCCCGGCACCTCCTTGAGCAGGTTGTAGGCGATATTCGAATACTGCTCATAACGGTTTTTCCGCTCCTCGAGATACTTGGGATATTCGGGGTGACCGAGGATCGACGGAATTGCTTTCTGCGGCAGGGTGGTGGAGCAGACCTCGACCATCTTCGAGTCGAGAATACTCTGTACATAGCGGGCGAACATCGGGTCCTTGTCGGCGTTGTAGACCTCGATCCAGCCACAGCGGGCACCCGGCCAGGGCACCTCTTTGCTGATCCCCTTCATGGCGATCGCCGGCAGATCGCCGATCAAGTCGGAGATCGGCTTGGTGGCGGTGCCGTTATAGCAGAGGTTGTGATAGATCTCGTCACAGATCAGGAACAGGTCGTATTCCCTGCAGATGGCGATCATCTCTTTCAGAATCCGCTCGGGATAGACGGCGCCGGTCGGATTATCCGGATTGATGATCAGGATCGCCGAAATCGCCGGGTTGTACTTGACCGACAGGCGCAGATCGTCGATGTCGGGGTACCAGTTGTTGTCCGGGTCGAGCTTGTAGGTCAGCGGCCGCTGGCCGGCATGGGCCCCTTCGGCGGAGGAGTGGGTCGAATAGGTCGGCGAGGGGCCGATCACCCGGGCTTCGCGCTTGAGCAGCCCGTAGACCTTCTGGATGGCATCCCCCAGGCCGTTGAAGAAGATGATGTCTTCCGGAGTGATCTGAGTCTTGCCGCGCTGGTTGGTCAAATCCGCCAGGTACTCGCGGGTCTCCAGCACCCCCTTGGTGGCGCAGTAGCCGTAGGAGCAGTCCTTCATCGCCAGGTCGGCGACGATCTTTTTGATCCAGGCGGGGATCTTCTCCCCC
>CALZHR010000021.1 GCA_945787335.1 uncultured Desulfuromonadales bacterium
ACCGGTTTGAAGAGCATCAGCGAGGCCGGAAAGATGACAAAGGAGATCAGCAGGGCGGCACTGATGCCGATCGCCATCATCCAGCCGAAATCGATGATCGGCCGCAGGTCGCTGATCATCAGCGAGGCGAAGCCGACGATGGTGGTCAGCGAAGTGTAGATGCTCGGGACCGCCTTGCTGCGCACCATCTCGCGCACCAGGGTCAACTGGTCGGCCCCGGGCAGTTCGGCGTAGGCTTCGTTGTAGCGCACCATCAGGTGGACGCAGAGCGACAGGGTAATGATCAGCATCAGCGAGGTGAAGTTGGACGAGACGACCGTAACCTTCCAGCCGATCAGTCCGAGCAGGCCGAACATGAACAGCACCGCGGCAGAGCAGCAGACCATCGGCAGGATCACCCAGCGCGGATAGCGGAAGATCAGCGCCAGCATGCTGACCAGAAACAGCAGCACGCCGATGCCGAAGGCGGCCAGGTCGTGACGGATGAAGTCAATCATGTCGGTGACGATCATCGGCACGCCGCCGAGAAAAAGTTCGCCGCTCTGCCGGTGGTCGGCCAGAATCGTGCGGATCGCCGCGATATCCTGTTTCTGCTCTTCCGAAGTGACCAGAGTGACCTGGTCGTATTTTGCGCTGACATCATCGAGCTGTCGGGCTTCTTCTGCTGTCAGGCTGCCGTCCAGCTGCTTCTGGCGCAGCTGGGTGCGTTGTCGCAACAGCTGCTGCAGGTTTTCGTCCCTCTCGAAAATCACCTGCAGCGCCGTGGTGCGCGCGTCCGGACTGACGATCAGGTTGCTGTAAAGCGGACTGGTGAGAAATTCCTGCCGCGCCAGCTCGACGTCGGTATCCGGGGCCTCCAGGGTGCGGACCCCGTTTTTCATTTCGCCAAGCGTCAGCCGCGGGCTGTCGATCAGCGGCACGTCGAGGATGCTCACCACCTTCTCGACCCGCTCGAGCTGCAGCAGTTTCTCGCGCAGGCGGCCCAGCTCGGCGAGGGTTTCGGGGGCAAAGAGGTCGCCGGTCGGGGTGTAGGAGATAATCAGGAACTCATCCGAGCCGTACTGCTCGGTGACCGAGCGGTAGTACTTCAGATCCTTGTCATGCTCCAGCAGCAGCGAATCGGCCGAGGCATCGAGGCGGAAATCCTTAGCGAAAAAGCCGAAGCCGGCGATCACCGCCAGAGACAGGAGCAGAGCCAGAACCGGACGTTTGAGCACGCAGGCTTCGTAGATTCTCTGAATGGTTCGGTACATGGCTCTCCTTTTTCCGCCGGGCGAGGTGAGTTAGGATCAGCAGCCGGCCATTATAGCTGTGTTGTATAAGGATGGGAATGGGGAGAAGGCAAGTTTCTGCGAAATCGCTGCGGCGGATTAACGGCAGGGTGCCGGATAGTAATTCTGCCGCCAGAGATCCAGCGGCACCACCGTCGCCTGCTCTCCATTCGCATAAAACCAGGAATCGACCGCATAGAGTTCATCGTTGTCGTGCTGTCGGATCACCGCCGAAAGGTGCGCTTCGAAAATGCCCAGCCGTTCCCGCTGCGCCGGATAGCCGACCCGGTGCCAGCGCAGCAGGCCGGTTTGAGCGAACAGCTGCAGGTAGACCGTGCTGTTGGTCGCTTCAGCGACGCAGTCGTGCTGAAAGCTTTCGATCGGCTCTTTGAAGTTATTGCAGGCCTGATCGGCGAAAGTGTTGTTCTTTCGCCCGATCAGCTGTTCCATGCGACCGATCGCGATGGCGATCTGCTCCCGTTCCGTAGCGGCATCAGCGGCCGGCTGAGTGAAGATTTCTGTTATGCTCTGCCATTCTGCAGTGCTCAGGCCGACTTCGGCTTGTCCGTCGCAGCCGTAGTGGATACAGGTGCTGAAACGGGCCGGAGAGCTCGGCGCACTGATGCCGTAGTCCCGGTAGTGCAGTTCGATTGACCGGTCGGGATTGTAAACCAGGCTTGAACAGCCGACCAGAAGCAGGCTGCTCAAGATGCTGCTGAACTTCAATCCGGGCATGCGGAGTCCCCTCGGACGCTGGTAACAGGAGAATAGGCTGGGCGGGCCGCGCGCGGGTTGTGCCCAGGCCCTCCCCAAAAGATTCGCAAAACTGATAAAATAACATATTAGGCTCTTTTTTGCAGATGGCAGCGCCGGTGGGGCGGGAGCGGCGATGAGTGTCGCCAGAGAGCAGAGCGATCAAACCAGCAGGGAGCTGTTTGACCTTTTACAGCGGTTCGCAGACGAACTGCATCCGGGACAAAGGCGGGCGCAGGCGTTGCGGCTCGACGCTTCGCTGGAGCGCGACCTGGGGGTCGACAGCCTTGGCCGGATGGAACTGCTGCATCGGGTCGAGGGGTATTTCGATATCAGCCTCAGCGAACAGGCTTTCGCCGCTGCCGAGACGGTCCGCGACCTGTTGCGGCTGGTGCTGGGCGCCGCTGTCGGACCGCAGCTGGGGACTTTTGAGCAGGTTCAGGATCTGCGCCTTGATGCCACCGAGGAGCTGCCCCACGCGGCCAAAACCCTGCCGGAGGTGCTCGGCTGGCACCTGGCCCGGCAGCCGGACCGCCCGCACATTCATTTCTACACCGATCAGCAACCGGGTGAGCCGCTCAGCTACCGCCTGTTGCACCAGGGCGCGCTCAAGGTCGCCGCCGGCTTGCAGCAGCGCGGCCTGGCCAAAGGAACGCCGGTGGCGATCATGCTGCCGAGCGACAGCAGCTATTTTTTTGCCTTTTTCGGCGTGCTGCTGGCCGGCGGGGTGCCGGTGCCGATCTATCCGCCGACCCGCAAGGCGCAGATGGAGGATCACCTCAGGCGCCAGCTGGTGATTCTCGGCAACTGCGCCGCCGGTCATCTGATCACCATGCCCGAGGCGCTGCTGTTCGGCCGCCTGCTGAAATCGAGCCTGCCGCAGTTGCATTCCCTGTTAACGGTTGCCGACCTCTCCACCGCCGATCCGGGCGGCTTTGTCGCTGCGCCGTTGCAGGCGCATGACACCGCCTTTCTGCAGTACACCTCCGGCTCGACCGGCAATCCCAAGGGGGTGATCCTCAGCCACGCCAACCTGCTGGCGAATATCCGCGCCATGGGGCGTGCGGTTGCCGTCGAAAACCACGACATTATGGTCAGCTGGCTGCCCCTCTACCACGACATGGGGCTGATCGGCTGCTGGCTCTCCAGCCTGTATTACGCCAACCAGCTGGTGCTGATGTCGCCGCTCGATTTTCTCAGCCGGCCGCTGCGCTGGCTGCAGGCGATCCACCGCTACCGCGGCACGCTGTCACCGGCGCCCAATTTCGCTTACGAGATCTGCCTGTCGCGGCTCAGTGATGAGCAGCTGGCTGGGCTCGACCTTTCTTCCTGGCGCTGCGCCTTTAACGGCGCCGAATCGGTCAGCCCGCTGAGCATCGAGCGCTTCTGCGAGCGCTTTGCGCGCTTCGGCTTCCGCCGTGAAGCGCTGATGCCGGTCTACGGCATGGCCGAGAACTCGGTCGGTCTGGCCTTCCCGCCCCTCGGGCGCGGGCCGCTGGTCGATGTCATCGCGCGGGAAGCCTTCTCCCGCAGCGGTCGGGCCGAGCCGGTCGCTGCAGAGACCGAGGACGCGCTGCGCTTTGTCGCCTGCGGCCGGCCGCTGGCGCAGCACGAAATCCGCGTTGTCGACCGGGCCGGACACGAGCTGCCGGAGCGGCGCGAGGGGCGGGTGCAGTTCCGCGGCCCTTCGGCCTGCAGCGGCTACTACCGCAACTCCGAAGCGACGGCGCAGCTGTTTACCGGCGACTGGCTCGATTCCGGGGATCTGGGTTACATCAGCGCGGGGGATATCTATATCACCGGGCGCAGCAAGGACCTGATCATCATCGCCGGGCGGAACATCTATCCGCAGGAGCTGGAACAGGCGGTCGCCGAGCTGGCTGGCGTTCGCAAGGGGAATGTGCTGGTCTTCGGCAGCGCCGATCCACACAGCGGCACCGAGCGGCTGGTGGTGCTGGCCGAAACCCGCCTGAGCGACCCCCAACAGCTGGAGCAGTTGCGCAGCCGGGTCTTTGAGCTGGCCGTGCAGCTGGTCGGCAACCCGCCGCACGAGCTGCTGCTGCTGCCACCGCAGAGCATTCCGAAGACCTCCAGCGGCAAGCTGCGCCGGGCGGCCGCCTGCGACCTCTATGAGCAGGGGCTGCTGGGCCAGCAGCATAAAGCCTGGCGGCAGTATCTGAATCTGGCCCGGATCGGCCTGGGCGGACAGCTGCAGCGCTGGAGGCAGGCCGGTGGCAGTTTAGGTTACGCCCTCTGGTGCTGGGGGCTCTTCTCCCTGCTGTTGCCCCCGGTCTATCTTGCGGTCATGCTGTTGCCCCAAATCGGCTGGCGTTGGGCGTTCATCCGGCGGACGCTGCAACTGCTGGCCCGCGCCAGCGCCACCCCAATGCAGCTTGCGGGCGCGGAGCAACTGCCCGATGGGCCTTGCATCCTGGTGGCGAATCACGCCAGCTACCTGGATGGCTACGCGCTGATCGCCGCCCTGCCGAAGCGCTTCGGGTTTGTCGCCAAGCGGGAGCTGGCGAAAAACGCGCTGCTGCGCATCCCGCTGGTGCGGATCGGGACCGAGTTCGTCGAACGCTTCGACTCTCGGCAGGGGGCCGAGGATGCCCGCTATCTCGGTCGGCTGGCCTGTGACGGCAGCTCGTTGCTGTTCTTCCCCGAGGGAACTTTCGGCCGCATGCCTGGCCTGCGCCCCTTCCATCTCGGCGCCTTTCTCACTGCGGTCGAGGCCGGTCTGCCGCTGGTGCCGGTGGTTATCCGCGGGACCCGTTCGATGCTGCGCGGCGATGACCGGTTCCTGCACCGGGGCGCCATCAGCCTCCTGGTCGGCCCTGCGGTCAACAGCGCTGAGCTGCCGGAGAGATTACGGAGCGCCAGCACCTGGTCGCAGGCTGTCTGGCTGCGTGATCACTGCCGGGACTATATCCTGCGTCACTGCGGTGAGCCGGACCTGGGTCGTGAATAGGGCGGGACCGGGATTAAATGCTGCGAATTAACGCTCGATGACTTGCGGGGAGGGGGATTAAGTGCACATAATTTAAAGAGAGTAAAGAGTGCTCAGCAGATAGGAAAAGGCCATGAAAATAGAGATTCTCGGTGATGGCTGCAGCAAGTGCGCAGCCCTGAAGAAGAAGGTGCAGCAGGCGCTCGATGAACTCGGACTGGACAATGAGGTGAGATCGGTGATGGACCCTGAACGTTTGACCGAGCTGCATACGTTGAGTTTGCCGCAACTGGTGGTCAACGGCAAAATGAGCTCGACCGGAACCCAGATGTCGGTCGCTGAAATCAAGCAATATCTGACGACGATCGAGGACTGACCCTTCGCGGACAGATTGAAACGGGCGGTCAATTCGAAGGAGCAGGTTATGCACGAGGCGCTGCTATATACATCATTGGCCGATAAGCGGGTGCATTGCCGGCTGTGCCAGCATTTCTGCCAGATCGCTGACGGTCGACGGGGCATCTGCGGGGTCCGGGAGAACCGGGGCGGCACGCTTTACAGCCTGGTTTACGGCAAGGCGGTGGCCAGCTCCATCGATCCGATCGAGAAGAAACCGCTGTTCCACCTGTTGCCGGGCTCGACCTCCTACTCCGTCGCCACGGTCGGCTGTAATTTCAGATGCCGGCACTGTCAGAATGCGCAGATTGCCCAGTATCCGCGCGCTCACCAGGGGGAGCTGCCGGGTAAGTTTCTGCCGCCGGAACAGATTGTCCGCGAAGCGCAAGCCGCCGGCTGCGCGTCGATCTCATATACCTACACCGAACCGACGATCTTCTTCGAGTACGCTTACGACACGGCAAAGCTGGCCCACCAGGCCGGGCTGAAAAACGTTTTTGTCACCAACGGTTACATCAGTGCCGAAGCGCTGCGGAGCATCGCTCCCTACCTGGATGCGGCCAATGTCGACCTGAAAGCTTTTCGTGACGAATTTTACCGCGACGTCTGCGGGGCAAAGCTGCAGCCGGTGCTCGATACGATCCGCCTCTATCGCGAATTAGGAATCTGGGTCGAAGTGACGACGCTGATTATCCCCGGCTATAATGACCGCGAAGAGGAGCTGCGCGATATTGCCGAGTTCCTGGTTTCGGTCGGCCCAGAGATCCCCTGGCATGTGACCGCCTTCTACCCGACCCACGAGCTGCGCGATGCTCCCCGCACCTCGGCGCAGATCTTGCGCCGGGCGCGGCAGATAGGTCTGGAGGCCGGCTTGCGCTACGTTTACGAGGGGAACATTCCGGGGGAAGGGGGGGAGAGCAGCTATTGTTACAACTGCGGCGAACTGCTGATCGAGCGCTACGGCTTTTCGATTCGTCAGAGCCGGGTCAAGCAGGGGTGCTGCCCGGACTGCGCGACCCCGCTAGACGGAATTGGTCTCTAGCAGCTTGTTGGGCGTCAGTGCAGAAACAGCTCCTTGTCGGCCTCGAAGACCTGCAGGAAATTGTTTTTCATCACGTCGAGGACAGTGGCGTCCAGCTGGAGAATCCTGGCGCCGGTCGTCTCCGCCAGCACCAATGATACGTCCGGGCGCTGCCGGCCAATCCCCAGAAGGCGGCAGAAGCTGTTGGCCAGGTTGATGATGGCGATCAGCTCCCGCTGCACCGGATCGGTTTCCAGGCCGATCGAGCGGTTCTCGTGGTTCAGGACGACGCGGATCAGCGAGTCGGACATCTTCCATTTCTTCAGCACCGCCGCGCCGACCACCGCGTGGGAGAAGGGGAAATACTCCAGCTCCAGACTGTTGCTGGTGCCTTCGTTGTTGTAGACCCCCTGGATCAATTTGGCGAATTTATCCGGCGCG
Organism: uncultured Desulfuromonadales bacterium; assembly: GCA_945787335.1. Lineage (GTDB taxonomy): Bacteria > Desulfobacterota > Desulfuromonadia > Desulfuromonadales > Geopsychrobacteraceae > Malonomonas. The sequence continues at coordinate 6,830 of CALZHR010000021.1, forward strand.
TAGTTGTTGAGCACCAGTTTGCCGATATGCCGGAACAGCCCGCCGAGAAACGCCTCTTCCGGGTCGACCGTGCGGCGCTGCTTGGCGATGCTCCGCGCTGCGATGGCGCAGCCGATCGAGTCTTCCCAGAGCAGTTTTTCGATCAGTCCGTAGCTGTTGTTGATGCCCACCAGGCTGGCGGCCAGCACCAGGCTTTTCAGGGTTTTCTCCCCCAGCACGGTAATCGCCCGTTCCAGGGTTTTCGCCGGGGTGGAGAGGCTGTAGAGGGAAGAGTTGGCGATCCGCAGCACTTTTGCCGCGACCGCCGGATCGTGGGAGATGGTTCGCGCCAGCAGGGCCGCGGAGATTTCCTTTTCCTGCAGCAGCTCAAGCACTTTGACGGCGACCAGCGGCATTGGCGGCAGATCGCCGACTGTATTGACCACCTCATGGAAGCTATCGTTCATTCTGGACGTTTCCTGGCCCATTGCCGGTAGAAAGCGATTCTGATGACGTGATTGTCGGAAATGATCTTAGCATAGCCTCATAAGAATTCCTTTCGGATTAATGTTAAAGAGGTTTGAAAGCCTGTTTTTTAATGATTTAGCCGGCTCGACAGCATTGACTTCAGGGCAAGAAATGGGATACTCAGAAATGGTTGATTTCTGACGGCGCTGGTGCCGAGCCTGTTTGAGGCAGGCTTTTCACGGCGAGTTACTGCTGGATGTTGCCGAACCTTGATATTGCTTTTTGACGTCTTGAGTAAAATAATTCCCTTTATTCTCCCCGCGTTTTCGCAGAGTAGCCTCTCTTATGAACTCGACCCGTTTTAAAAAAAGTCGTCCCTGCCCCGAGCTGACCGAGGCGCCGCCGCTGCAGATGGATCCGGTCAATCTGGCCAAGGATTTTCGTCATTACTATGCCCACCACCTGGGGCGTGACAAGCACTGCCGCCTGACCCACTATGCCTACGAAGCCATGGCCCTGGTGGTGCGCGACCGGCTGATGGAGCGCTGGAAGTCGACCCGCTACGCCTACGAAGAGTCCGACTGCCGCCGGGCCTATTACCTCTCGCTGGAATATCTGATGGGGCGGTCGCTGGGGAATTCGATCCTCAATCTCGGCGTGGTCGATGAGGTCAGCAAAGCCCTTTACGGGCTCGGCCTGGAACTGGAGGAGCTGGCGGAAGCGGAGCAGGATGCGGGCTTGGGCAACGGCGGCCTCGGCCGGCTGGCGGCCTGCTTCCTCGACAGCTGCGCGACCCTGCAGCTGCCGGTCCAGGGGTACGGTATCCGCTATGAGTACGGCATGTTCCGGCAGCGGCTCGACAATGGCTATCAGATCGAAGAGCCTGACCACTGGCTGGGGGCGGTGAACCGCTGGGAGGTCGAACGCCCTGAATACACCCAGCGGGTCAAGTTTGGTGGCCGCAGCGAGCCATACCGTGATCACAGCGGAACCCTGCGCTGGCGCTGGGTTGAGACCCGCGACGTGCTCGCCATCCCCTATGATGTGCCGGTTCCCGGCCATCAGAACGGCACGGTGAACACCCTGCGCCTGTGGAAGGCGGTGGCAACCGCCGAGTTCGACCTCGGGGAATTCAACGCCGGCGACTATCCCGGTTCGGTGGCGGCCAAGAACGAGGCGGAAAAAATCACCATGGTCCTCTACCCCAACGACAGCAGCGAGAACGGCAAGGATCTGCGGCTTCGGCAGCAGTATTTCCTCGCCTCCGCCAGTCTGCAGGATGTCATGGAGAAGTGGAGCAAGATCCAGGGGAACCAGCTCAGCCGTTTCGCCGAAAAGAACTGTTTTCAGCTCAACGATACTCACCCCAGCTGCGCGGTTGCGGAGCTGATGCGGTTGCTGATCGATGAACAGGGGATGACCTGGGACCAGGCCTGGGAGACCACCCAGAAGACCATGGCTTACACTAACCACACCCTGCTGCCGGAAGCGTTGGAAAAGTGGCCGGTGCGGCTGTTCGAGCAGCTGCTGCCGCGCCTGCTCGATATCATCTACGAGATCAACGCCCGCTTCCTCAAGCAGGTGGCGCAGCGCTGGCCCGGCGACCTGGAGCGGCAGCGGCGCATGTCGATCATCGAGGAAGGCCCGGAACCGCAGGTGCGCATGGCCTACCTGGCGATCGTCGGCAGCTTTTCGGTCAACGGGGTCGCCGAGCTGCATTCACAGCTGCTGCAGCAAGGGCTGTTCAAGGATTTCTACGAACTCTGGCCGGAGAAGTTCAACAACAAGACCAACGGCGTCACCCAGCGGCGCTGGCTGGCCTGGTGCAACCAGGGCTTGAGCGAACTGATCAGCGAGCGGATCGGCGAGGGCTGGGTGACCGAACTGGAACAGCTCAGCCAGCTCAAACCGCTGGCCGAGGACGCTGAATTCCAGGGGCAGTGGCAGCACGTCAAGCACCAGAACAAGCTGCGCCTGGCGGAACTGGTCAGGGCCGAGTGCGGCGTCGCGTTCGCCCCTGAAGCGATGTTCGATGTCCAGGTGAAACGGATTCACGAGTACAAGCGCCAGCTGCTCAATATCCTGCATGTGATCCATCTCTACGATCGGATCAAGCGCGGCGATACCGCCAACTGGACGCCGCGCTGCGTGCTGATCGGCGGCAAAGCGGCGCCCGGCTATGCTATGGCCAAGCAGATCATCAAGCTGATCTGCAATGTCGCCGAGGTGGTCAATAACGATCCGGCCGTCGGCGATCTGCTGAAAGTGGCGTTCATCCCCAACTACCGGGTCTCGGCCATGGAAGTGATCTGCCCCGGGACCGACCTGTCGGAGCAGATTTCCACCGCCGGCAAGGAAGCTTCGGGGACCGGGAACATGAAATTCATGATGAACGGCGCCCTGACCATCGGCACCCTGGACGGAGCGAATATCGAAATCCGCGAAGAGGTCGGCAGCGAGAACTTCTTCCTCTTCGGCTTGACCGCCACCGAGGTCGAGGTGGTGCGGCGCGACTACAACCCGGCCGGCTTCATCAACGCCGACGAAAATCTCTACCGGGTGATGCAGCTGCTGCGCAGCGGTCACTTCAACCAGTGTGAAGCGAACATTTTCGATTCGATCATTCAGGCGATCTACAGTCCGCACGACCCCTGGTTGGTCGCCGCCGATTTCAGCAGCTACGTCGCCGCGCAGCAGCAGGCCGCGCGGGCCTACCAGGATCAACACGGCTGGACGAAGATGAGCATTCTCAACAGTGCGGCCAGCGGCAAGTTCTCCACCGATCGCACCATGCAGGACTACAATCGCGACATCTGGCGACTGGAGCCGGTGTCTGCGATGCAGGTCACCGGCGGCGCGCCACGGCTGCCGCGACGGATCGAAGAACTGGTCAACGGTGAGCCACAGAAAGCCTTTGCCCGCACAGATTAAACTATCCGTGGCAGCAGATTGCATGATCACAGCAGCCAGTTCGACGTCGAGCTGGCTGTTTTTATTTGCTGAAGATTGTTTGAACCGTGCAATAGGCAGGGACAAGGCTGGCCAGGCGCGGTTGAGAGCTTCGGCTTCAGTGCTTGACGATCAGGTTGCGGCCTGCGTTCTTCGCTTCGTAGAGAGCGTTGTCGGCGCGTTTCAGCAGTGAATCGAAGTCCTGGTCGCTGCCGGTGAGCATGGTCAGGCCGATGCTGACGGTGATCCGGACTTCACCGCGATGGGTGCGGATTCTCAGCCCGGAAAGTTCCTGACACAGGCGCTCGCAGGTCTGCAGGGCCGCCTGTTCGCTGGTCTCCGGCAGCAGGGCGGCAAACTCTTCGCCGCCGAAGCGGCCGAACAGGTCGCTGGAGCGTAAGGTCTGCAGGCAGCAGTCGACCAGCTTTTTCAGCACTTCGTCGCCGGCATCGTGGCCGAAGCTGTCGTTGACCTGCTTGAAATGGTCGATATCCAGCATCAGCACCGCCAGCGGCGCGCCGTAACGGCGGCTCCGTTTCAGCTCCGCGCTCGCCAGCTCGAGGAAATGGCGCCGGTTGCTGGCACCGGTCAGGGAATCGGTGGTCGCCAGACGGCGCAGCTCCTCTTCCAGGGTGCGCCGTCCACTGACATCGCGGGCGACAGCGAAGATCTGTTGCTTCTCCAGGTCAGGGAAAGAATTCCAGGAAATCCATTTGACCGTGCCATCCTTGCACTGCAGACGGTTTTCGAACCCGACCAGCTGCTCCCCTTTGAACAGGCGTTCCAGGGCGGCGCGCGTCGCGTCGCGATCGCCGGGGAGAACAAAGTCGAGCAGCTTGCTCGATTTGAGGTCCTCTTCGCTCCAGCCGAGGGTCCGGGTCCAGGCCGGGTTCAGCTGCTTGTAGTAGCCATCGAAGCCGGCGATGCAGAGCATGTCGAGGGACACCTCGAAGATCCGCTGACGATCGGCTTCGGCCCGCTTCAGGGCGGTAATGTCGCGCACGTCGATGGCGACATGCTGCGGGTTTTCGGTGTTATCGCAGACCGGGTGGTAGGTGACGCTCAGGTAGCGGCGTCCCATCTGTGGAACCTCCATCCAGCTTTCCGCGCTGACCGTTTCCCCGGCAAAGGCTCTTTCCAGGTTGGGCTTCGAGATCCGCTCGAAAAGCTCATCGCCGACCACGTCGCGGACGGTTTTGCCAATCAGCTCTTCACGGGATTTCCGGTAGTTCTTCAGGTAGGCATCGTTGACGATCTGATAAACGTAGTTCCGATCGACCAGGGATATCATGTCCGGTGTGGAGGAGATGATCTCTTCGTAACGCCGTAATTCCTGCTGCAGTTGGTATTGCTCGCTGATGTCATGACCGAAAACGGCGGCGCCGATGATCTCCCCGCCCGCTTTGACCGGCTGAACTGTGACCGAATGGACCCGGCCGTCTTTTGCCGGGTGGCAGAGACGGAAGCTCTCTCCCTGAAACGCCGAATCGTAATAGCGGTCCCAGTCGTCAAGAAACTCAGGCGTCGTCAATTCAGCCGTTGTCATCCCCAGTTTTGGTTCGGTGCCGAAGGATTTGCGGCAGGTCTCCCGCCCGGTTTCGTTGATCAGCACCAGCCGTTTGTCGCGGTCAACCATCCAGATATGATCCTGGCAACTGTCGAATAAAGCGGTCAGCTGGTCCAGTTCAGCGGCCAACTGCTGGCGGCTTTTTTCCTCTTGCTTGCACATAAGGCTCCACTGCTCATAGAAAGTCTTTCTCCTATAACCCCTTTGTCAGTCTTCGACCTGCTGATATTCATTCCGGAGGATTCTCAGCACGACCAGCCAGATTGCACAAATGCAGAGCACCAGCCAGCCCAGCTGCGGCAGGGTGAGTGGGGTCGGCAGCCAGCGGGTGAATATCAGGATCAGCACCGAACCGAAGATCTTGAACAGCCGGTAGCCGAACATGTCGATCCAGGCCTTGGCCTGATAGATCAGCACCGAGTCGATCGGCACATAGAGCAGCTCCTTGGAGGCGCGGTTGATCGAATAGGAGAGGCCGCGATCACTGACTTTGGCGGCGGAAATCAACAGCAGCCCCGGCGCGAACATGAAACCGAGGGTAAAAAGAGTGATCATCAGCGGCTGGATCAGCAGCCCGGCGATGACGCCGAGGGTCCGATGGATCAGCGGCGTCAGGAACAGGTTGACCAGGATCGAAATCAGCCCCATGACGCTGAAAAAGAGCGAGAGATAAGCGGTGCGTTCATCGAGGATCAGGTAGCTGGTTTCCACCGTTTTCATGAACTGGAATTCGATCAGCGGCGAGGCCAGCTGGGCCAGCAGCAGGATGGCCGCGATCAGCAGCATGAAGCGGCTCTTTTTGAACCTCTGCCAGCCCCCCTGGTACTTGACTTGCTGCCCCAGATCCTGAACTTCACAATAAAGCCCGAGCCAGCCCATCAGCCAGGTGAGCACAAACAGCAGCAGCAGAATCCCGGCCGCGACCAGCAGCAGATCAGGTGTCTGGAGCGGCGTCTGTTCCAGCACCAGCGCCGCCGCGCCGCCGCCGAGCACCCCGCCGACCAGCCCGCCGGTGCCGATAAAGCCGTACCAGCCTTTGCCCTCCTTGGTGCTGTAGATCGAGTTGGTCAGGCTCCAGAACTGCTCGACCATCAGCACGCCGAGGATATCGACAAAAATATAGAAGGCCGTCGCCAGGGCCGGACCGGGAGACTCCAGCAGAATGCGGAATGCGACCAGGCAACCGGCCATCACCAGGCAGGTGCCGAGCACCAGGAGCACCCGGCTGCAGCGTTCGACCAGCCGATGATAGGCGCCGATGAACACTGCCATGGTGAGCGCGGTGCCGATCCAGACATAAGGCAGCTGATCGGCGCCGAGATATTCGATGAACAGCGAACGGCTCGACGGCTTCAGGTGATAGAGCGCCATGATGATCAGCAAAAAATTTGCGAACAAAAAAGCCGCACGGATGCTGAGAGCCCGGTGGGCCGGATAGCGCTGATTGCAGCGGTTTTCTTTTTCTTCTGATTCTACCATTTGCTTTTTTGTCCGTTTTCCAGTATGATTCGCAAATATGAACACTATTATTAAAAATATTTTAACTTTCTTGCTGGTTCTCGCGGTTGCCGTTCCGCCGGTCCTCAGTTCTCAGCAGCCCCCCGTTCTGGCCGCCTGCTACAACAACCGTTTGCAGGAAGGATTGGAAACCTGCCTGCGTGAGCTGAAGCTGGACAAGGCCGCCGAACGGAAGAAATTAAGTGTCGCCCTGGTCGACATCACCGACCCTGAGCAGCCGCTGCTGGCGGCGATCAACGGCGACCGGATGATGTATGCCGCCAGCCTGCCGAAGATCGCCATTCTGCTCGGCGCCTTTGAGCGGATCGCCCGCGGCGAGATGCAGCTTGACGCAGCGACTCAGGAACAGCTGACGCGGATGATCCGCAATTCCTCCAATCGCGCGGCGACCGAGATGCTCAACCGGGTCGGCAAGACCTTCCTGGCCGATCTGCTGCAGTCGCCCAAGTACCGTTTGTACGATCCACAGAATAATGGCGGACTTTGGGTTGGTAAAGAATACGGTAAGGCCGGGGCCTGGAAGCGGGACCCGCTGGCTAACCTATCACATGGTGCCAATGCATTCCAAGTCGCACGTTTTTATTACCTGCTGGAGACCGGCCAGCTGGTTTCTCCCGAAATGAGCCGGGAGATGAAAGAGATCCTCAGCAAGCCGGCCATTCAGCACAAGTTCGTCAAGGGGCTCAAGTCCCGCCCCGACGCCGAGATCTACCGCAAGTCCGGCTCCTGGCGGCAGTACCACGCCGACAGCGCCATCATCGAGCATGGCGACCGCCGCTACATCGCCGTGGCTCTGGCCGAAGACGCCAGGGGCGGGGAGTGGCTCAGTCGCCTGATCCTGCGCCTGGATGACCTGATCCGGCAATTTCACTCCTGATTTTCTGCACCTCTTCATAGCGCCTCTGCAACAGCCGATGGATGCGCATCGCCAGCGTCTGGTGCGCCACCGCCGAGTTCACGCGCAGGACGTTCGAGGTGATCACCACCAGATAGTGCAGCAGGCCTTCCGTCTGCGGTTCTTCAACGATCGCGACAGAGTTCAGCAGATTCAATCTGTTCCCGATGTATTTGCCGCATTCGAAGTCCGGTTCCGGTTCGCAGCTGTAAAGCGAGCCCGATTTGAAGTAGACCGCGGAGTGCTTCAGCGCCGGGTGCGAAGCGTAGCGGATCCGCTTCTCGGTCATATAGAGCAGCCGTTTCAGCTCGAGACTGGAAAAAGGGTCGATCAGCCGGCCCTGCTCCACGCGCAGCAGCAGGGTTAAAAAACTGCGCGCGTTCGCTCTGCTGCTGCCGCCCGGTACCAGCGTCTTGCCCTTCCAGGTAAAAAATCCCCCCTGACGGATCTGCTCCGGGTCCAGCCCGTTGCGGCGCATCGGTTCGTGCAGGCTGTTGATCAGCAGCCGCATCAGCTCCCTTTTGCCGGTCTTCTTGAAAAAATCCTCAGCGGTCTGTTCCGCGACCGGATACTCCGCTTGAAAACGCACCATCAGCAGGTATTCGCGCAGCACCATGGCGGCGGCTGCGTTGGAGCTGGGGGAGAGCATCCAGTCGAGCCAGCTGTAGAGGTTGCCGCTGTCGCCGGTGCGGATCTTCCGGTAAGTCATCTGTTGCCGTTCGGCATCCCAGAAGGGCACCTTGTGGTGATCGCTGATAATGAACTGATTGGCGGTGATCCAGCGTTCACGCAGCAGCCGCTTGCGCGCCGCGACATCGTCCGGATAGAGGTCGGCCAACGCCTGGAAAACGCCCACGGCAATCAACACCTTGCCGAGGCTGCCCGGGTTGAAATTGAGATCCCCCTGGTGCTCGGCAAACACCGGCTGCTCGGGATGGCTCAGGTCAAGGACTGAGAAACTGTAGTTTTCCTGGTCCGCGCCGAGAAAGGCGAGAATGTCATCGGTCAGCTGCGGGTCCGGTTCGGGGAGCTCGAAGTTTCGTTGGTCGGTCAGGCGCAGCTGAACCTGCTGCAGCGGCAGCAGGGCGCCGGGAAACAACTTGCGGCCGGGCGTTTTCCCCTCCTGAATCCGCTGATAGCCCTCAAGCCGGATGATACCGGTCTCCTCGCCAGCATCCAGCGGGTAGCCGAACAGACTGTTCGTGACCGCCAGGGTCAGAATAAAACTGATGATCAGCCGCATCACTCAGGCTCCTGCGGAATTATTGCCAGATCCACGTCGGTTGTATGCGACGTCACCGCGGCATCGAGTCCGGCCAGGAACAGGTCGTTTTTCACCCGCTTGCTCTCCAGCAACGGGCGGATCTGGAACAGCACGAACTGACCATCCAGAAAGCCGAACTCGATGTCGGCCGGTTTGCTCTGTCCCTGGTCATCCTGCAGGCTCGGGAAGCGGGCCGGGAGCAGCCCGGCCATCTTGCGCAGCTGGGCGATTTCAGGCTCCGTCACCAGCTGCTCCGGTGCATCTGCCGACACTTTCTGGACGCCGCCGGTCGGCACCAGAATCCGTTTTTCCGCCGCGCTCGCCTGAGCGAGCAGGCGGGACTCACCGCTGCGCACGTCAATCAAGATTTCTTCCGCCCGCTGGCCGTTGACCGCGCCGCCGACCCCTTCGTTGGTGGCGACATGCAACAGGTTCCGGTCACCACTGACCAGGTCGGCAGTCGCCATCACTCCCGACTTGTCCGCCGGTACGCTGAGCATCAGCAGCACCGAGGCATAGACATGCTCCGGGTCGCGCATATGCGCCTGCCGCCAGCTGAAGGCGCGCTGGCTGAAGGGGGACGCCCAGACCTTGCGGATAGCGGTGACGATGTTATCGAAACCGACCACATGCGGGACGGTCTTGTTCAACCCGGCGCCGGTGAAGTTCGGCAGGTCTTCGACGTTGGTGTCACTGCGGACAAAGACCCCGAAGCTGCCGGGGGCGCCGAACTCGGCGGCCAGCTTTTCGCGCAGTTCGCTAAGGAAGCTCTGCGGCAGGGGGGCGGTTTCGATCTGCTGCTGCAGCTGGGCGAGGAATTCGCTGGTCTGTATCTCCCTGGTCGCGGGGTCGGCGATCCTTCCCAGGCGATAATAGTTGGCCCGCATCCACTCGAACAGGCTTTGGCCGTCCGGGGCCTGCGTCCGGTCTAGCAGCTGGCGGAAACGGCCGAAGGGGATCACCAGCGCGTCCGGGATCAGCCCGGCGTAGAGTTGTTTCAACTCCCCCAGATTGGCTCCCTTCGGGCCGGCAATCCGCCCGGAATCGGCGGCGCTGATCTGCGTCAGGTTGAGAATTTCGGTCTGCTCCAGGGCGAGTTTGTCCAGGTCGGGATCGATCAGAAAGTCGCTGCCGGTCTGTTGCCGGTTGAAATGCTGCTGCCAGGCGGCGGAGTCTTCTTCAATCCGCACCACCCCGCCCGGGCTGACCGCCAGCACGATCACTTGACCGGCCTGTTCGGCCAGTTGCGGCAGCAGCTGTTCGCTGACCGCCAGGTTCGGAATGCCGAGGTTGCGGGCCAGCAGCTGGATGTGTGACAGGGTGTTGCCGGCGCCGCGGGTCAAAATACCGGCGACCGGCGGCAGCTCGGCCACGGTTTCCGGCAGCAGGTAGATGCCGTCGGGCCGGTACGGGTGATTATGGGGATCGCTGACCAGCTCCAGCCGGCCGCGCGCCAGTCCCGGGTTGAGCGGCTGCAGGCCGGCGGTGCTGCGGCCAAACAGCTGATGGTCGACCCCGCGCAGGCGCTGGCTGTCCTGCTGCAGGCTGTCGATCAACAGGGTAATCGGCAGCAGCGGGCTGGCGCGCAGGCGCTCCTGAAGAAAGCTGTTGAATTTCGGATCAAGCCGGGCCAGGTGACTGATGCTCTCATCGAAGTGATAGCGCAGGCTGTTTTCCACCCAGCGGCTGAGGCGGCTGAGCTGGTCGAGCTCGCGCTGGTAAACGTAGCTCGGCAGCGGCCTTTGCAGCAGCTTTTCGATCGCCTGCAGCTGGCTGGCCCACTGCCGGTCGGAGAGGAAGCCGATCCCGTAGAGGGCGTTTAGGCCCTGTTCGATCCAGGCCAGCCGCTGCCGTCGACTGGCTTTCGGCAGTTGACTGACCAGCAGATTGGCGCTGCTGTAGAATTCATGCTCCAGGTCGAGGCTCAGGTCGAGCCAGTTCAGCTTCTGCCGGTTACCGACCGCCCGGGACAGTTCGCTGCGACTGCGGAACAGCAGTCGGCTGGCGCGGGAGAAACGGATGCTGGCGGAGAGCTCTGCCGCCGCGCCGTCCTCGCGTCTGACCAGCCCCTTGGCCAGGCGCGGGTCGCGGCTGATGCCCAGCTGATAGGCCTGATTGAGCGGGTCGCTGTGCGGTTTGGTGACCTGCTCGATCAGCTCGACCAGTTCCAGGTACTCCTCCTGCAAGTCTTCCGAGCCCAGTTCGGCATGGCGGCGCACCCGGTCGGCGTCGGCCGGGTCGGGCCGGGTGTGCAGCTTGATCCGCAGCTGCGTGAAGGTCGGGTCGAACTCTTCTATCTCCAGGGCCAACTGGCGCATTTCGAGCAGCGGGGCGTGCTGGCGGCCGTGCGGCAGCAGGCGGACCGCTTCGCGCAGCAGCAGGAAATCTTTTTCCATTATCTGCGGTTGTTCGAGCAGGCCGAGCAGCAGCGCCTCGCCGTGCCAGTTTTCGTCCTCGGCCTGCAGGGCGCCGCGGTAGTAGCGCGCCCGGCGGAACAGCCAGCCGTCGTCGGCGTCGATCAGGAACTGTTCGAGCATGATCTGCTTAAGCTGTTGCGGCCAGTCGGCCCGGGTGTAGAAGCTCTCCGACCAGAGATCGGCCAGCAGGGTGGCGACCAGGTAGTTGTGCTGGCGCAGCAGCTTGACCCGGTCGGTCCACTCCCCATGCTGGACCCCGCCGCCAAGCTCACTGCAGGCATAGGCCTTGGGCGGCAGGATGCTGCCGTCGTTACAGAACCAGCGGATCCGTTTGAACGGACCGCGCGGGCTCTTTTTTATCTGCTCGATCCAGCTGCGCAGGGTTTCGCTGTCGGGCAGTGGGAGCCGCTCTGCGGCAGGCGGTGGAGGGTCGACAGCAGTTTGTGCGAGCGATGGTTGCCAGGTGATAAGGAGGCACAGGAGCAGGGCGAAAGCGGTTTTGGTGGGTGTCATCCAGACGTCCTCCTTGGGCTGGGTCGTCAGTCTAGTTTAGCAAAGAAACCGACCAGATAAGACTGCCGGACTAAAGTTTATCCGGACAACTGTTTCGGCAGCAGCCAGCTGAGCAGAAACAGACCGCAGGCGGCGACCACGATCGAGGGTCCGGCCGGGGTGTCCCAGCGGAAGGAGCCGTAGAGCCCGCCGCCGACCGCCAGGCAGCCGATCAGGCTGGCCAGCAGCGCCATCAGCTCCGGGGTTCTGGCGAAGCGGCGGGCGGTGGCGGCCGGGATGATCAACAGCGAGGTGACCAGCAGCAGCCCGACCACCTTCATCATCACCGCCACGCTCAGGGCGATCAGCGCGAGAAAGGCCCAGTTGATTCGATCGACCGGCACCCCTTCGACCCGCGCCAGGTCTTCGTGGATGGTGATCGCCAGCAGCGGCTTCCAGAGCCAGAGCAGCCCGGTCAGCGCCAGTCCGCCGCCGGCGAAGATCCAGCCGAGATCGGCCGTGCCGATGGCGAGGATGTCGCCGAACAGGTAGGCGAGCAGGTCGACGCGGATCCCCTCCATGAACGCCAGCGCCACCAGCCCGACGGAGAGCGCCCCGTGGGAGAAGATGCCGAGCAGGGTGTCGCTGGACAAAAGCTTTTGCCGCTGACCGAAGAACAGCAGCACCGCCAGCAACTGGCAGATCAGCAGGATGCCGAAGGTCAGGTTGAGCTGCAGCAGGAAGCCGAAGGCCACGCCGAGCAGCGCCGAGTGGGCCAGGGTGTCGCCGAAATAGGCCAGCCGCCGCCAGACGACGAAGGAACCGAAGGGCCCGGCCACCAGGGCGACGCCGAGGCCGCCAAGCAGGGCGCGCAGCAGGAAATCATCGATCATTGGCAGGCTCCATGCTCAGCCGGATCATCGTGGCGATGGCTGCGGTCGTGGCTGTAGACCGCCAGGTGCTGCACTGCCAGCGGCCCGAACAGCTCCAGGTAAGCCGGGTCGTTGGTGACCGCCTCCGGGGTGCCGCTGCAGCAGATGTGGCGGTTCAGGCAGAGCACCCGGTCGGTGGCGGCCATCACCAGGTGCAGGTCGTGGGAGACCATCATTACCGCGCAGTTGCGCCGTTCGCGGATGCGGGTGATCAGCTGGTAGAGCTCGACCTGACCATGGACGTCGACCCCCTGAACCGGCTCGTCCAGCACCAGCAGGTCGGGATCGCGCATCAGCGCCCGGGCCAGCAGCACCCGCTGCAGCTCGCCTCCGGAGATGTTCTGCAGCGGCGCATCGATCACCTCGGCCGCGCCGACTTCTTTCAGCAGCGGCAGGATCCGCTCAGTTTTTTTCCTGCCGGCCATGCTCAAAAAGCGCCGGACGGTCAAGGGAAAGGTCGGGTCGATATGCAGCCGCTGCGGCATGTAGCCGATATGCAGCCCCGGCCGGCGGTAGACGGTTCCGGAGCTGGCCGGCAGCAGCCCGAGGGCGATCCGCACCAGGGTGGTCTTGCCGGCGCCGTTCGGGCCGATGATGGTGAGGATCTCCCCGGCCTTGAGCTGCAGGTTGATCTGCTGCAGCAGCTGGCGCGCCCCTTGGAACTGGTTGATATCGGTGAGCTCGAGAAGATAATCGCTGCCGTCCATGCCCGCCCCTTTCAACGACACCTGGGGCAGAGCCCCATGATTTCGACGGTGTGCCGGCGCGGCGTGAAGCCGGAGCTGGCGGCGCTCTGTGCGATGGCACTGGTGATCGCCGGCACGTCGAGTTCGGCGAGGGACCGGCAGGACTCGCAGATCAGGAACTGGCCGTCGTGCGGCTCCCCCGGGTGGGCGCAGCCGATGTAGGCGTTGAGCGAGGCGATGCGGTGCACCAGCCCCATCTGCTGGAGGAAGTCGAGGGCCCGGTAGACGGTGGGCGGAGCAGTGCGGCCATCCTGCTGCAGCAGTTCCAGCAGTTCGTAGGCGCCGACTGGTTTATGCTGCTGCCAGACCAGCTCGAGGACCCGGCGGCGGATGCTGGTAAAACGCTGCCGCTGCCGCTGGCAGAGCGCCTCGGCGCTGGCGAGCGCCTCGTCGATGCAGCTCTGGTGGTGCGGTTCCGGGCAGCTGAACGGGTTGGGCAAGGGTTCGGGCATAAATTGTCTCCGGGAGACTTGAATTATGATAATGTTATATTATAACGTTTTAGAAGACGACGTCAAATTCATGCTTACGGAGTTTCAGCTGATGAGAAAATCCCTTTGTCTCGGCCTGTTTTTCCTGCTGTCTGCCGGCAGCGCCTGGGGTGCGCCGCGGGTGGTGGTCAGCATCAAGCCGATCCACGCCCTGGTGGCGGGGGTGATGCGCGGTGTCGGTGAGCCGCAGCTGCTGATCGAGGGGGGCGGCTCGCCGCACGGCTATGTGCTGCGTCCTTCCGAAGCACGGGCCCTGTCTCAGGCCGAGCTGATCATCTGGGTCGGCCCGCAGCTGGAGAGCTTTCTGCAGAAGCCGTTGCAGACTTTGGGGCGTTCCGCGCGGCAGCTGGAGCTGGCCGAGGTGCTGAAACCTCAGCTGCTGCCGCTGCGGGAAAATGGCCATTGGGACGAGCACGAGGAGCACGCTGGCGAAGGGGAGCATGGCCATCCGCTGGCCGGCAACCCGCATTTCTGGCTCGATCCGCTGCTGGCGCAACGGGTGGCCATTGAGGTCGCGACCTTGCTCGGCGCGCTCGACCCGCCGCAGCGGGAGGTCTATCAGCGCAACGCCGAGCGGCTGCAGCAGCGGCTGACCGAGCTGCACAGCCAGTTGCAGCGGCGGCTGGCCCCGGTCGGGGAGATCCCCTACCTGGTGTTTCACGACGCCTACCCGTACTTCGAAAAGGCGTACGGGCTGCGGGCGATCGGTTCGATCAGCCTCAATCCGGAGCGCAAGCCGGGCGCCCGGCGGATTCTGCAGATGCGCGAGAAGATCAGGCAGCTGCAGGCGCGCTGCGTGTTCAGCGAACCGCAGTTCGAGCCGCGCCTGGTGGCGACGATTATCGAAGGGACCGGCGCGCGGACCGGCGTGCTCGATCCGCTCGGCGCCGACCTGCCGGCCGGGGAGGAGAGCTATTTTCTATTGCTGAACCGCTTGGCGGACAACCTGCTGGAGGGGTTGCGTTGAGGGGATGCCGGCGTCAGGTCAGTTTTCCTGCGCCGGAGCTGCCGCGGTGATTTCACTCTGCAGGCGGACGAGGTCATCCTGAAGCGTTGCGGAATCAGCGCTGCGAGCCGAAGACTGTGCCGCGTCGAGCAGCTGCTGCGCCAGTTGGAGCCGCTCCTGGCTGAACGCGGAGCGGGCCGCGCGGTAGAGGCGGTCGGCGGCCAGCTGCGGGTTGCCGGCGCGCTGGTAGGCGTCACCGGCGTTCTGCAGGGCACTCACCAGCTGCCGGTACTGGCGGGCTTCGCGCAAGGCTGAGGTCTGCAGGTCGTACGCTGCTGCGGCCTGCCGGTAATTCGCCCGCAGCTGGGCGATGCAGCCGCGCAATTCCGCCAGGCTGGCCACCAGGGTCGGATGGGGCGCTTTACTGCACAGCTCCGTCGCCGCCTGCAGCTGCTGATCCGCAAGCCTGGTTTGCCCCGCCTCGCAGGCCAGCTGACCTTTAAGCAGCAGGGCTTGCGGACGGAGACGACCTTCATCCTGAGGCAACTGCCGCAGCAGCTCGTCGGTGAGCCTGGCGGACTGCGCGTCAGCACCCTGCCAGCGGGCCAGCTGCGCCTCCAGCAGCAGAATTTCACTCAGGTCATCTGCCGTTCGCCGGGTATCGCTCTTCGCTTGCCGCAGGGCGCTATCGGCGCCGCCGAAATCGCCCAGTTGAATCCGGGACGCCGCCAGGTTGAAGGCGGCGTCCGCGCTCTGCGCGGCATGGTCCATCTGCCGGGCGCGCTGCAGGGCCTGGTTGAACAGCCTTTCGGCGAGCTGGTATTGCCCCTGCGAATAGGCGTCGAGGCCGGTCTGCATGCCGCTGGACCACTGCCGATCGATCGGCTCGGCGGCTGGCTGCGGAGAACTGCCGGCGCAGCCCGTCAGCAGCAGAATCAACAGGCCGAAGATACTCTGCGTTCCCGCCGAAATTTTCATGGCTGCCGCCTTTCGCCACCGATCTCCTCCAGTGGGATCCGCATCCGGTCATCCGGTTCTGCGACATAGTCACGCACCAGCCAGTGCCGTTGCAGCCCTTTGGTCAGCCGCTCGATCTCGCGCAGGGTGGTCTGGGTCTGCAGCAGCAGGCCGGGCAGGGCGCTGATTTCGCTGCTGAGCTCGCGGCTGGCCTGCGGCAGCG
This sequence comes from uncultured Desulfuromonadales bacterium, assembly GCA_945787335.1. Taxonomy (GTDB): domain Bacteria; phylum Desulfobacterota; class Desulfuromonadia; order Desulfuromonadales; family Geopsychrobacteraceae; genus Malonomonas. Next base: position 22,674 of record CALZHR010000021.1, read on the forward strand.
GCGCGGTGGCCTGCTGGAGGTTGCCGAGCACCGTGCCGGTCTGCTCCATCAGGCCTGTGAGCGGTTGCAGTTGCTGGTCGAAGTTGTCCGCCGCCTGGCCGAGCTTGCTGCCGGTCTGCTGGGCGGTCTGCAGGACGCTCTGCAGCTGGTCGAGGGACGCCTGCAGCGTGTTCAGGGTGCCGAGCAGATCCTGCGCCAGAGTCTGGTCGTTGAGCAGCATCGGCAGGGCGCCATTGCCGCTCTCCAGGGTGTCGGCGATCCGATTCGCCTTGGCCAGCAGGGTCTGCACCGGACCTTGGGGATCGCGCAGTTCGGCGGCCAGCTGGGTATACTCCTGCAAGGTCGGCAGGGTGGCGCTTTCGACGCTGGCGAGGATTTCAGTGATCACGGTTTTCAGGTCCGGCTCTGCCGTGGCGGACAGCACCGGTCGATCCAGAGGAACCTCAGCGCCCTTGCCGCGGGTGATCTCGAGGAAAATCCCGCCGACCAGGCTGATGGCGTGGCGGATGACCACCTTGGAATCGCTGCGGATGAACTGGTAAAAGCCGGGTTCGATGCGCAGCTCGGCGATCATCCGCTCCTGTGGGTCGATGTAGATCCGCTGCACCTGCCCGGCGATGGTGCCGAGGATCTCCACGTCGTCCTCCTCGCGCAGGCCGCGGGCGCCTTCTTCCGGCAACAGGATCAGCAGCTGGTGATCGGGGGAAAACCAGCGCTGGGCCCCGGCGACAAAAAACAGTCCGACCAGGGTCAGCACGACTCCGGCGATGACAAAGGTTCCGGTCAGTTGGTTCACGTAGCGAAGCTTTGCGCCTCTTTGCATGGTTTGATTTCACTCCTCGCGGTTCAGTTGCATGCGTGAGCCGAACATGGTGCCGCGCAGGCTGGGGTTGAGGGCCGGTTCCTCCCAGACTTCCGCGTCATAGGTGGTCCAGATGACCGCGGCCCCTTTGCTGCGCGCGCTCTGCAGAGCGTTCAGCAGCGGCGGCATGATCTCCGGGTAAAGAAAGCGGGTCGGCCGTTCCAGTATGATCAGCTCCGGGTTGCCGAGAAAAGCCCGGACCAGGGCCGCCCGGTCGAGATCGTCGGCCCGGGCTTTGGTCGGCTCGCCGAGGGGCAGCCCGGGCAGGCCGAAAAAGCGTGCCAGGGCTGCCGCTTCCGCTTCGATTTCGGTGCGCGGATGCTGACTGTGATGTTGCTGTGCCAGGCAGATGTTGGCATCGATCGGCAGCGCCGTGTACCAGGCCTGAGCGACGAAAAAACGCCCGCAGCGGCCGCGCTGCTGCGCTGCCCGCGGTGCCGAAAGCCGCTGCCAGTTGCTGCCGTTGAACCGCACCTGCCCCTCGCGGGGCTCGATCAGGCCGAGCGCCAGATCGGCCAGCGGGGTGTTCAGGTGGCCGCGCTCCAGGCGGACCAGCAGCAGCTCGCCTGGCTGCAGGGCGAAATCGATCCCCCAGAGCGGCACGTCGTAGTCCGGGTCCGGGTCGGTGGAGACCTTGCACAGTTCCAGTCTTGGGGGCAAGGCCGAGCTGCTTTGGTTGCTGGTCATCGCGGCAATCGTTTCCCTCTAAATATAGGTTAACAGAGAGACCAGCGCCGAGATAAAAAACAGCGCTCTCACCGAGTTCGCCAGCGCCCGTTTGGTGGCCGCGGGTATTTTCGCCACCGAGCCCTGCAGCCTCAGGCCTTCATGACAGCAGATGATCCCGGTGCACAGGGCCGGCAGCAGACTCTTGAGCAAAAAGTTGGCCAGATCCAGGGCCTCGACCGAATTGAGAATGCTCTGCAGGTAGCTGACCGGATCCCCGACTTTTGCGGCCAGCAGGGCGCTGAACAGGTAGCCGCTGACCAGGGATCCGGTGAGAAAAAACAGGTTGAGGCAGAAGACCGCGATGCTCAGCCCCAGCACCCGCGGCAGCACCAGATAGACAAACGGATCGAGCCCCTGCGCGTCGAGCATGCGCACCTCGCCGGCGATATTCATCTGTCCCAGTTCCAGGGTCATGCTGGTGCCGTTGCGGCCGATCGCCAGCAGGTTGGTCAACACCGGTACCGCTTCTCGCACCAGCACCGTGACCAGCAGCGGTCCGAGCAGTTTCGGTTGCCCGATCTTCTGCATCCAGACCAGGGCCTGGGAGACCACCGAGATGCCGACGGCGATCGAGACATAAAGAATGAAGCGGGTCGCCTGCACGCCGTTGGTGTAGACCTGGCGCACCAGTTCGTTACGCACGGTTCGGACCCAGGTCTGGCGGCGCAGGCTGGCGGCTGCGAGTGCCCAGAACATTGCCGCCAGGTAACGCAGTTCCTGCCAGGTGTCGAGGGTGTAGGCCCCGAGGCGGGCGACGCTGTTCATGCTGTCTCCCTGGCGCCGGTCAACAGGTAGGTGGTGATTGCCCCGCTGCCCGGCAGATAAAACTCGCCACGCTCTTCGAGGATATACTGGTCACGCAGGACCTGATAGCAGGCGGCGCTGGTCTGGATCGAGCCGGGCAGGCCGAAGTTCTTCAGCTGCTCGGCGGTCTGGACGGTCTCCCCCCAGAGATCGTAAGCCAGCCGGGCGCTGCCGATGACCCCGGCGATCACCGGACCGCAGTCGATGCCGATGCGCAGCTGCAGCGGCTCGCGGGTTTTCCAGTCGAGATCGATGACCGCCTTCTGCATGGCCAGCGCCATGTTGGCCACGGTGGCGGCGTGGTCCGGTCGCGGTTCGAGGATGCCGCCGGCGATCATGTAGGAATCGCCGATGGTTTTGATCTTCTCCAGGCCGAAACGGTCGGCCAGCTGGTCAAAACGGCAGAACAGCTGGTTGAGCAGTTCGACAACTTCGATCGGTTTTCTGTGCGACGCCAGGTGGGCAAAGTTGTTGATGTCGGCGAACAGGACGGTGGATTCGGTGAATTGATCAGCGATGACCCCGGCGCCCTGTTTCAGCCTCGCGGCGATCTGCTGCGGGAAAATACTCAGCAGCAAGCGTTCAGAATTTTCCTGCTCGGCCTGCAGCAGGCGGTTGTTCTGTTGCAGGTCCTGCTCCAGTTCGATGATCCGCATTCCAGAGCGCACCCGGGCCAGCAGCTCGTTCTTGTCGTAGGGTTTGGTGACGTAATCGTTGGCCCCGGCGTCCAGCGCCTGGACAAGATCCGCTTTGGCATCGCGTGCGGTGACCAGAATGCGATAAACATAGGCGCCTTTGTCGCTGGCGCCGATCTTCTTGATCAGCTCCAGACCGCCCATCTCCGGCATCTGCCAGTCGGTTAGCACCAGGCGGAATTCCTGCTGTTGGAACAGCTCCCAGGCCTGCCGGCCGTTTTCCGCGCAGACGACCTCCAGGCCCGCTTTTTCGAGGGTGCGCTGCAGCAGCAGGCGGGAGTCGAGATCGTCTTCGGCAATCAGTATCTGCACGGTAATTAAATCCTTCGGGGCGCTTAAATGAAGATCACTTCTACCCGCTGCAGGTAAGTTTCCAGCTCCGCCAGATTCTCGGCAACAGCGTCCGCTGCGTGCTGTTCGGCGGCCAGCTGGAGCTGTTGACTGATGTCGGTGATGGCATCAAAACCGTAGCCGCCACCCACCCCTTTGAGGGTGTGGGCCAGTTTCTGGATCTGTTCGAAGTCGCCGTGTTCAAGGGCGGTCTTCAGGGTCTGCAGATCCTGCTGGCGACGCTCCAGAAATCCGGGGATCAAATCTTCCAGGTCGGCATCGACCTCGACGATAATCTTATCAGCTGAATCCTGCGGGTGCTTTTCCATCGTCCTGTCCTTTAAGTATCGGCTGGTTTTTCCCAGGGTTTACGGTCAAAGCGATCGATCACCTCAAGTAACACGGTTTTCTTGATCGGCTTGGTCAGGTGCGCGTCGCAGCCGGCGGCGAGGCTTTTTTGCGCGTCGTCCTGCTGGGCAAAGGCGGTCAGGGCGATGATCGGCGTCGCGGTCCGTCCTTGCTGCTGCTCCCACTGGCGGATTTCACGGCTGGCCGCGTAGCCGTCCATCACCGGCATCTGCATGTCCATCAGCACCAGGTCATAGTCGTTCTGCTGAAATTTCTGCAGGGCAATCTCGCCATTTTCCGCCTGGTCGACCTGGTAGGGCAGCTTTTTCAAGAAGGAGCTGACCAGCAGCCGGTTGTCTTCGGAATCATCGACCAGCAGGATGTTCAGGCTTCGCTCCGGTGGTGTTTCGGCTTCCTCTGCTTGCTGCTCCGGCAGCTCCGGGGGCTGGGGATGCAGTGCGCTGCTGAGGGCATACTGCAGGTCCCGCCGCTTGATCGGCTTGACCATGTAGGCGGCCAGTCCCAGCTGGCGGGCCCGGGCGATGTCACCGGCGCGGTTGTCGGAGGTCAGCATCATCACGGTTGTGCCGGCAAAGCTGCTGTTGAGCTGAATATCCCCGGCGACCTCAAAGCCATCCATCTCCGGCATCCGGCAGTCGAGCAGCACCAGCTCAAACGGTCTCCCGGCTGCTTTGGCCTGCTGCATCTGCTGCAGGGCAAGCTTGCCGTTTTCCGCCTCGGTAATTTTCGCTCCCCAGCTGGTGAGAGTATCCCGCAGCACCAGCCGGTTGGCGGCGCAGTCGTCGACGACCAGCACCTGGTAGCCGGACAGATCGGTCAGGGGGGGCGGCTCCGGGGCGGCTGCGGAGTGGATGAACTGGCCGCTGAAATAGAAGGTGCTCCCTTTTCCGGTTTCGCTCTCCACCCAGATTTTACCGTTCAGCGCTTCGACGATCCGCTTGGAGATGTTCAAACCCAGCCCGGTCCCGCCGTACTGGCGGGTGGTCGAGGCGTCGACCTGGGTGAAGCGTTCGAAGATGGCCTGCTGCTTGTCTGCCGGAATGCCGATGCCGGTGTCGCTGACCGCAAACAGCAGTTCGACCGGCTCCTGCTCGGCGGCGTTTGAGAGCGGCTTGGCTTCGAGGACCACTTCGCCCCGCTCGGTGAACTTGATGGCATTGCCGATCAGGTTGACCAGCACCTGGCGCAGCCGCAGGGGGTCGCCCTGCAGCCGTTCGGGGGTCTCCGGGGCCAGGTGGCAGGCCAGCTCCAGGCCTTTCTTGTGGGCCCGCAAAGCGAGAATTTCGCAGGTTTTCTCCATCACCTCGCGCAGGTCAAAATCGATCTTCTCCAGTTCCAGCTGCCCCGCTTCGAGCTTGCTGATATCGAGGATGTCGTTGATCAGGCTCAGCAGGGTCTCCCCGGCCGACTGGAAGACGTGGACATATTCGTGCTGCTCGGGGGTCAGCGGGGTCTCTTCCAGCAGTTCGGCCATGCCGATGATGGCGTTCATCGGGGTGCGGATTTCGTGACTCATGCTGGCGAGGAAGTCGCTTTTCGCCTGGTTGGCCGCTTCCGCCTGGTCCTTGGCGAGCAGCAGCTCCTGTTCGGACTGTTTGCGATCGGTGATGTCGCGGATGATGCCGGTGAACAGTCGTCTGGTGTCGAGCTGCACTTCACTGACGGCCAGATCGATGGGGAACTGGTGGCCGTCCTTATGCCGGCCGATCACTTCGCGCCCTTGGCCGATGATCTTTTTCTGGCCGGTCTCCAGGTAGTGCCGGAGATAGCTGTCATGTTCGCTGTGGTAGGGCTCCGGCTGCAGCAGGTTGATGTTGTGGCCGATCACCTCGGTCGCAGAATAGCCGAAGATCTCTTCCGCGGCATGGTTGAATGATTGTACCGTCCCATTTTCATCGATGCAGATGATCGCGTCGACCGCCGTGTCGACGATGGCGCGAGCCTTGGCCTCGCTCTCCTGCAGGGCTTCAACCATTTGTTTGCGTTCAGCGACCCAGCGGGCCAGTTCGGCGTTGGCGGTGGTCAAGTCCTCGGTCCGCACTTTGACGAGCTGGGCGATCATCGCCGTGCGCCCGACGATAATCAGGATGAAGGCCCCCAGGATGCTGGCGATCAGCAGCCCGCCGAACAGCAGGCGTCGCGCTTCCCAATGATCAACCTCGGCGAGAAACTTGCTGGTGGGAGAAAATTCCAGACGCCACGGGCGGCCGGCGAAATCGAAATCGGCGCGGGCGGATAATGTCGGTGCCGAGAAACCTGCCTGGCGCTGAGCTGTCCTCTCTCCAGCTTCCGCTGGGAGGTTGCCGAACAGCAAACGTGAGGCTTGCGGAGCGGAAATGTCGAGCAGGCGATAGTCGACGTCGCTCAGGTCGAAGTTGCTCCAGGCGGTCTGCACCATGGTGTCGATGCGGAAGACGCCAAGGGCAAAACCTTTGAGCCGCTGGCGGCGTTGCTCGACCGAGCCGAGCTCCGCCTGATGGTCGTAGATCGGCAGAAAGATCAGCACGCCGGATTCTTCCCCATCCCCCTGCAACAGGGCAATGCGCGCGCTGGCCACCGGGTAGCCGCTGTCCCGCGCCAGCTCCAGCGCTTCGCGGCGCGCCGGGTTGGAACCGAGGTCGAAGCCGAGGGCGGCCCGGTTTTTGGCAAAGGGTTCCAGGAAATAAGCCGGAAAGTATTCGCCGCGCGCCGAAACCTCGACCAGTTTGCCGTCAGGCGCTTTTTCGACGATGCGGAAGCCGGCAAACCCTTCGCTCCGGGCCTGTGCTTCGAACGGTTCTTTATCCGGCAAGGGAATCCGTGGAACCCATTCCAGCGCCTGGATCCCGGGGTGGCGCTGAAAACTGCCGGCGACAAACCGGCGGAATTCGTCCCGGTCGACCTGCTTGCTGGCCATGAACAGTCCCTCGATGGCATAGAGGTCGTCCAGGTAGGTCTGCTTGACTTCATTCAATGCCAGGCTGAGGTGATCGGTGCGGCGTTCGAACTGCAACAGGTTGCGCTGCCACTGGTCAGCCCGAATCTGCAGAAACAGCAGAGCGCTGATCAGCACCAGCAGCGCCATCGGCAGGATCACCGCGAGGCGGGTGCGCAGCGGACTTTTCGGCGCCTGAACCTGCCAGACGGCGACCAGCGGGAAGCAGAGCAATACCCCCAGGCTGTCTCCCAACCACCAGAGCAGCCAGGTGCTGGATCCCTGCCCCGGAAGCAGCTGGTTGCCGAGCTGCAGACAGACCAGCGAGATACCGGCGCCAAGCAGGCAGCTGAGTGGGCCGCCCAAAAGCAGCGACTTGATGACTTCATTGATCCGCTCCGGTGGGGTCGGGAAACCGACGTTTTTTCGGATCAGCTGCACCCCGAGCAGCGCCTGCAGGACTGCTCCGGAGGCCATGCCAGCGGCAAGCAGCAGGCCGCTGAAGGCTCCCGGACCGCTCGCGGCAGAACTCAGCGACCATGCCGAGGCGACCAGCGCCCCGAGGAATACCCCCGGCCAAACGGCGCGCCCCAGGACCAGCAGACTGCAGAGGGCGAGCCCCGCCGCCGGGTTCACCAGCAGGGCAAAGCCGGGTGGCACGCTGAGCGGCTGCAGCAGGCGATGCAACAGCAGGTAGGCGAGAGCCACCCCGGCGATCTGCAGGGAACGAGGAATGTTCCGGGTATCGAGCGTCGCTTCGGTCACTGGCATAACCTATCCAAACCGATAAAAGGTTAAGAGATTTTATGGGTTTAAGTATAAAGAGGATAGGCAGATATGCAAGCGGCAAGGGGTGAGGCGTGATGAGGCTCAGGAAAGGGTTTTCTCCAGCACGTTCAATTTGAGAATCTTCTGGTTGTAGGCGAGCAGCAGGTCATTTTTCTTCAGGATGCCGAGCAGCTTGTGGTCGCCGCTGGAAACCACCGGCAGGGTCGAGATCTGTTTCCCCTCGAAGATCTCGAAGGCGGTTTCGAAGTTGTCGGTCGGCTCCACGATCACCACCCGGCTGGTCATGATCTCCGAGGCGACCACCAGCTCGCAGAGGTCGCCGACCTCGGCGAGGAAGCCTTTGAGGTCACTCATCGACAACATGCCGACCAGCCGGTCGTTTTTGTCGAGCACCGGAAAGTGCGGGTAGTGGCTCTGTTCGGCTTTTTTCAACACTTCGCCGAGCAGCATCTCCTCGCCGATCGTTTCGAAATCTTCATCCATGTAATCGCCGACCTGCATTGCGCGCAGCAGGTTGACGTCGTGACCGCGGACCATGCGTACCCCTTTGCGCAGCAGCTTGGTTTCGTAGATCGAGTAGCCGTAGAACTTCTGCACCGTCACCAGGCTGGTGATGCAGCAGGTCATCAGCGGCAAAATGATATCGAAATTGTAGGTCAGCTCGAAGATGGTGAAGATCGCGGTGATCGGCGCCAGGGTGGTGCCGGCGACCACCGCGCCCATGCCGATCAGGCTGTAGCCCGGACTGCTGGCGACGCTGCCGGGGAAGAGCAGTTCGGCGATGCTGCCGAAGAGACCGCCGAGCAGTGCGCCGAGCACCAGCGAGGGGGCGAAGATGCCGCCGGAGAAGCCGGCCCCGACCGAGCTGGCGGTGGCCAGCAGCTTCAGCGGCAGCACGATCAGAATCAGGCCGATGGCGATCTTCGAGGTCAGCGCCAGGTTGATCGACTCATAGCCGACGCCGAGGATCTGCGGCCAGCCGATCGCCAGGCTGCCGATCAGCAGACCGGCCAGCGCCGGTCGAAACGAGAAGGGGACGTTGAAATGGTTGAACAGGTTTTCGACCCCGGAGACCGCGCGGATAAACAGAATCGACAGCAGCCCGGCGAAAAACCCGAGCAGGGCGTAGAGCGGCAGCTCCAGATAGCTGACCAGCTCGTAGGAGGGAACCTGGAAGGTCGGCAGGCTGCCGAGGAAGTGGTGCGAGACGACCGTTGCGGTAACGGCCGAGATGGCGATGTGGCTTAAATAGCTGACCTGGAAGTCGACCAGGATGATCTCGGCGGCGAACAGCATGCCAGCCATCGGTGCGTTGAAGGTGGCGGCGATGCCGGCGGCCGCGCCGCAGGCGAGGAAGACCCGCCGCCATTCGGCCGGCAGCTTGATCAGCTGTGCGATCGACGAGCCGACTGAGGAGCCGATGTGCACCACCGGGCCTTCGCGGCCGACCGAGGCCCCGCAACCGATCGACAGGGCGGTGAACAGGGTCTTGAACAGGGCGGTGCGGTGGCGGATGGTTCCTTCGCGGTTGACGACCGCTTCGATCACTTCTGGAACGCCGGCGCCGCGGGTTTCCGGCGAAAAGCGGCTGATCAGCGGGCCGATCAGCAGGCCGCCGAAAGCGGGAATCAGCAGCACCAGGTACCAGGGATACTGTTCGTTCACCTGCAGCAGGGCAAAAGGGTCGGGCCAGAACAGGTCGGTGGTCAGCAGCAGCAGGTAGCGGAAGGCCACCGCCAGTGCGCCGGTCGTCATGCCGATAACAACCGCCGCCAGCAGCAGGGCGATCAGGTTTTCGCGATTGGGAGTGATTTTCCAGCTGAGCTTCACGTGCGGCGGTCTCCAGCGGCTGAAGAGGTGCGCAAAGCCTAGCATGGGAAGAGGTTTTTGTCAGCAGTTCAGCAGCCAGCAACGTGGGCAAAACGATAATTAAGAGATTTTAGTAATTTGTTTTTATTTATAAAAAGCTGTGCTATGCTTACTGAATTACTAGGAATGTATAATGAATGTACTGCCCCAATGCGGGGGAAATAGATTGAGCGAGGAACAGCGCTTTGGCACGGATTTTTGTTGATGATCTCGAAACAGGAATGGTTCTGGCCAGTGACCTGCAGACCCCGAAGGGGCGATTTATCCTCGCCGCCGGAGCCGCTCTGCAGCCTGAACACCTGAACCTTCTAAGGGACTGGGGGGTCTACGAGGCGGAGATTCAGGATGAAAGCCTCGGTGACGAGTACCTGAAAAAGCAGGAGCTGCTGGCCGAGTTTCTCGACCTGGCCGAAGGTTACATGCTGCGCCGCCTGATTCTCAACGACCTGGACCAGGAGCCGATCAACACCATCTACCGGCACGCCGTCAGCCGCTGCGCCGAGCGCCTGCAGAGGGGCTGGGATCCGCTGGTCATCTCAACCGAAGTCGATACTGCCGACATGGAGACCGCTTATCTGAACCCGGTTCAGGTGGTCAACGGCGAGATGGAATTCTTTTCCCTGCCTGATGTCTACAGCCGCATCGTCGAGACGCTGAACCATCCGAACGCCACTTCGCAGAAGGTGGCCGAAGTGATCAGCAGAGATACCAGCCTCACTCTCAAACTTCTGGAACTGGTCAACAGCCCGGTCTACGGCTTTGCCGGGAAGATCGAGTCGATCTCGCGGGCCGTGACCCTGCTCGGGACCAACGAGTTGACCACCCTGGCGCTCGGGGTTTCGGTGGTCAAGCAGTTCCGCGCGATCCCCTCCGGCGTTTTCGACATGGAGGCTTTCTGGCGGCATGCGGTCCACTGCGGCCTGTTCGCCCAGGTGCTGGCCAGTCATATCGACGGCATCTCGGAAGAAAAGTGTTTCGTCGGCGGGCTGCTGCACGACATCGGCCGGCTGCTGCTGGTCAAGCAGGTGCCCGAACTTTACACCCAGGTGATCACCATGGGGCGGAAGAAGAAGCTTTCGATGTACCGGGCGGAGAAGGAATTCCTCAAGACCGAACACTCGCTGATCGGCAAACTGCTGGCCGGCAAATGGAAGCTGCCGATCTCGCTGACGCGGATGATCGGAGGCCATCACGCGCCATCGGCCAGCCAGTACCAGCTGGAAGCCTGCCTGATTCACGTTGCCGATGTGCTGGCCCACGCCTGCAGCGATGAGGTCATCATGGTCAACGAGATTCCCCAGCTGCAGCCCCAGGCCTGGGACGAACTGAAGCTGTCCAACGACCTGATCGGCGCGGTGATCCGCCAGGTCGATGCCGAATACCGCAGAATCCTTACAGTTTTCCTCGATCACTAGTCGGTTCGGGCTGATCTTCCCGATCAGCGAAATGTGTCCTGAGCTAAAAAGTTCCCTGAGCGCATAAATGTATAGCCTGACGAGCTGAACTCAGAATCTCTATTCCTCAATATTTTTAAATGTTTTACCTGCAGCCGGCAGATTTGGTAGATCCTGAACCGGCAGACTTCGCTTGTGTCTGGTTTTCGCAGGAACCAGGTCGCGCATTAATTCCAGTTTGCCGAAACACAACAGCCGATCCCCCGCTTCGAGCAGCCGCTGCGAACGTGGGTTGGGAATGGTGCTCGTCCCTCGATTAAGTGTCAAAACGATAATGTCTCTCTCACGCAATCCCGAGTCCCTAATTGATTTACCAATGTAATTTGAGCCTTCGGGCACATGAATTTCTGCAACCCCATAACCTCGACTCACGGTCAGGCGCTGGCGCAGATCGATTTCCGGGAAATTTACTTGAGCGGCAATGTAGTCGATAATCGCACCGGCAATGTCAAGTTGAGTGCAGCGTTCGATGCCTTCTAATCCAGGCGAAGAATTCACCTCGACGATTTGCGGGCCACTCTTGCCCTCAAGTAAGTCTACTCCTGCGACGCGCAAGCCCATGATCTGCGCTGCCCTTACCGCCGTTTCGCGATAAACTTCATCTAGTTCTACCGGTTCCGTCAGCCCACCGCGGTGCACATTGCTGCGGAACTCCTGTCCCTGAGCCACCCGTCGCATGGCGGCAACCACCTGATCGCCAACCACAAAGGCCCGGATGTCACGTCCTTTGCTCTCGGCGACAAATTTCTGAATCAGGATGTTCTGTTTTTGGCTTTGCAACAGCTCAATAATGGCCTCGGCCGATTTTACCGTCTCGGCAAGCAACACCCCGATCCCTTGTGTTCCTTCCAGCAGCTTGATGATGACGGGTGCTCCGCCCACCCGGGCAATGGCCGGAAGCACATCTTTTTTGTCGCGGACGAAGGTCGTTTGCGGGATTCCAATATGATGTCTGCTGAGTATTTGCAGGCTGCGCAGCTTGTCTCGCGAATTGGAAATGCCTGCTGAGGAATTTGCGCAAAAAACATCCATCTGCTCAAACTGTCGAACGACGGCGGTGCCAAAGTAACTGATCGAGGCGCCGATTCTCGGGAGAACCGCGTCATATTGCGAGAGTTGTTTTTGTCGATAGTAAAGGTCGGGGTCACCTTTTTCGAGGTCTATCGCAAACTTGAGCGTGTTCAATACCAATACTTTGTGGTTCCGTTGCTCTGCCGCTTCACGAAGCCGCCGGGTGCTGTAGCTTCTCGGGCTGCACGAAAGAATTCCAAGTTTCATATGACCTCTCTGATATAAAGAATTAAGAATGAATTATATCATTCCTTTCCCAAGGAAGATCTAATCGCGGCATGTTCTGGTTTTGACTGATCACTCGGATCAACGAGGAAAATTTTCAGCTTTAAATCCGTCAGCCGCTATTTTCACTCGATCGAGAAATGCTCCGGCCCCTGGACGATTTTTTTCTCGGCGGCTTGAACCAGGCCCCGCAGCATGCCGCTGAAGATGAAGCTGTGGAAGGGGGTGACCCCGTACCAGTAGAGCAGCCCGAGCAGACCGCGCGGGAGGAACCGGGCCACCTGCTGCAGCTCGGTGCGGCCGTCCTCCAGTTCGTTAAGTTTGAATGACAGTACCGCTTCGCCCGGCACTTTCATTTCGGCGTAGAGCAGCAGCTTGCGGGGCTTCTCGACGCTGACCACACGCCAGAAGTCGAGCGCGTCGCCGGGGTAGACCTCAAGCGAATCGCGCCGGCCGCGGCTCAAGCCGACGCCACCGAAGATCCGATCGATAAAGCCGCGCAGCTCCCAGAGCCAGTTGGCGTAGTACCAGCCGACCTCGCCGCCGATCGAAATCAGCGCCGGCCAGAGTTCGTCCGGGGTGGTCGCGACGATGATCCGCCGCGCATCGGTGAAGATCTTGCCGCCCGCCCAGTCGGGGTCCCCCTGGTTGCTCCATTCGGCAGGGTGGATCTGCCCGGAGTCGCTCCAGGAGCTTTCCACCTGGCGCTGCTTGATCCGCTCCAGCGCCAGGCGGATCGCGGTGCGGCAATCGAACAGGTCCTGCGGAAGCAGGTCGGCGATGCGGTTTTCGTGGCAGACCACCGGATTCTTCAGCCCCTCGGAGAGCGGGCGGGCCAGCGCTGCCGGCACCGGGGTGACCAGGTGGATCCAGTAGGAGGAGAGGCGCGGGGTGAGAAAGGGCAAAGGGATGATCCAGCGCTTCGTCAGGCCGGCCTCCTCGGCGTAGATCTCCATCAGCTGGCGGTAGGTGACGATCTCCGGCTGGCCGATATCGAAGGTTTCTCCGCGGGTCTCCGGGCACTCCAGGCAGCCGAGCAAGTAGTACAGAACATTGCGCACGCCGATCGGCTGGCAGGGGGTGTTGAGCCAGCGCGGGGTCAGGATGACCGGCAGGCGGTCGACCAGGTAGCGCAGGATCTCGAACGAGGCACTGCCCGAACCGATGATCATTGCCGCGCGTAGAATGGTCACCGGAACCGACCCGAGCTGCAGAATCTGGCCGACCTCGCTGCGTGACTGCAGATGGTGGCTGAGGCCGCTGCCTTCCTCGCCCAGGCCGCCCAGGTAGATAATCTGCTCCAACCCGGCTTCGGCCGCCGCCTTGGCCATGTTCATCGCTGCGACCCGGTCGGTATGGGAAAAATCAGCCACCTCCGGGTTCATCGAGTGGACCAGGTAATAGGCGGCCCGGCAGCCTTCGAGGGCCTTGACCAGGCTGGGGTAGTCGAGGATGTCGCCGCGTACGATTTCCAGCTCGGGGGTCGTGTCATTGAGCATCTGCATATCGGGGTGTCTGCTCCAGCTGCGTTGGCGGAGCTTCTCGGGATTGCGGGCCAGCGCGCGGACCTGGTAGCCGGCGGCCAGCAGTCGCGGCACCAGGCGGCCGCCAATGTAGCCGCTGGCGCCGGCGACGAAGATCGGTTGTTGATTTCTGGTCGACATGAGCCGCGTTCCTTTCCGAGGCAGGCATTCCCTGCTAAACTTTAGCAAATTCTGACTGAAGGAGTAGTTTATGAGTGAGAAAATCCGTCTGGGCGTCAGTGCCTGTCTGTTGGGGGAAGAGGTTCGTTACGATGGCAGCCACCAGCTCAATCACTACCTGACCAAGGTTCTCGGCGACTACGTCGACTATGTGCCGGTCTGCCCCGAGGTCGAGCTGGGCCTGCCGACGCCGCGCGAATCGCTGCGGCTGGTGCGCGATGGCGATCAGACCCGGCTGGTCTTCTCGCGCAGCGGCAAAGAGATCACCGAAGAGATGGAGGCCTGGGCGCGCAAGCGGGTCAGAGAGCTGGAAAAGGAAGATCTCGACGGTTTTGTTTTTAAGTCGAAGTCGCCGAGCAGCGGCATGGAGCGGGTGCGGCTGTACGATAAAAACGGCGTGCCGACGAAAACCGGTATCGGCCTGTTTGCGCGGGCCTTTATGGAGCATTTCCCGCTGCTGCCGGTCGAAGAGGAGGGGCGGCTCAACGATCCGAAGCTGCGCGAGAATTTCATCACCAGCATCTTCACCCTGCAGCGCTGGCGGCAGACCCTGGAGCAGGGGCGGAACCTCGGCAACCTGGTCGATTTTCACAGCCGCCACAAGCTGCTGATCCTGGCCCACAGCGAAACCATCTACCGCGAGATGGGCAGGCTGGTGGCGGCCGGCAAACAGCAGCCGCTCGCAGAACTGTTCACCGGCTACCAGAATCTGCTGATGAAGGCGCTGCGGCTGAAAACCACGCCGAAGAAGCATGCCAACGTTCTGCAGCATGTCATCGGCTATTTCAAGCGGGATTTAGCGGCGGACGAAAAGCAGGAAGCGCTGGAGCTGATCGAGAGCTATAAAGGGGGGATGGTGCCGCTGGTGGTGCCGATCACCTTGATGAATCATTTTGTCCGGAAGTATCAACAGCACTACCTGCAGCAGCAGGTCTATCTCAACCCGCACCCCAAGGAACTGAAGCTGTTCAACCACGTCTGAGGGATTAAACCGCCTTGATCTGATAAAGGGTCAGGGCGAAGGGGCCGGCCTGGTGCTGGGAGATCAGCAGGCCGAAGCTGCAGATCTGCGAGCGGTCGAGGGGGCCGGCTTCCGGTCTCGGCCAGCCATGGTGATAGGGGCGGAAGTCGCTGAGCGGCAGCGGCAGCTCGATGGCGCGGTCTTTGGCGGTAGTGAAGGCCAGTTGATAGACGACCCCGTCGATATTCATGGTGCTGCGCAGGTTCAGCTTATAGCTTTTGCCATCCCCCTGCAGCCGCAGCAGCAGGGTTTCTTTGTCGGCCAGGTTGTAGGCTCCGGTTGCCGAGCGGAGCGAGGCGAAACCACCATTGTTCTCCAGCGAGACATGGCCGGAAAAGCCCATCCCTCCTGACTCAAGCAGCTCGGCCTGGCTGTTTGAGCGTCCCCCCATGACCACATCGTTGAGCGGTTGCCAGATAGGTGCCGGCTGGGTGCCGGTGAAGTCGAAAAGGATCTGCGGATTGCCCATGAATTATCTCCTTTTTGGTTATAATTCGTGGGCTATATTAACAGGTCGTGAGTGGAAAGGACAGGCTTGTTTTTGCCTGTCCAATTGGCAGCACTTCGAATCAGGCGTCGGCGGGGAACAGTACCAGATGACGGACATCCGGCTGGATGCCGATCTTCTCGCCCGGCTGGTGGTCGCAGTGGCTGGGGACCAGGGCCTGCACCAGGTCGCCGTTGGCCAGCCGCAGAGCATAGAGGATGCTGGCGCCGCGGAAGCTGCGGCGCACCACTACCGCCTTGACCGGGCTGGCGTCGTCATGCACCACATCCTCCGGGCGCACCAGCAGCTGGACCGGGCTGCCGACCTCCAGCGGCCGCTTGATGATCCCTTCCAGCAGGCCGAGGCCGGTTTCCAGCTGCCCGGCATTCTTGACCACCCCGTTGATCAGCGCCCCCTCGCCGACGAACTCGGCGATCCGTGGACTGACCGGCTGATGATAGAGGTTGTGGGCGCTGTCCCACTGCAGGATCTCGCCGCTGTGCATCACGCCGATCCGGTCGGCGACGGCGAAGGCCTCGTTCTGGTTGTGGGTGACGAACAGGGCGGTGGTGCCAAACTCTTTGAGGATGTCGCGCACCTCCATCGACAACCGTTCACGCAGGGTGACATCGAGGTTGGAGAAGGGCTCATCCATCAACAGCAGCTGTGGCTCTGGGGCCAACGCCCGGGCCAGGGCAACCCGTTGCTGCTGGCCGCCGGAGATCTCGTGCGGGTACTTATTCAGCTCGGTTTGCAGGCCGACCAGCTCCAGGGCCTGGTTGACCCGGCGGATCAGCTCGGTTTTGTCGAGCTTGCGCAGCCCAAAGGCGACGTTATCAAAGATACTCAGGTGCGGGAACAGCGCATAGTCCTGAAACACCATGCCGATCTGCCGCTTGGCCGGCGGCAGCGAGAATCCGGCGCGGCTGACGACCGTGCCGTTGAGGCGGATCTCCCCCTGCAGCAAGGGCTCGAAGCCGGCGATGGTGCGTAAGACCGTGGTCTTGCCGCAACCGCTGGCGCCGAGCAGGCAGCCGATTTCTCCTTTTTTCAGTGATAGTGACAGGTCTTTGACGACCAGCTGCGGACCGTAGGCCTGAGAGATCTGTTGCAGTTCAAGTAGCGGTTCCATGGTCAGTCCTTATCGCTCTGGCGCATCAGCAGAATAATCGGGATCAACCCCGAGAGCAGCAGGGTCAGCGCCGGCAGGGCGGCCCGTTCCCATTCCCCTTCCGAGGTCAGCTCAAAAATCTTCACCGACAATGTGTCCCAGCCGAACGGGCGGGTCATCAGGGTGATCGGCATTTCCTTCATCACATCAACGAAGACCAGGGTCAACGCGGTAAAGATGCCGCCGCGCAGCATCGGCAAATGCACCCTGGCGAGCAGCTTGACGCCGCGCAGGCCCATCAGCCGCGAGGCTTCGTCGATGCTGCTGGTGACTCGGTGCATGGCGCTGTCGATCGCCTTGAAGCCGGCCGCCATGAAGCGGATCAGGTAGGCGAGCAGCATGATCGCAATGGTCCCCTGCAGCAGCGGCAACATCTCGCTGCCGAGATGGTCGCGGGCGAAATCGATGATCTGGTTGTCCAGCCAGGCGAGCGGAATAAAGATTCCGACCGCCAGCACCGTCCCCGGCAGGGCGTAGCCGAGGGTCGAGGTGCGGATCAGCCCTTGCGTCAGCCGGCCCGGATGACGGCGGCCGGCATAGGAGAGCAGCAGGGCGACCGCGGCGATCAGCACGGCGGAAATCAGCGCCAGCAGGAGCGAGTGGCCGAGCAGCCCCAGGTAGCGGCTGTCGAATTCCGCGTGGAAGATCTCCAGGCTCCAGCGCAGCAACTGCAGCGCCGGCAGCAGGAAGGCGATCAGCAGAATCAGCCAGCAGTAGCCGCAGGCCAGCCAGCGTTTGCCGCCCTGCAGTACGATCCGTTCGGCCTGTGGCGCGAGGCGGCTCTGGGCATAGCGCATCCGCTTGCGCAGCCGCTGTTCAACGACGATCAGCACAAACACCAGCGCCACCAGCAGCGAGGAGAGCTGGGCGGCGGCCGGCAGGGAAAAGAAGCCGAACCAGGCCTTGTAGATAGCGGTGGTGAAGGTGTCGTAGTTGAAAATCGAGACCGCCCCGAAATCGGCCAGCGCCTCCATCAGCACCAGGGTGGCGCCGCCGGCGATCCAGGGGCGGGCCATCGGCAGCACCACGCGGAAGAACCCCTCGAGCGGCGAGCAGCCGAGGCTCTCCGCCGCCTCCAGCGCCCGTTTGCCCTGGGTGCGGAAGGCGTTGCGCGCCAGCAGGTAGACATACGGGTAGAGGGCCAGCGACATCACCAGCACCACGCCACCGGCGCTGCGCATCTCGGGCATCCAGATGCCGCGGCCGAACCAGCTCCGCAGTTGGGTCTGCACCGGCCCGGTGTAGTCGAACAGGCCGAGAAAGACGAATGTCAGCACGTAGGTCGGCATCGCCAGCGGCAGCAGCAGCGCCCAGGAGAGGTGCCGGCGGCCGGGGAACTCGCAGGCGCCGGTCAGCCAGGCGAGGCTGACACCGAGCAGCAGGGTGCCGCCGGTGACGCCGACGACCAGCGTGGCGGTATTGATCAGCAGCCTGGCCAGCAGCGTCTCCTGCAGGTGCTGCCAGATCTCCCAGGCGGGGTCGAGCCAGGCCAGCGCCAGCACCGTGATCGGCGTCAGCACCAGCAGCGCGATTACGCCGGTCAGCCACTGCCAGCCGCTCGGCCGGGTAAAAAAACGGCTGGAGCCTCGCCGGGAGGCTCCAGCACGATCTGCAGGGAGGGGGGTCATCGTAATTAAACTGCAGATCAGTTAACGGTAGTCGCTGCGGTCCATCAACTTGATGGCCGCTTTCTGCAGCATTCCGGCGCTGGCCAGGTTCTGTCCGCTGGCTTTGAAATCACCCCAGGCTTTGACGTACTCGTGTGCCTCGACCCGCGGGTTGACCGGGTACTCCATGTTGCCGTCGGCAAACAGGTTCTGCGCCTCTTCCGAGGAGAGCCATTCGAGCAGTTTCACCGCTGCATCCGGGTTCTTGGCGTGTTTGGTGACCCCGGCGCCGGAGACGTTGACATGCACGCCGGTGCTGCCCTGATTCGGCCAGTACAGCGCCAGTTTGAGGTTCGGGTCTTTTTTCAGCATGCGGCCGAAGTAGTAGGTGTTGACGATGGCGACATCCCCCTGGCCGGCGAGGATCGCCTCCATGGTCTTGGTGTCGTTGGAGAAGGGGGCCGCGGCCAGGTTGCCGACCCAGGCGCGAACGATCTGCTCCGCCTTCTCCTTGCCGTGCTCGGCGATCAGCATCGCCACCAGCGACTGGTTGTAGACCTTCTTCGAAGTGCGCAGCAGCAGGCGATTTTCCCACTGCGGCTCGCCCAGGGCTTCGTAACTGCTCAGCTCCTCCGGTGTGACCCGCTCGGTGCTGTAGACGATGGTCCGGGCGCGCAGCGAAAGGCCGAACCAGCGGTTGTTAGGGTCTTTCAGGTGGTCCGGCACATTCGCCCCAAGGGCTGGCGAATCGACAGCACGCAGGACACCCTCTTCAGCAGCATGCCAGAGGTTGCCGGCGTCGACGGTGATCAGCAGGTCGGCGCGGGTGTTCTTCCCTTCCGACTTCAGTCGCTGCAGCAGCGGACCGGCCTTGTCGGTGACGTAGGTGATTTTGGTGCCGGTCTTTTCTGTGTAGGCATCGAACAGTGGCTTGATCAGCTGTTCGTTACGGGCCGAATAGACGACCAGTTCATCGGCGAAGGCCAGACCGGCAGAGGTCAGTAAAAGGGTCATGACGAGCAACAAAGCGAAAAGGCGAATCTGGTTCATTGGTTCATACTCCATGCGAAAATGATTTTGAAAACGGATTTCAAGATAGAGGGATTGATTCATGGAGTCAAGAAGAAAAACAGAACGACTGGGGCAGGACTTGGATTTGTCGCAGCTTAGTAGGGGTTGAAACGAATTATTATTTTAGTTGACATATATTTAGTAGTCATTAATATATGAAAAAGTAATAATGTAAAAATGCTAACTTTACGGGCGGTCAGTGGAATTTAAACCGATTTCGCAATGACCTCGAACACGATAACTAATGTAACAAGGAGAAAAGAAATGAAAAAAAGTTTGCTGGTATTGGTCTGTTGCACGTTTTTGTCCAGCGCGGCCTGGGCTGAAACCCTTGAGGTGGCCAAGACGACCGCGGTTCCTGAAGTTGACGGGGTCGAAGAAGCCGCCTGGGCGACTGCGCCGGAGCTGACCGTAAGCGTTTCCCAGGTGCCGCCGAAGATCATCGCCACCAACAAGGCAAAGCAGACCGGTAAGTACGCCAAAAACTGGAGTAAAGAGAAGCCGAACGCCACCAACGAAGTCAAGCTGAAGGCGCTCTACACCGACGATATGATCTTTATCCGCGCCAAATGGGCGGACAGCAGCCAGGACGATCAGCACAAGCCGTTCAAGTGGGAAGGATCCAAGGAAGATGGCGAGTACCTGGCCGGCAAGGAACGGGAAGACCGCCTCGCCATGCAGTTCCCGATCAGCGGCGACTTCAATTCCAACATGCTGGCCGAGCTGAACTCGGTTGTGGATATGTGGCAATGGAAAGCGGCCCGCACCAACGCTGCCGGAGTCATCCATGACAAGCACCATGTCCGTTCTAACGCACCTTTGACCGGTAAATTTTCCACCCATTACAGCGCCGACGGCAAAGAGGTTTATGTCGCCCGCAAGAGCGATGGTGGAAAATCGCCATATAAGTCGAACAAGATTGACCCCTTTGAGTACCAGGGTGACACGGTTGTTCAATATACCCCTTATGTCCCCGACGTGGCTGACGCCGCTGACGTCAAGGCGAAGGGCGCCTGGAAGGACGGCTTCTGGACGGTCGAGATCGCCCGCAAGCTGGATACCGGAAATCATGAGTCGGACACCGTCTTCGATCCGGCCAAGAAAACCCAGACGGCGATCGCCGTGTTCGACAGTGCAGGTGACCATTTCCATGCCGTGTCGAACGAAATCGACGTGGTCTTCAAGTAGGATTGAACCAATCGGTCGGGGAGGATTGACCTCCCCGGCCTGAGTCCTTTTCGACAGGGTCGCAGATGAAGCTCAACTCAATCGCTTTCCGCATTAACGGTGGCTTCCTGGCGCTGATCATTCTCCTTCTGGTGCTGGGCGGCCTGTCGTTGTATGCCGTCAGTTCCATGACCGACAGCATGGTTGAGTTGAACGCCGGGATGAACGCGGTGCGCAGCGACCTGCAAAGCGCCACTGAGCAGATGAGCGGCCTTGAGGACAGCGTCGCCATTCTGCAACAGAGCGAGGCGGAATTCGCCAAGCTGCGCGACATGCAGCACGACTTGCAGGAAAGCCGCCAGGCGACGGTGAATATCGGCACCGGCCTCGGCGAGATCGAAACCAGCTTTGCCGCGCAAAGTAACGCGCTCACTGGAGTCGGCACCAATGTGGCGACGATCAGCGCCGGCCTGCGCTCGGTCTCCGGAGAATCCCAGCAGTTGATCCAGAATACCGAGGCGATCAACGCTCTGGTGCTGCAGACCTATATCGGATTTTTCAACTACCTCAACGAATATGTCGCCGATGTCGACACACCGCTGGCCCAGATCGACGAGATCAAGCAGCGGCTGGCGACCGTCAGCGAGGTGCTGGGAGAGCAGGTTGCGGAAGATGCGGCCCTGGTCAAGCGGATCAGTAAAGCGCTGCGGCGCTACGGCCGCTACATGCGCGACCTGGGGGAAACCACCAGCACCACCCAGATTACCGAGTTGAAGGAGCCGCTGATCGAATGGGGGGGGAAGATCATGACCGATGCCCAGTTGCTGCGGGAACGGGCCTGGGCGCTCGCCGGTGAGCAGACCCAGAAAGCCCTGGCCGCTGCTGGGGAGGCTGAAGCGGACGTTCATCAGGCGGTGGCTGCCAGCGCCGCAGCCGGCGAGGTGTTGACCCGTTCGGTGACTCTGGCGCGTGACGCCAGCGGGCAGATCGGCGAATTGACGTCCGGTCTGACGACGGCGATCCAGGGGGTCGATAAGAGCCTCTCCGAAGTTCCCAAGGCGATTGCCGGGGCAACCGAATCGCTTGGCGGGGTGCGCAATTCGATGCAGGTGGTCAACGCGGCGATGAGCCAGGCGGAAGACTCGGTCAGCGCCAGCAATCGGCTGAAAATGGTGATGCTCTCGGTCTGCGGCCTGGCCGTTCTGATCGGTATCGGTATTACTGTTCTGGTTCAGCGCGGGCTGGTCGTTCCCCTGGTCCGTTTCACCAATGGGCTGCACCGGGCGGCCAATAACGACCTGACCGTGCAGATCAGTTCCAAGGGCACCAGCGGCGAGCTGCGCGAACTGATCGAGGGGATGAACAGCCTGATACAGACCTTCGGCGGCAGCGTCGGGGGAATGAATCAACTGGCCGACCAGGTCTTTGCCAGTGCCCAGCGGCTGGATGACATCGCCCAGGACCTGGCGAGCATGGTCGAGGCGCAGCGCAATCATGCCACCGGCATCGCGACGGCTACCAACGAGTTGACCGCGACCACCCACACGATTGCCGTCAACTCGGAGCACTCGAAGGAGCAGGCCGATAAGGCCGCCCTGCTGGTGACCGCCGGCAGCCAGGTGGTGGCGGAGCTGCATAGCCTCTCAGAGGAGATCTCCGTATCCCTGGATGATGCGACCAATGAGATTCGTCTGCTGGCCGACGATTCAAAGAAGGTTGATGCGGTGATGAATATCATCAAGGAGATCGCCGATCAGACCAACCTGCTGGCGATCAACGCGGCCGTCGAGGCGGCGCGGGCCGGGCAGCATGGGCGAGGCTTTGCCGTGGTGGCCGATGAGGTTCGCAACCTGGCAACGAAAACCGCGCAATCAACCGACCGGGTCGCCGATCTGATCAGAAATCTGCAACGGCGCATTGAACCAACGGTCCTTGAAGTCCAGGGCTGCAGCGAGAAATCGAATCTTGAGCGGGAAAAAAGCGGGCAGGTGACATCCCAGCTCTCCGAAATCAGTCTGGCGATGAGCTCGTTGATGCAGCAGGCGGCCGAAATTGCCACCGGAACCCGAGAGCAGGATAAGGCCTTCCCGGAAATCGCCGCGCGCATCGAGGACATCCATCAGATCTCCTCCCTGACCAGCGAACAGATGCACGACATCGGCGATCAGGTGGCCGGGCTGGTAGGGCTGGCTGAGGATCTGCGGCAGAAAATCGCTGTCTTCAAACTGGCCCCAGCTCAGATCACGAAGACCTCGAACCGCGCGTAACAGCAGCAACAGACCCTGTCCTAATCTCCTCGCGCGTGATTTCTGCGCGGTCTTAGCAACGCAAATTTGTGACCAAGGCCTTTCTGGAGGTATACTGTTAAAGGTATGCTCTAAGAGACTGGTAATTTCAGGCTCCAGAACGAAAGGTTCGCTATGGAACACTTGGATCAAATCACCACGATTATCGCCCTGAGCATGGGGGTGGCCTGGGCCAGCGGCATCAACCTGTATGCCACGATCCTGATGCTCGGTCTGCTGGGGACATCGGGGAATCTGGTGTTGCCGCCCGATCTGCAGATTTTGATGAACCCGCTGGTGATATTCGCTGCCGGGGCGATGTACCTGGTTGAGTTTGCCGCCGACAAAGTGCCGGGGGTGGACAATTCCTGGGATACCCTGCACACCTTTATCCGCATTCCGATCGGCGCGGCGCTGGCGGCCGGGGCGGTCGGCGAGATGGACCCCGCGGTCTCGCTGGCGGCGGCGATCGTCGGCGGCGGTCTGGCGGCCGGCGTGCATGCCACCAAGGCCGGCTCGCGGGTGCTGATCAACACTTCGCCGGAACCCTTCAGCAACTGGATAGTTTCTTTGGCCGAGGACGCCACCGTCATTGCCGGCCTCTGGGCCGCACTCCACTACCCGGTGCTGTTTTTGGTCTTCCTGGCGATTTTTGTCGTGGCGATGATCTGGATGCTGCCGAAACTCTGGCGTGGCGTCAAGCTGGTCTTTACCGCCTTGATCAATTTCTTCAGCGGCAGCCGCAAGGGGCCTCCGCCGCCCCCTGATTTCAAACTGCCGCCGAGCTTCCCCGAACTTCCGGGAGATTCCGGAAAAGTCGGCTGAATGAAAAGAAAAAGGCCGGAGAGCTTGATCGCTTCTCCGGCCTTGGTTATTTAAAATCGAAATCAGTCAGCAGCTGCATGCCAGTTCCGGCAGTTCCGTCTGCTGGTGTGCGCGTCGATCCTGGCCGCTGAATCCTCCGCGCCTGATGTTGCGCACGGGATCAACGCCGACCACCGCCCAGTCGTTGTTGCGCCGAAACATCTGGACTTCACCCAGGTGCAGCAAAATGTCCAGAAATTTCTGTGTGATCAGATCCTCTGTACCATCTTTGTAGATCACCCGAATCATCGTCCTCAATCTCCTTTCCGAACGGCAACAGATTTAAGAAAAGCATATTTGCGGAAGATTGCAAGCGAGGTGAAGTATACAATAATTATTCCCCGAAAAGGAACAGAAAGCGCAAGAGTTGTGCGGGTTTTGTGCGCTTTCGTGAAGTAAAAGCGCTTCGAGTTGCTCGGAAATGAGAGATCGTGTTTGGTGGGGTTACAAGTGTCGCAGAATTTAATGAGCCAGGCTTTTTTCAGTTGCCGTTTGCTCTGCGAGAAATGGCTTTAGCGTTACAGAGACCAGCATAAAAAAACTGGGGCAACCGAATACGTGCTGCCCCAGTTTTTTCACTGGAGCCACCCATCGGACTTGAACCGACGACCTACTGATTACGAATCAGTTGCTCTACCAGCTGAGCTAGGGTGGCGAAGAGGTCTGAATATTTACCTTAATTGTTGGAATGAGTCAATCACAACTCACAGGTCGCCTCAATATTCGTCCACAAAAACTGAAGACCAACCGGCCCGGCCCGGCAATTGCTGACAAAAGTCGTCAGTAAAAGGCTTGCAGGCTGGTAAAGAGCTGTTATTTTTAACGAAGGAGGTCGTTATGTCCCTGTCCCGGACTTCTTTCAAGGAGCTGTCCAGAACAGAACAAATCTGTATCTTGGGCAGCCCTTTCTGGTTTGCCCCTGCGAGGTCTCGACGATGAAAAAACAGCCCCCCCAAGGACGGATTTTTCTCAGCTACCGGCGCGAAGACACCTCCGGCTATGCCGGCCGGCTCTTCGACCACATCAAAAACCATTTCGGCAAAGATCGCGTGTTCATGGATATTTCCAACATCGAGCCGGGGGTCGATTTTGTCGATTCCATCGAAAAGGCGCTCAGCTCCTGCGATGCGTTTCTGGTGCTGATCGGCAGGAACTGGCTCGACTGCCGCGACGCCAGCGGCGGGCGGCGGCTCGATAACCCGGACGATTTCATCCGCATCGAGACCGGTACCGCCCTGAAAAGAAACGTGCGGGTCTTCCCGATTCTGGTCAAAGGGGCGCAGATGCCTGAATCGAAGGACCTGCCGGACGACCTGGCGGCCCTGGCGCGACGCAACGCCCACGAACTGAGCGATCAGCGCTGGGAGTATGACTGCAATCAGCTGCTGACGGTTCTCGAATCGATCGTCGGCCCGCCGGAGCAGACGCCGGATCCGTTACCGGTTCCGCCGCGTCCGGATGGAGGGGAGGTGCCGGGCGCGAAAAAGAGGAATACCAAGGCGATCGTCAGCCTGGCGATTTCCGCGCTGGTGTTGCTGGCGCTGCTGACCGAGGGGATAGAAGACAGCGATGCCTTTGTCGGCGGTGTTGCCCTGGCCGTGGTGGCGCTGATTGTCGGGTTGATCAGCCTCTATGATGTGAAGATGAACAAAGCCGGCGGTCGCGGGATGGCGATCGGCAGCATCGTCTGCGGGGTGCTGGTGGCGTTGATGGTGGTGGGGGATTACCCGACCGATGTGCCGTATGTGCCCGACCCGGTGGTTCCGGGCCAACTCAATATGGGAACGCAGAATCTGCCGCAACCGGTCATGCCTGCCGTACCCGCCGTGCCGCAGTCAACCGCGAGTGTCAATGGTAGCTGGCAGGGAAGTGACGGGTTTACCTACATGATCGAGCAGAGCGGCAACCGGGTGAATGTGTATGGGCTCAATGTCTACGGGGTGCAGATCATGACCGGTCAAGGCAGCTTCGGCGGGGCCAAGACCATCCATTTCAACTATACGCTTGCCGATGGCTCGGTCGGCGAATCGACCCTGCAAGTCGCTGACAGCGGGCAGGTCATGAACGGGACTTTCAGCAACCACACGACCGGCTTGTTCGGCCGGATTATTCTCAGTCGGCAGAATGCAGTGCGATGATGGAGAGGCCTGGTCGCGAAATTGATAAATTTACCGACCTATAGCCAAAGCAAAGGCTGCTGCCACCAAGATTTTGATCTTCCCTGCATCTCTTCCGCCTCCGCGTTAATGCATATGATTTCCCTTGCTGTTCTTGGTGGCTAACCTTCTTTTGCTGGCTTAGAGGTCCGTGAACTTAAGGCGTCGCAGGTTCCGGTGAAGGATAATACTTTTTCTTCAGCCAGAAGGCGACATTGACCAGGGAGATCAATGCCGGCACCTCGACCAGCGGACCGATGACGGCGGTAAAGGCAACCGGAGAATTGAGGCCGAAGACGGCGACCGAAACGGCGATCGCCAATTCGAAATTGTTGCCGGCTGCGGTAAAGGCGATGGTCGCGGTCTTTGAGTAGTCGGCACCGACTTTGACCCCCATATAGAAGCTGACCAGGAACATGATCACGAAATAGATCAGCAGCGGGATCGCGATACGTACAACATCCAGCGGGATCGACACAATCAGTTCCCCTTTGAGGCTGAACATCACCAGGATGGTGAACAGCAACGCCACAAGGGTTATCGGGCTGATCCTGGGGATGAATTCCTGCTCGTACCAGTCGCGCCCCTTTGCTTTGAGCAGAACCAAGCGGGTCAGCATGCCGGCGACAAATGGAATCCCGAGATATATCGCAACACTTTCCGCAATCTGACCGATGGTGACGTTGACCTCCACCCCCTGCAGGCCGAACGCCTGTGGCAGGACGGTGACAAAGAACCAGGCGTAGATGGAGTAGA
This sequence comes from uncultured Desulfuromonadales bacterium, assembly GCA_945787335.1. Taxonomy (GTDB): domain Bacteria; phylum Desulfobacterota; class Desulfuromonadia; order Desulfuromonadales; family Geopsychrobacteraceae; genus Malonomonas. Next base: position 49,073 of record CALZHR010000021.1, read on the forward strand.
AAAGGACTTGAAAGACCGAGTTGAAGGCAACCAGCCCGGCACAATACTCGGTGTTTCCCTTCGCCAGCTCATTCCAGACGATCACCATGGCGATGCAGCGGGCCAACCCGATCATGATCAGCCCGACCATGTATTCCGGATAGTTGCCGAGAAAGAGCAGGGCCAGGGTAAACATCAAGATGGGGCCGATGACCCAGTTCTGCAACAGCGAAAGACCGAGGATTTTCTTGTTGGCGAAGACCTCGCCCAATTCCTCGTAGCGGACCTTGGCGAGGGGCGGATACATCATCAAGATCAGGCCGATGGCGATCGGGATATTGGTGGTGCCGACGGTAAAGCTGTTGACGATATCCTTCACCCCGGGGAAGAGCCAGCCGCTCCCGACCCCGAAGAGCATGGCGAGAAAGATCCAGAGGGTCAGAAAGCGATCCAAAAACGAGAGCTTTTTCGTCAGTCCCTGTGTCATGTCCACCTCCTGTTTGTCAGCCTGTATCTAAGTTGCGTGTACGCCCCTTGGCAGCAGCAGCGAAATCCCCCCCGCCAGCAGCACGAACCCGGCTGACACCCAGAGGCAGCCGGCCAGGCCTGCCAGCTGGAAGACGATTCCCGACAGCAGGGTGCCGACCAGCCGGCCGGCGGCGTTGGCCATGTAGTAGAAGCCGACGTTCAAAGCCGCCTGGTCGGCCTCGGTGTAAGCGAGGATCAGGTAGGAGTGAACCGAGGAGTTGACAGCGAAGATCAGCCCGAACAGGGCCAGGCCTGTCACTACCGTCAGCCAGGGGGAGAGTTCGAGCGAGACGCCGGCAGCGAGCAGCGCAGTCAGCGCGGCGAGGGCGAAGGCGCCAGCGCTGGCGGTGCCGCCGCGGGGCGTGCCGCCGCCGAGAAAAATCTTCAGCAGGTTCGGCGCCAGGGCCTGGACGCCGCCGTAACCGATCACCCAGAGAGCGAGAAACCCACCGACCTGGGGATGGCTCCAGCCGAGGCTGGCAGAGAGGAAGACCGGCAGACCGACCACGAACCAGATGTCGCGCGAGCCGAACAGGAACAGGCGGGCCAGCGAAAGCAGGTTGATGTCGCGGCTTTTGGCCAGGATGGCGCTGAACCTGGTCTTCTTCTTCGCCATGCCGATCTCGCGTGGCAAAGAGGACAAGGTTGCCAGCAACACCAGCGTCAGCCCACCGGCCATCCAGAGCAGCGCGGCGCGAAAGCCGACCGTGGCGAGCAGCAGTCCGCCGAGGAAAAAGCCGGCTCCCTTGAGGGCGTTTTTCGAGCCGGTTAAAATGGCGACCCACTTGAACAGGGCGCCGTCGGCATCCGCCGGAACCAGCACCTTGATAGCGCTCTTGCTGCTCATCTTGGTCAGGTCCTTGGCGATCCCCGAAAGGGCCTGCAGCCCCATCACATAGGTGACCGCCAGCAGCACCGGCCAGTTCGGGTCGAGCAGCGCCAGCGCCGCGAGGGCGGCAATCTGCAGCGCCAGGCCAGCGAACAGGGTGACCTTCAGCCCCATATGCGAACCGACCCAGCCGCCGACCAGGTTGGTGAGCACCCCGCAGAACTCGTAGAGCAGGAACAGCGAGGCGATCTGTACCGGCGTGTAGCCGAGCTGGTGAAAGTGCAGCAGCACCAGCATCCGCAGGGCACCGTCAGTCAGGGTAAAGCCCCAGTAGGCGGCGGTGACGAGGGAATAATTACGCAGATCGGTCATGATATCCCAGCAGTAGGGGCGTCCCGTGGGACGCCCAGATTGCAGAATGCCCCTGGGCGGGCGAGCCACCGGCTCGTCCCTAGATCGCTGTTGCCACTTTTTTACAGAGCTCCATCATCCGGTTCGCATAGCCCATCTCGTTGTCGTACCAGATGAAGACCTTCAGCTGGGAGCCGTCAACCACCATGGTGCTGGGCGCGTCGACGATCGCCGAGCGGGGGTCGCTCTTGAAGTCGATGGAGACCAGCGGCCGCTCTTCGATGCCGAGGATCCCCTTGAGGTAAGTCTGTGCCGCCTCGTGGAACAGCTGGTTGACCTCGGCGGCGGTGACCTCGCGCGACATCTCGAACACCGCGTCGGTCAGCGAGCCGGTCAAGAGCGGCACGCGCACCGCGTGGCCGTTCAGTTTGCCTTCAAGCTCCGGGTAGATCAGGGTGATGGCGGTGGCGCTGCCGGTGGTGGTGGGGATCAGCGACAGGCCCGCCGCCCGCGAGCGGCGCAGGTCTTTGTGCGGCGCGTCGACCACCACCTGGGTGTTGGTGGCATCGTGGATGGTGGTGATGATCCCGTGCTCGATGCCGATGTTCTCGTGCAGCACCTTGACCACCGGCGCCAGGCAGTTGGTGGTGCAGCTGGCGGCGGTCAGCAGGTGATGCTCGGCCGGATCGTAGAGCTGGTCGTTGACCCCCATGACGAGATTCAGCGCGCCTTCTTTGACCGGGGCGGCGACGATCACTTTTTTCACCCCGCGGTCGAAGTAGGGCTGCAGCAGCGCGGTGGTGCGGAACTTGCCGGTCGCTTCGATGACGATGTCGACGCCCAGCTCATCCCAGGGAACCTCCCCCGGCTGATCGAATTCGCTGAAGCTGAGCCTTTCGCCATCGACCGACAGGGAATTGCCGTCCTGGCTGATTTCACGCTCCCAGCGGCCATGCACCGAGTCGAACTCGAGCAGGTGCGCGGCGCATTCGGCGCCCCCTTTGATTTCGTTGATATGGACGATTTTGAACTCCGCCCAATCCCAGGCAGCGCGCAGCGCCAGGCGGCCCATGCGACCGAAGCCATTAATGCCGACTCGAATCATCTATTTCTCCAGCGATTGTCGATCACAGTTCACCTGCGCTTTGTGAGCATCCCTGCTGCGCTTCTGCGCCGCGCTGCTCCAATGAGCTGCGGTCCTGTTTCCCCTGGGGCCGCCGCGAAATTTCGGCCTGAATCAGTTGCATAAGGTTTTGTTGGAATTCTGTGAGGTCTGTCGCCAGTCGGTAATGCATCCAGACCCCTTGCCGCCGGTCGACCACCAGGCCCGTGTTGCGCAGGTAGGCCAGATGGCGTGAGACGGTCGACTGCGGCAGGTCGAGGATCGCCATCAGGTCGCAGACGCAGAGTTCCCCAGCGCTCAGCAGGTTGATGATCCGCAGGCGGGTCTCTTCGGAAAAAGCCTTGAGGAGTTGACTGGTGGATTTCATGAGATCTTTATATCCGGATAGGCGGATAAGGGTCAAGGTGGTATTCTATTTATCTCTGGAAACTTGACAGCAGGGGGTGCTCAAGCTAGCTTCTTAGGTACGAATAATTCTTACTTGCAGGATGGTCCATATGCCAGCTTCGCCGCCAGAACAACAGCTTGCCTTTCAGGATGCCTGCCGCAAAGCGGGCTTGCGGTTGACACCTCAACGGCTGGAGATCTTTCGCGAATTGGCGGCGGCCAAAGATCACCCCACGGCGGAGATCCTGCACCAGCGGCTGAGCTGGAAAATGCCGAGCCTCTCTCTCGATACCGTTTATCGCACCCTGGGCACCTTTGCCAGCCACGGTCTGATCAACAAGGTCGAAACGGTCGAAAGTCAGGCCCGTTTCGAGGTCGCGCAGCTGCTGCATCATCACCTGATCTGCCAGCAGTGCAAGGAGATCATCGATTTCCAGTGGCAGTTTATCGACCAGGCCCCCTTGCCGGATGAGGTACATGCCTGGGGGCGGGTGGAGCGGCGCAATCTTGTCGCCTACGGGACCTGCAGCAAATGTTTGTCGGAGGAGAAGTAGGCGTGGCGCGATCTCTATCCCGCCCTTTCCGAGGTTGCGCAACAAGGAGAATTCTCTGAAATGGCGGCTACCTGGCGCTGTCTCTCGGTGACGAAAAACAGCATGAAAAGCGCTTCAACGATTTGCAGCTGAACGTTGAAAACGGCCGGCCGGATCTTCAGGTGGCCCGGATCCAGTGCCTATAATGATGAAATCCGCCACTTGGTAATGGCGTGAAACCCGCCAGTCATTATGATCGAAACCCGCCACCCTGTCGGTCAGGATCTGCTAAGGACATCTGAAACTGGTTTTGAAGTAACTTGTGAGAAGGCGATTGGTGGCCCCCTGTGTCGTCTATCAGATCCATAATTTTGAAACGAAGAATCCCCCCTGGTATCCAGCCATTGCGGAGCCAAGACCTGCCAAACTGAGATTGGTTGGAATTAATTGCAAATGTGACTTGAATGGTAATTTTTTTGGTGGTACTAATTGAGTCATATTTAAAAATCCTGACAAAGTCATCCTTTCACAAGGGAGGCGGAAATCAGCGGGCCTTTGTGGTTAACGATGGCCGAGCTGGCCAAGGATAATGTACAGCCCGGTCAACGATTTCGGCGACCGGAACTCTTACCAATGGGCCTCCTGCCTCTTGGCAAATTGAGGAGAATAGTGATGAACAAGACGTTTGAATGTTCAACATGCGGGATAATTACGAAAACCAGGAATCATTTATGTAACCCCGTCGAACTTGAAAAACGCGTTGATCATTGCGGCTCATCTCCCAGGGACACAAATATGTGCCAAGAAGAAAAGAGCAGGTTAGAATACGAATGCGGTACCTGCGGGAGACAGACCGAGGATGCCAGTCTCGTCTGCATCCCGAACAAGGTTCATTCTGATTAGTACTGATCTTCCGTTATGTAGTAACAAAAAGAAGCCCTGGCTACGACCGGGGCTTCTCTGTTTCGGGTTCTTGAATGTTGTGATTTAATCAATCAATAGATACCCCCAGGGTTGCCTGGGAGTATCTATTCAGTTCCAAAAATTCTGTTCAGGATTCTTCCGCCAGGATATCTTCAATATCAGGAACACAGCTACCACAACCGGTTCCCGCAGTGGTGGCGTCTTGGACTTCCTCAACCGTAGTCAGGTTTTTTTCTTTAATGGCTTTGACTATGGTCTCACGATCGACGTTCATGCAATTACAGATAGTTTCAGACATGACAATACTCTCCTCGTATTAGAATTAACGTGTCCTGGTTTGATGGGCGTTGCCGGGGCAACCTCGGGAAAAAGGAATTATGTTCCCTCAATAGCCGATGGTCCCGAATTAGGTAATACCCACTTCCTCCTGCAGCTGAGATACCCAGGTGGCCAGACGTTGCTCGGTAAGCTGGTCCTGGTTTTCGACATCAAGGGGCAAGCCTAGGAAATAATCCCCTTCAACTGCAGCTGAGGATGTGTAGTCGTAGTTTCTATCAGGCCATTTGCCGATGATGCTGGCTCCAGCCGCCACCGCCAGATCATGCAGAGCCTTCATCCCGTCGACAAAGGCATCCGGATAACGGATCTGATCTCCGAGACCGTATAGAGCGACCTTTTTCCCCTCCAACTGTGCCTCACGCAGGCAATCATAGGCGTCGTTCCAATCACTTTGAAGGCGATCCCCCTCGTCGTGCCAGCTTGAAGTGCCGAGAATCAGCAGGTCATAGGCTTCCAGATCTGCCCGCACTATATTAGCAATGGGATTCAGGCGTGCGGTGTTGACAAGCTCCGAGAGACGTTTAGCGATTAAAGCGGTATTGCCAGTGCTGCCGCCGTAAAATATTCCGATTCTCATGATGCATCCTCTCTCGACTAAAATAAAATCAATTTAAAATGGTCACCGTTTATGAATGATAGTATATCAGCGCGGACTGAATCGCTACCAGCCTGCTAGACGTTTTCGAATCTCACAAGTCGTGAGTTAATAACGAAGACCCTCTTTGGCCACACCGGTTGAAGGGGCTTTTTTCTTGCCGTATATTTGAAAAGTGCTATAGTTATCACCTGGTGATAACATGATAAGGAAAACGGCTGTTGGACACTTTCGATCTCGAAAATTTGCTAAATCTGAATGGTGAGATTTATCCGTTAGAGAATGGTTATTGGATAAAGTTCGAAGCCTACCAGGTTGACCCAAGTCCACAGATACCTCACGGAATCAATTATAGCCTAACCCTCCATGACAATTACAACCGCCGTGTCATCGGTTTTGATAATGCTCACGGGATTAAGCCGAAAAGAAAGCGGTTTGGCACTCGAAAGGTGACTTGGGACCACAAACATCAGATGGAGAAAGTTTTCGAGTACGAATTCGAATCTGCCGGTCAACTTCTTGAGGACTTTTGGTCGGCAATAGAAACATTCTTAGGAGAAGGCCATGCCTGATAGCGTTGTAAAAATTGGCATCATGTCCAGAGAAGACTACAAGCATAGAACAATAGCGATTGCCAAAGGGGAGTATGTCCCCCACGGTGACGAACCGAAGATCTGGTTCGAGTCCTTACAATCCATGGCCCAGGTCCTTAACAGTGACAACCAGAAGCTGCTGCAGGTCATCTTGGAAAAGCACCCTCAATCGCTCAAAGAACTTGAGGAGCTAACGGGAAGATCAGTTAGTAATCTTTCCAGGACCCTAAAGACTATGGCTCGCTATGGGATCGTTGAACTTGAAAAAAATCGGCGTAGAATCGTGCCAAGGGTTAAGGCCTCTGACTTTCGAGTTGAATTTGGCATAAAGCGGCAAATGCATTGAAACTGATAGAGCTTATTCTTGCACTTTTGGGCAGAGAAAGGACTTGCTGTGGCAAAGAAGCTTCGTAGGCTGTATCAGTTAAAAATCGGACTAAAGGGCTCAAAACCTCCAATCTGGAGACGCTTTTTAACTGTAGATACCATCAGGCTAGATGAGCTACACATGCTGTTACAAGTAGTTATGGGATGGACAGACTCTCACCTTCACCAATTCACCTGTCGGGGTACTTTCTATGGAGGACCTGATCCGGAATATGATCTTATGGACATGGAAGTTCTCGACGAAACAAAATTCCGGTTAAACCAGCTATTGAAAAACGAAAAAGAATCCATTGGGTATGAATACGATTTCGGTGATGGGTGGGATCACAAAATTACACTTGAAAAAAATCTACCTTTTGATTCCGAACAGACAATTCCTGTGTGTGTCAAAGCCAAAGGAGCCTGCCCTCCCGAAGATGTTGGGGGTACGTGGGGATACTATGACTTTTTGGAGGCCTTGGAGGATAAAAATCACCCAGAGCATGAGTCGTACAAAGAATGGATTGGCGGAGGCTTCGATCCGCAAGCTTATGACATTGAGGAAGTCAACGACGCATTAATTGAATTTCGTCGGACTTTCAATGATTAGAATTTTCTTTTGGCCGCAGGCAGGAGAAAGCAATTTCACCCCAAAAACACTAAATTGAGTCGTCAGCCGTTGCTGTCGGGAAGACCTCAAAAGTCGTGACTTAATCTCACGCGCCAATATTTTTGGAACACTAACACAGCCTTTTGACAAAGCGGTAAATGCCCGCAATACTGAATCCATATCAGTCAGAGCATGGAAAGGCAGACCGCATGGATATCACGCTTCTCGATGGAGGTTTGGGGCAAGAACTGCTGGCACGTTCTGGGTCAGTACCGACCGAGCTCTGGTCAACCCAGTTCTTGCTTGACCACCCAGAATTGGTGCGTGAGCTGCACCGCGATTACTTCTTAGCAGGTGCGGACATTGCGACCACCAACAGCTACGCCATTCTTCGAGATCGTCTGAGTCCTTTTGGGCTTGAGCACCGCTTCGCCGAACTTCATCAGACCGCGTGTCAGCTGGCGGTTTCGGCCAGAGATGAGCACGGTCAGGGGCTGGTCGCGGGGTCCATGGGACCGTGCGGGCGGTCCTATCGTCCTGATCTTGCGCCTTCGATCGAGGAGGCCGCAGAGCTTTATGCTGAGATTGCAGCCATCCAAGAGCCTTATGTCGATATATTCCTTTGTGAAACTATGTCATCGGTGGCGCAGGCACGTGGTGCGTTGATGGGAGCAAGCTCGGGCCGGAGACCTGTCTGGCTTGCGGTGAGTATCGATGACGGGGAAGGTACGCGGCTCCGCTCCGGGGAGGCGATTACAGAGATACTGCCGCTGCTTTCGGAGTTTAATCTTGCCGCATTACTGATCAACTGCTCGCCCCCCGAGGCGGTGAATCAGGCGTTCCCCGCGTTGGCTGGTCAGGGTATTCCGATGGGTGCTTACGCTAATGGATTTGTGGAAATCGCGCCGGATTACTTGCAGGAGGGTGCGACTGTCGATCATTTGCAGGCCCGCACCAATCTTGGGCCAGAGGTCTATGCAGATTTTGCCGAGGGCTGGATCAAGCAGGGTGCTACGATTATCGGGGGGTGTTGCGAGATCGGTCCGGCTCATATCGAGGAACTGGCAAAACGCTTTAAACCGGGCTGAAATAAAACATGGCAACTTAGCCAAGAGATATTTAGCGGTCTGGCTGTCTACGTAACTAAGCGAAAGATGTAAATTTTGCCAGCAAGGACTTTCTCAAACCTTCTATCACAGCGAGATGAAGCGGCTTAAAGTCTCACCTATCGTGACTTGTCGGACTAACTGACGATCTCTGGTTAGTCTGGTTGAGCGACATGCAGCTGCCAGGCAAGGCGTGAATCACGCGGAGAGGGCATCAGCAAGATCCCGCAGCAGTTGCGCACCGTCGCCACGCCATACGCTGCCGTGCATGCACGCAAGCGTCGTCGGGTTTGTCGAGGCAAGCCTTTCGATCATCCCGCGTGCATTTTTTGAGTGTGAAAAGTAATCCATCTTGTGGCGAAAAGCCTCGCTGGTTTCAAGAATGTCCGACTCTGTGACGGGTGGGAGTTTTGAGCCTCCCTGCGTGAACAGGTCGCCACAGAGCAGCGTTGCAGTATGCTCTTCGGCCAGAAATCCACATTCCCACGCATGGGGCAGGTGTGGCGTGTCGAACCAGCGCACCGAGTGCTTACCGAGGGTGAGTAACTCGGCATCGGCTAAAGCGCGGGGCATCCGATCGGCGAGGTCGCCGATCGACACCATGGCAGCCACAGTGCCGCACAGCGGTGCAGACTGTGGTGCTGCTTCAAGCCATTCGTTGAGCGAGCCGCATTCATCTGCTTCAACATGGGAAAACGCGATGTAGCGGAGCCTCTCGACCGGCAAGACGCTCGCCACCGCTTCGCGAACCAGAGGAAACATCTTTCTCAGGCCGGTATGAAAGAGCAAAGGTTCATCATCCACGATGAGGTACTGATTGAAGGAAAACCCGCCTGCTCCTGGAATCTTGACCGGCGTGTTAATGCGATAAATCCCATCGGAAACCTCATGCACATTCGTCCCTGACTCCCTGTTCGTGACTGACATCAGACTCTCCTCTCAAAGGGTTGAGTACTGAAAATTTTATCACTAAAAATGGGCGTGGGTAGCCGGCGCGTGTTTGCGTTCTTGTCGCCCCGGACAAACAAGAAATGGTCACCCAGTCAGATCCATTAGGCCAATATTTTGTGGGGAAAAGAGCGCCTCAATGCCTCTATCATTCACGCGTCCGTTTTCGTCTCGGCAGTGGTTAGTTTTTGCACTATCTGTCCCCACCTTTAGGTTATTCTCGCTGAAAGACTTTACTGCATATCCCAAAATTCCGGCAGAAGTGCTAGAACGTCCTGCTCCGTCACATCGCGCCAGAGCAGATAGGCCGCCGCAACGGCAAAACTGCAGCCACTGCGGATGTTGGTGCAGCAGAGGGCGTAGACCTGTGCCGCCAGGCGCTGCACAGCGTCGAGATGACCGGTCGGCACGGCTACGATGATTTTATTGCTGCCGGATCGGCGCAGGGCCTGTACTGCCACCGTCATGGTAAAGCCGCTTGCCAGACCGTCATCGACTAAGATGGCTGTTTTATCCTTTAGCTCGGGAAAGGGGCGTCGGCCGCGAAACAGTTGCATGCGACGGCGGACTTTGGTGTACGTCTGCTGCTTCCCAGCGGCAATCTGCTCCGGGGAAAGGCCAAGATAGGGGAGCATCTTTTCATTCAGAGCCGCCGTCCCGTCCCAGGCGACGGCGCCGAATCCGGCCTCCGAGTTCCAGGGTAGGGTTATCTTGCTTACCACTGCCAGATCGAGAGGACAGTCGAGACTTCGGGCGACCTCGGTCGCCACAGGGACGCCTCCCGCCGGAATGGCCAGCACCAGTGGCTTCTGCCGTCGCCACGGCTCCAGGAGCCCGCCTAGGATCTGTCCTGCGTGAGCTCGGTTTTGAAAGATCCCAGTCCGGTCGCGCAGTTCGGCAAGTTCATGAATATTGCGGTCCATATGTGTACCTCTGTAGACCAGTTTACCACTCCTTGGCATAATGCCTGGCCGCCGGCACTGACACTGAGCGGTTAGAGCTCGAAGGGGAAAAGGGGATAGGCTGCTTTTAGCCCATGTAGAATTTTGAACTCAAGTATTGTGAGTTTTTGAAGGGCCGCCACCTCTGTCAGACAGGGGGGGTGTTTCATAACAGGTGGCGGGTTACACGCAATGATGCCCGGCTGGTTTCACATCATAATGGCTGGACGCATTGGGCAATAATATGCATCCAGCAGGAATTCAGCTCACTCAGGGAGTTTTTCCCCAGAGCCTCCAGCTTCAGCCGGTAGATCCTTGAACTTGGGCAGGCCATCCTGCATCGGATGAACTGTCTCCTGATAGTGCACATGGAAGCCGGGAACAAAAGAGAATCCCTTGATGATTGCTGCCGGAACATCGACGACCCCCATAGTCGGGTGTTCGATAAAGACATGACCGCCACAGGTCTTGCACCACTTGCGCGCACTTGTCCCGGGTAGGTTGTTGGCAGCGCTGAGCTTGTCGAAGGAGGCGATATTCTCTGCACCTCTGGTGATCTTGAAGCGTTCCGGTTGCCACAACGTGAAGGCATTGACCTGGCCGGCTGACCAGTGCCGGCAGGACGCGCAATGGCAATAGGCCATCGCCTCCGGATCGCCTGTTAAGCTAAATTCAACCGTTCCGCAAAAACAGCTGCCACGATAGCCTGTTGCTTGAGTCATGCTGGTCTCCTGATGACGGTCAGGCCCTAAAAGCCTGATTCGTCGGTAAAATTAACCGGTGATTGTGCTCCGTTGTTCACCTGCAGGGTGAAAATGTCGGGGCGTGAGTAATGCCCGACAATGTCCAGCGCCCGTTTGGCGTCAGCGACTTTTTTCAGATTGATCTCAGCGTAGAGAATTCCGGTCTCTTTGTTCAGCGGTCCGGCGACAATCTCTCCGCCGGGCGCAATGACCACCGAATCCCCCGGATTCACCCATTCCTCAGGGTCGGGGTAAAGGCGTGATTTCTCCGGGAAGTCGGCGGGGAAGTCGCTGCCGCGCAGCAGATTGCCACAACCGACAACCCAGCAACGCGCCTCGCGGGCAATATGTTGCAGGCTGCCGATCCAGCCGGCGCCGCTGTCATAGGTCGGCGCGATGTAAATCTCTACCCCCTGGGCATACAGGGCATACCTGGCCAGGGGCATGAAGTTCTCCCAGCACACCAGGGTGCCGATCCGGCCGGCCGGCGTCTCGACAACCTTCAGTCCGGTTGCATCCCCGAACCCCCAGACCATCCGCTCCGGGTTGGTCGGCATCAGCTTGCGGTGTTTGTTCAATAAGCGACCCTCGGGGCCGATGACAACGACGCTGTTATAAAGGGTCGCCTGACTGAGTTGAGTCTCCCTTTCCTCGATCCCGCAGACAATTGTTACCTTGTGCCGGCGCGCGGATTCGTAAAGCGGGGTCAGATCCCCGGCGTCGATGCGGACCGCATTGCCAAGCAGTCGGGCATGCAATTCCTCTGCGAGCCCCCAGTCGGTGCCCGGTCGCAGGCGCCATATCCAGGTCGGGTAGCCGGGTATGAAGGCTTCAGAAAAAATAATCAGATCGGCCCCGGCAGCAGCGGCTTCCGCTGTCAGCTCGACAGCCAGGGCAATGGTCTGCTGCTTGTCGAGGAAGACCGGTGCGCTTTGAACAACCGCAAGCTTGCTCATCTACTTTCTCCTGGGGTTCACAGCGTTGTTCAGCCCTGGATTTGGGCGGCGATATGCGCGATCACCAGGCCATGTTCGTGTTGTGGGCTGAAGAGAATCATCTCGGTGTCTTCGTCGGCTTTGACCGAATGTCCCGGAGGCCAGTAGAACAGGTCGTTTGCTGCTGTTATCTCCTGATGGCCATCGGCAAAACTGACGGTTAATTTTCCTTGCAGAACATATCCCCAGTGCGGCGATTGGCAGAGGTCCCCTGCGAGTCCTTTCAGCAGGGGCGCGATATCGGTCCCGGCGGCGAGAGAGAAATATTCGCCGCCGATTTTTCCGTAGCCGCTGGCGTCGCCAAAATCTGGAAGCTGACGGGCCGTTGCACCAGGGACATCGATTTTGATCGGGACATCTTCCTTCGCGATACGCATAAGTTTCGCTCCCGGCTAAATGTAAATGGGTGAGAGGGGTGGCAAATATTGGGGGGTAACGGCTTTTTAACCTTTCGCCGGTTGCCCCAACAAAAATGCCGAACTCACCGCAGGTGTGTACACCCTTCGGCAGCTCGGCGATCTTTGTTGGTGGAGGAATAAGATCCGTGGCTTTCCGTCCCTGCTTTTCAGCAGGTTTGGCGTTTCGTGGCCTTGCTCCTAACAAGGCTATCAGTGATTGCTGACCTGTCAAGTCGACAATTGCTGAGGCATCCTCTCACCTGCTGAAGAGGCGAGCACGCTCTGCTGCCCCCTTGGTCTAGCCCGGCCCGGTTACGAGTCCGCCAGGATTTCCAGCTCGCGCGAATGCCAGGAGAGGACGGCGGTTTTCCGGTGCATGCGTTCGGCCAGCAGCGGAAAGTCGCTGCAGATCACCGTCGCGGCGTAATCGCCGAGAAAGCGCGATTTGAGTTCGGCGCGTGCCCGGTCGACCCCGATTTCATCGTAGGGGGCCGCGGCGAACAGCAGGAAGCCGTCATTGGGGATGCGTCCGGCCTGCATGTTCGCTTCGATGATCCCGGCGGCTTTGCGGATCGGGTCGGCCAGATCGGGGCTGTAGGGGCCGATAATCAACGCCAGGTTGGGGGTGTGCAGAAAGTCGAAGCCGCGGCCGAGGCAGATCATCCATTCCCGGTGCTCGATTTCCAGCAGCCGGCAGCTGTTGCGCACCTGGGCGATCCATTGCAGGTTGCCCTGCAGCAGTCGCAGCAGGTCGTAATGCATCTGATCCGGCATGTCGGGGTAGAGGGCTGTCAGCCGCTGACCGAGGCTGGGGTACTGCTCCTCGGTGATTAGCGCCAGGTCGAGCTGCTGGTCGTCGACGCCATGCAGCAGCAGGGCATCCTCATCGGTCTCGAAACCGCAGATCAACGGATAGACGGTGCCGCGGCGGTGGCCGAAGATCTGCTCCGCCTGTCGCTTGATGTCGCGGGTATGGGCTATGGCCGCCGCAGTGTCGTAGCCGAAGCCGGCACAGCCGCGCTGGGCTTCCCCCTTGGAGAAGTGATAGGTGATCAGGATCAGCACCCGGCGTCCGTCGGTGACCATGCGCTGCACATGGCTGGCGAGGACTTCTCCCAGGTGCGGCCAGCCGAGGTCGAACATCCCGCCGAGATTGCGGAACGGCTGGATGATGCCGGGCGGCGTGTTGGTGACCACCGGGATGTTGATCCGGCCGTCCATGCACTTGAGAACCACGATCGCCGTCGGATGGCAGGCGCGGTAGTGCTCGCGCGCCAGGCTGGCCTCCGGGCTGCGGAACCCGGTGGTGTGGCGCCTGGCCAACTCTAACAGCCAGTCGATACGTTCATTGATCGGCTGGTGGTGAATCGTCATGGTGTTTCCTCTCGGGCGGCGGGGAGGGCTTCAGACATTCTTCAGCAGCAGCGGCAGGACTTCAAGGAAATAATCCAGCTCCTCATCGCTGTTGTAGTATTGCAGTGAAGCGCGGGCCAGTTCGGGGAGCTGGCGCTGTTCGCAGCTCAAGGGGTGGCCGAGAAGGGGACGGTCGAGATATTGATCCGCTTTGCGATCGCCTCCAGCCCCCAGTCGAGGGCGTAATCGATGGCGGTTCCCAGCCCGAGCTGACCGGCGCAGCTGCGCTCCCAGCATTCGAAGCGCCTGGCGTCGTTGCGCAGCCGGAAGCTGCTGGAGGAGAGCAGGGTCGCGGCGTGGTGATTGAGCAGCGGCGGCTCCAGCTTGTCGAGCAACTTTTTGCGCACGTAGAGCAGCC